>JAAEOP010000089.1 GCA_024223125.1 Chloroflexota bacterium
AGACGGTATTTCGTTTGATATCATGCGGGGTGAAACGTTGGGGGTTGTTGGAGAAAGCGGCTGCGGCAAGTCAACAGCAGGTCGTGCTATTTTGCGATTGCACGAACCTACATCCGGTCATGTGTATTTTGATGGCATTGATTTGACTACGCTTGACAGTACGGAACTGCGCGAGTTAAGACCACAAATACAGATGATTTTTCAAGACTCCATAGCTTCTCTTAATCCACGTCATTCAGTTGAGAAAATTATCAGCGAGCCGTTGCGGATTCATAATCGAGGCAATGAACGTGAGGTGCATGATCGGGTGGTAGAACTGATGGAATTGGTTAGTCTGAAATCTAACTGGCTTAAGCGGTTTCCACATGAATTCTCTGGTGGTCAGCGACAGCGCATCAACATCGCCCGTGCTCTAGCGCTTGATCCCAAATTTGTTGTAGCCGATGAACCTATTTCGGCACTTGATGTGTCCATCCAGGCCCAGGTGGTTAATTTGCTCAAAGACTTGCAAGTGCGGCTCGGCCTGACATTTCTTTTTATTGCCCACGACCTGAGTATGGTTCGCCATATCTCGAACCGCGTGGCGGTCATGTATTTGGGTAAAGTGATGGAACTGGCTTCACGGAATCAACTTTTTAGAACGCCTCTTCATCCCTATACGCAATCATTGATCTCGGCCGTTCCGTTACCCGAACCAAAACTTGAACGTCGGCGACGGCAATTCATTCTTAAAGGAGATCCGCCAAGCCCGTCGAATCCGCCATCGGGTTGTGTATTCCACACACGCTGCCCATTGTCTGTTGAGCAATGCCTTACAACGATACCTGAATTTCGTGAAATGCGCCCTGGTCATTTTGTGGCTTGTCATCTGGCTAATGAAGAAGGGGGTAGCAAAATTCCTGAGATGACGGTTCTGGCTTCAGAATTTTAATGCGATCGTTATTCACTAGTTTTTTTAAGGAAGAATGTTGATGGAAATCCCATTAAATGTTGATGTACATTGCACCGACGGCCGTTGTGGCCGTTCTACCTTGATGATTCTGAATCCTGCTACCGAACAACTGACACATGTGGTTGTAAAGGAACAATGGCCGTCGCGCACCGAGCGACTTGTACCCATAGATTGGATCACGGCAACCACTCGGGAAATCATTGTACTCAAACATAATCGGAAAGAATTCAATCATCTTGATCCTTTCACTAGGAAAGATTTTATCTATACAGATGTCTCCAATTTTGCAAATGATTCAGACTTGACGCTTTATTGGCCTTATGTTGTTCCGGCAAAACAAGTGATTGAACATAAACTGAGGCAAATTGAACCAGGTGAACTGGCTGTCCGCCGCGGAGCGCAAGTACATGCGACCGATGGTCGGGTAGGTCGCGTAGATGAGTTTGTTGTAGATGCAGAAAATGGACACATTACATATCTAGTTCTGCGAGAAGGTCATTTGTGGGATCGCCGGGAAATAACTATCCCGCTTTCGTATATAAAACGTATCGAAGAAAAACATGTCCACTTAAATGTGGATAAAGGTACAATTGGAAAGCTGCCTTCAGTTGCCGTGCATAGACCCTGGTAAGGAATTGTAGACAACAGTTCTCAATTCTTTTCTAATGGAGTATGTCATGGATGGTACATTAGGTTGGTATCCCTCAAAGGCTAGAGGCAGTTGGGCAATTCGCCGTACAACGTCTTCGTTAGATATTTGAGAGTTAAACAGATCTGCCTCGTCGTATAGCATATCTACGGGTATCCTTGTTTCCTGGTATCCTCCATAGCTTAATCCGGCCATATGTCGCAACAAATCCTGAATCGTCATGGGGTGTTTAGGCTCAATCAATATGCCATCCTGTGCGATTTTTATCCAGCAATATCCACCACCACATTGCCAATATAAGTTCCGCTCTCCACAGCTTCATGTGCTTTTGCTAATTGGGACAATGGAAACTGGGTGGCAATTGGATGCACCAGCTTGCCATCTTTGATAGCCTGCAAAATATCTTTCCCTGCTTGTTCTTTCGCCGCCTGGGGCATGTTGTAAACCAATGCCAACCGCAACGAAATATTATTGAACATAAGCGGGTAAAAAGGAAGCGCCGGTTCCACATCACCCATTGAGGCATAGGCGGCGATGGTGCCATTGTTCTTCAGTATCGCCTGGGAAACCGGTAAATTCCCGCCGAAATCGACCTCTATGATTCTATCCACTCCAGCTCTGCCGCTGATCTCCATAATCTTATCTACTACATCTTCGGTGTGGTAATTGATGATGAAATCGGCCCCGGCATGTCGGGCATGATCCCCTTTTTGTGTGGAGCTGACTGTCGTAATTACCGTGGCTCTAGCCCATTTGGCTAACTGGATGGCATAATGACCCACCGCACCCGCCCCACCGGTCACTAAAACAGATTGATCGGCAATGGGACCATCGCTAAATAGACAACGGTGTGCAGTCATTGCCGGAATGCCCAAACAAGCGCCTTCGGCAAAAGTGACATTCGCAGGTAGAGGCACCACCTGTGTTTGGGGAAGGGTGATATACTCGGCGGCGGTGCCAAACGGCCGTTCATGTTGCCCATTAAAAACCCACACCCTTTCCCCAATTCTGCTTGTATCAACACCTACCCCCACCTGATCAATTACGCCCGCCCCATCACTGTGCGGAATAATACGCCGCTCAGGCATTGCACCACGCAATCCGGCACGCTTCTTCACATCTGATGGATTGATGCCTGAAGCAAAAAGACGCACGCGCACCTCATTTTCGGCCGCTATTGGCGTTGCCACTTCGCCAATTTGAATAACGTCATGTGCCGCTCCATATTGGTTATACCAGCCAGCTTTCATCACTCACTTTTCCTCTGAAAAAGTAAGACAAGTTTGCAACTTGTCCGGGCAAGATACAATCTTACCCTATTACGGTTTCACATTTAAACCAAATCTCGTGGGATGGAAAAGTCCCAAATTTTCTGAAATACCTGGTCATCCCCTTCATGGGCAGTCAGCTTATTGGTCACATAAAAAGTTTCACTATCCACCCACATCTTGCTGACCGTTTCCACTCGTGTACGCCACGCGCCACGGCCAATGTGAATCGTCCGATCACATTGGGCAGTTGCCGAGAGGGGATCCCCCTCGGTGATGGCATACTGATTATGGCGAACAGTATCATACTCAATACCACTGAGGAGCAGGCGTTGCGCTCCTTCATCAGCAAAATCGTCAACCAAACAACGTCCCGTCCCTGGATCATATGTTGCCGTACGACGGCGTGATTCCGATCGTAAGGTTTCCCGGGCCATCAATGGTGCCGCTTCCGGTGGTGCAAAAGGGAGAATATGATCTTCACGAGGAGGGCGCACGGGCAGCAGCAGCCGTCCACCGGGATACAGCGTCAGCGTTACCGCTTCGGGAGAAGGCCAGGCATGAGGCCAATAGGTGGGCGAGACGGCAACCCGCCATCGGTGACCAGCAGGTAAAATATGGGCAATCGCATTGAGGCGTACAACAATTTGGTATTGCTGACCAGGCAGCAAAGGGGTTGGGTTTTCGTGGCTTTCCTGATGGGTCAGATTTAACTGTCCCCAACTAACGAGCGTAGATGCACCGTCTGGGGCCACGTCGCACAGGCGCACGGCCAATAATGCCAATGGCCGATCCACGGACACAGCCAAACTCACTTCCGGAAACCCCAAGATTTCTATCGGTTTGGTTAAGGGGGACGAGGTAAAAGAGATGGAACGGCCGTCTTCCTCTTGCTGATCAGCCGGCATATCTCCAGGGTTGCCATAGGCACACCAAACCCCAGCATCCATCCCATGAACCTGAAATCCTTTGAAGGAAATCGCTGTTCCCTCTGGTGCTCGCTGACTGTTTAACCGACCGGCAACCGTATCCGACGTAGCTGCATTTAACCAATAGGTTTGGTTCTGAATATGGGAAGAAGGCCAAGCCAGTTCTGCCACCCATCGCCCCGGACGCAGCGCATACTCGGTTTGCGGTGGCACACTTTCCTGCATCCAGGCTCGTAACATTGGCTCCTTCATGATGTCCGTCTCGATCCCTTTCAACCAATAATCCCACCAGCGTAAACATTCTTGCAGAAAGCCAATGGCCGGACCGGGCGTAGCTACTTCTGGATACTCATGCACCCAGGGACCTATCAAACCTTTACGGGGAACAGATAATCCGGCCAACAGGCGAAAAATGGCGTTTGTATACCCGTCCGCCCAGCCGCCGACCGCATACACAGGGCAGATAATGTCATCATAATTTTCACACACCGATCCATGCTGCCAAAATGCATTCCGCCTTTGGTGTTGCAGCCATGCTTCCACAAAGGGGGGCGTTTCCTCCATCCGTGCCAACCACATTTCCCGCCATGGCTCGCCTACAAATCGGGGATCGGGTGGTCGAGCATTATAAGCCAGCATCACCGAGGCCCATGAGAGCATTTCGGAGGCCAGCAAACAGCCCCCCATGTAATGAACGTCATCGGCATACCGGTCATCGGTGGAGCAAAGAGTGATGATTGCTTTGAGTTCGGGCGGCCGCCGGGCGGCAATTTGAAGGCCGTTGAACCCACCCCATGACTTGCCAATAATGCCTACATCCCCCGTACACCAGCTTTGCGCGGCAATCCAGGTCAAAACCTCCAAAGCATCATCCTGTTCCTGGGGCAAATACTCATCGTAGAGAATGCCATCCGAATCGCCACTGCCACGCATATCTACCCGGATTGAAGCGTACCCATGTCCAGCAAAGTAGGGATGGCGGATCGAATCTCGCAAGGCAGTAAAATCTGTTTTACGGTAGGGGATATATTCCAAGATGGCTGGCACCGGGTTTAACTCGGCATCCTCTGGCAGCCAGAGTCGTGCCGCCAGCCGCGTCCCGTCCGACATCAGAATCCAGAGATTCTCAATTTCGCGCACTTGGCAAGAGTAAATCTTTTTCACCGCACCACACCCCTTCTGTTCTTTGACAGTGCGGCAAAAAGCACGCACCGTTTTGATCCAAGCAGTATTATCACAGTAACCATTCACTCCCCCAAGGTGTCCGGCACTTATAAACGATTGTGCTACTCCAGTAGACTTGGTAATGAAGTGCCGGGCACCTGAATGGTTACTTATCACATCGATTCAGCCTTGGATAATCCAGCAACTTTAACGTGATCTCCTGCGTACCCATCAGCATTGCAGAGAAGCAGCGAGTTTGTGCTTCCTCGTTCCCCCAAATATAGGTATGATAACCTAAGGGGTTGCTCAAGGCTACCTTACTGCCCAAAGCTGCATGGAGAGCTTGACGTTGTTTATCACCCAGCGGCGGCATGGACAATCCTAGCGTTGCTGCCGTGTCCGCCACCAGACCTGCTTCTTCCCCACCGGAACAGCTAATTAAAGCAATTTGGTTGCTAGGCAGCGAACCGATGATGCTGATTCGCTCATCTGTAATCAGAGCTTCGATATATTCGTGCAGGGCCACGCCTACCTGATTGCCATTCGAGTCATGCGCGTATTATTTTTGCTCATACGGCCGTAACAACGCCCGTGAAATAATGTGTCGTTGAATCTCGCTGGTGCCGTCCCAAATTCGTTCCACGCGGGCATCGCGCCACATGCGCACAATTGGATTCTCTTCTGCCAGACCCATGCCACCAAATATTTGGACGGCGTTGTCCGTAAGTCGAGCCAGCATTTCAGTAGAATAGAGTTTGGCTATAGCGAAATCTTCGTCATGGGCAATACCTTGATCCTCTTTCCAGGCTGTTTGCAGGGTAAGAAGCTCTGCCGCCCGCAGTTCGGCCGTCATATCAGCCAATTTAAAAGAGATCCCCTGGAATTTGCCAATAGGTCGGCCAAATTGATGGCGTGTTGCCGCCCAACCCCGACACAGCTCTAAGGCACGATAGCCACGTCCCACGCAAAAAGCAGCCACGGCCAGCCGGGTTGCGCCGAGCCATTGATTAGCAACGTCAAAGCCATGATGTTCCTCACCCAGAATATTGGCAACGGGTACACGACAATCGTCAAACGCCAGAATTGAATTATGGTAGCCACGATGGGAAACCACATCATACCCCTTTTTCACCTCAAAACCAGGCGTCCCCATATCCACCAGGAATGATGTAATCTGCTTACGAGTGCCACGCGACGTTTCCTCTTCACCAGACACGGCAAACAAAATCACATAGTCTGAGATGTCACCATGGCTGATGAAATGTTTGGTTCCAGTAATCAGATAGTCATCACCGTCCCGCACTGCTCGACACCGCATTGAACGCAAATCAGACCCAGCAGCCGGTTCTGTCATCGCCAAACATTCTTGGCGCTGACCGCGAATGGTGGGCAGCAGGTAGGTTTCAATTTGCTCTCCTTTGCAAGCCTGCAAAATATTGCTGGGGCGGGCAACGAAATGTTGTAAAGCCATGCTGGTGCGCCCCAATTCCCGTTCCATCAAGGTCAAGGTGAGCGTGTCTAGCTCGGAGCCACCATATTCTTCCGGCATATTGGCGGCATAGAGACCATATTGCAATGCTTTTTCAGTAATTTGCCGGCGCAGTTCAGGACGTACTTCGTTAAGCTGCTCCACCTCATCTTCATAAGGTATTAGCTCTTTCTCAACAAAAGAACGCACGGTGGAAACTATCATTTTCTGTTCATCAGTCAGGCTAAAATTCATCTAAGTTTCTCCTGAAAATATGGCGTGATTTTGCAAACCATAATACAGATTCTCATTACTCTATTTTCATCTGCCGCCCCACTTGCTTGGGGATGGGCATTGTTTTGTGTGCAGTCATGATGGCGGAAAGGGCTTTGTAAACGGATGATGTGATGGGAGAGGCTGCGGAGGCTTTCATGTCTACGTGAACCAACATTTGTTCGGTCGTTGCTAGCAAATTGTCAGTGGTTGTGTGGAACATCCAGTGGAAAAAATGAAGGCGTTTCTGATCCAGGCCCAGCAATTGGGTACTGATCCGCAACGGTTCGTCGCTTGTCATTTCACGATAAAAGTTGATGTGGGTTTCGACAGTGTAGAAGGATTGTCCAGCAGCCCGATACGCCCCGTCTATACCCACATAGCGAAAAAGGGCATCAGAGGCATCGCCAAAGGCGGTCAAATAGCTGGCCTCGGTCATATGGCCGTTGTAGTCGATCCAGTTAGGGTCAACGGTGCAGCGATAAAGCTGGAGTGGCCTTTCTATTTTGCTCTCATTCATTTTGTTTATTTACTCTACACCCCCCATCCTGGATCGGAATATATATCTCTGTTATTTTATTGTCAAGATCGAAACAGATTCTTTTTTAAGGTTGCTGATATGATCATCTCGCAGGGTTTTTCCAACCTACACAAATAATTTGTCTACAATGCCGGAGTGTATTAACATTACACAAATAGGAGCAACTATATGTGCGGCCGATTTGCTTTAATTTCTTCAACTGAACAGGTGGCGACTTTATTTGATATAGACAACACGGCCGTCGCCATCCCTGAACCTGTCCCCCGCTACAACATCGCCCCTACCCAACCCGTCTTGGCTGTTCGCCATGATGACAACGGCCGCCGCGAGCTAACCTTTTTTCGTTGGGGACTGGTTCCATCCTGGTCAAAAGATGTGTCCTATGGCTCTCGGCTGATCAACGCCCGCTCTGAAACAGTGGCCGAAAAACCATCCTTCCGTGCCGCCTTCAAACGCCGCCGCTGCCTCATTCCCGCCGATGGTTTTTATGAATGGCAAAAGCTGAACGGCGACAAACAACCCGTCTACATTCATGCGGCCGACAAACAGCCGTATGCCCTGGCAGGACTATGGGAAACATGGCGTGATCCCGAAGGCAGCGCTCTGCAAACCTGCACTATTCTCACCACTACCCCCAACGAGATGATGGCTCCCATCCACAACCGGATGCCTGTCATCATCGAGCCGGAAGATTATTCGATGTGGTTAGACCCTGGCGACACACCGCAAGATGGGCTGCATTTGCTACGGCCGTACCCCGCCCACAAAATGGCCGCCCACCCCGTCAGCGCCATCGTCAACAACCCGCGCAACGATGTGCCCGAATGTATCCAACCAATTTAGATTAGAGATTTTTCAATCTCTAATCTCCAATCTCCCATTTATGAACCTATCCCCCGCCCTATTCTTAGACCGTGACGGCGTCATTATGGAAAATTGTCCTAACTACGTTCGCAGTTGGACCGATGTGCATTTTTTTCCGCAAGCCCTACAAGCGTTAGCCCGCATCCGACGCTGCCCCTACAAAATTATTGTTGTGACCAACCAATCGGCCGTCGGCCGCGGCATTTTAACGTATGAAGCTGCCCTGGAATTAAATGAACGGATAATTGAACGGGTGCGGCAGGAAAACGGCCGTGTAGACGCCGCCTACATTTGCCCCGATGCCCCCGATAAGGAAACCGGCTGCCGCAAACCCAAACCCGGTATGTTGCACCGAGCTGCTCAAGAACACCAACTCAATCTCCACCAATCCATCATGATCGGCGACGCCTTAACGGATGTGCAGGCGGGACGCGCTGCCGGTGTGCGCGTTGCGGCCCTGCTGCTCACCGGTCGTGGCCAAACCCAAGCCGCCAAACCAGAAGCAGCCGCGTTGCAACCCATTCCCACCTACCCGGATTTACAAGCGGCGTTAGCGGAACTCATTCCAGAAGATGACGGATGACGGTCGGCAGTCAACTATCGGTTGTCAACCACAAAAGGAGAGAAAATGGATTTAGGCTTAAAAAACAAAATAATTCTGGTCGCTGCGGCCAGTAAAGGGCTGGGGTACGGTATTGCTCAGGCGGCCGTTCGTGAAGGAGCATTGGTCTCCATTGGCAGCCGCACCGAAAGTGACATTATGCAAGCCGCCCATCAACTGCAAGAAGAAACTGGTGGCCAGGTATTAGGGTCTGTCATGGATGCTACCAGCGCCGCTTCCATTGCTGCCTGGGTACAGGCCACCCAAACCCATTTTGGCGGCATAGATGGATTGGTCGTGAATGCTGGTGGCCCGCCGGCCGGCAGCTTTGACGATTTTTCCGATGCCGACTGGCAAGTTGCCTTTGAATTAACGTTGATGAGCAGCGTGCGTATGATTCGGGGCGTGCTGCCTGCCATGCGGGCCAGAGGCGGCGGTTCTATCCTCACTGTAACCTCCTCGTCAGTCAAAGAGCCGATTGATATTTTGCTGCTCTCCAATGTCATGCGCTCCGGTGTCGTTAGTTTGGTCAAGAGTTTGTCGCGCCAGTTAGCGGCCGAGCAAATCCGGGTCAACAATATAGTTCCGGGACGCATAAACACAAACCGCGTCCGCTCATTAGACAAAGTATGGGCCCAGCGAGCCGACATCACCCCAACCGAGCAAAAAGTACAGCAAGAAGCGGCCATTCCCTGGGGCCGCTACGGTACAATTGAGGAGTTCGGCAAGGCAGGCGCCTTCCTCCTTTCAGACGCCGCCAGCTACATTACCGGAGAAACGCTCATCGTAGACGGCGGCTCGATGCGGACAGTGTGGTGAGAACTGTTAATTACTGTATTGTCATCAGGGCCAGATTCCGCAGCAATGAGGCCATCCCCTCCTTATAGCCGATTTCCTGGCGTAAATAACTTTCTTCATAAAACGCTCTGGCCTTCTCATACTCGGCCGTAGCCCCCAAATTCACAAACGCAATGCCAATGCCCCGCTTATCTTTTAGCTCGCGGAACATACGATATAGCGATCAAGAAAAGTTACAACACACCATTTTCCCGGCCGTCAATTCCTTTGGCTGCTATTTGGGACGCGCTTTTCAGATTATGGATGATTTGCTGGATGTGACGTCTGATTTCGACGGCCGTAAACAAGTGGGCAACGACATTTACGAGAGCAAACGGTCTTTGCTGCTGGCTCATTTAATGCAGCAAGTTACGCCAGAAGATCATACGGCCGTTACTGCCATTTTATCTAAACCACACCTGGAGAAAACGGCCGCGGAAATACAAACTGTCATTAAGCTGATGGATAAACATGGCACATTAACTTACGCTCGGCAGCAGGCCGATCTGTGGGCAAACAAAACTTGCCAAGCCCTGGGAGAAATAGACTTTTTTGTGGAGGAAACGGCCGTTGCCCACATCCACACCATCACTGAATTTGTCGTCAAGCGCACGTTTTAAGGGGGGAGCTGGGAGAACTCGCGGGAACGCATAGAAATCCCACGAGTTCCCCTACCTTCCTTGTTTCTTAACTCGAAAAAATAACATCAATAAATGTGCCTAAATCATCATTCCCTTCTAATATTCTCAAGTTAAAGATTTCTGTATAACCACAATATTCGCAGGACACAAAAGCATAGCGATGATGTTGAATATCAAAGAATCGGGAAAAACCCACCCCTGACATCGCCAATTTTTCGACTTTCGCCCCCGTATTCTTGCAATGACTACAAACAAATTCTTCCGCCAAAATATCTTCAGTTTGCTTACCCATTTTTATCTCCAAATACTTGCCATTTTTACTAAATCACCATCTACATTATAAGGATTTACGGGAAAAGAATAGACCTGGTTGCATCATGTCTTCTAACTATATTTCTCTTGTTCGAGTGACATCATCCGTAGTTTGCCGCCTGACGGCCGTAGGCGTAAGATTCCCCTATAGTCAAGGAGAATGTCATGAGTGAAAATCCCACCAATCTGTCTGCAACTGACTCCCAGGCAAAACCATTTTCATTAAAACGCTTACGGTCACCAGAAGCCTTGCTCATCGGTTCTGCCATCCTGGTGGGCGGCGTCACCGGATTGAGCGCCATCATCTTTATCTGGCTGTTGGGGCAAATTGGAGAGTGGTCTCGCCGGGTAGAAGCTGCCAGCGGTAGTTATCTGGGCGTGTTGGCTTTTATGGCTCTGGCCGGCGTGGTCGTCGGGTTGATCATTGACCGTTGGGCCGGCGAAGTTAAGGGAAGCGGTGTGCCAGAGGTAATGGAAGCAATTGCTTTGCGCGGCGGTCGTATACGCGGCCGTGTTGCGCCAGCTAAAATATTGGCTTCTGCCATTACAATTGGCGCTGGTGGGTCGGCCGGCCGTGAAGGGCCGATTGTACAGGTTGGTTCTGCTCTGGGATCGTTTTTGGGGCAGCGGCTCAAATTTTCAGAAGAACAAATTCGTACATTGGTGGCTTGTGGTTCGGCGGCCGGAATTGCCGCTACATTTAACGCCCCCATTGCCGGCGCCATCTTTGCTCTGGAAGTCATCTTAGGCCGGTTTACAGTGCGTTATTTTGGGGCAGTGGTCATTAGCTCCGTTTCTGCCAGTATGATAGCGCAGCAATATTTGGGTACCCGGCCAGCGTTCAATGTGCCCGCTTACCGATTGTCGCATCTAGGAGAAATTCCCATCTATATCTTGTTAGGGATAGTGTCTGCGCTGTGGGCTGTGTTGTTCGTGCGGGCGCTGCTTAGGGCAGAATATTTCTTTGATTATTGGCGTGTGCCTTTACCCTTGAAAACGGCCGTGGGTATGACCCTCACCGGTCTGACGGCTTTATTGGTCATAGACCGGGGTGTGCTAAGTTCCGGCATGTATCTGTTGGAAGAGGCCATTGTGGAAGATGTGGAACAGACGTTACCTGTATTGGCTGCGCTGCTCCTCTTTAAGCTGCTGGCCACAACGTTCACGATAGGGTCTGGCAATTCTGGTGGCGTGTTTGCTCCTTCATTATTTATGGGCGCATTATTAGGAGGTATCGTCGGCGCCGTCGCTCACACAATCTGGCCGGATGTAGCCGTACACCCCGGCGCTTATGCGATTGTGGGCATGGCAGCCGTTTTTTCTGGCGCGGCGCAGTCACCTATTACGGCCGTGCTGATTGTGTTTGAAATGTCTAGCGATTACCAACTTATCCTGCCGCTGATGCTGGCTACTGTCATATCTACCCTACTGGCTGAACTGTTGGTGACGGATTCGATCTATACCCTTAGATTAACCTTGAAAGGAATCCGCCTGGAACGAGGGCGGGATGAAGATATTCTACAGGGCGTTTTTGTAGAGGAGGTGATGTTCCACACTCCTGTTACCATTCAGGCTGACGCTACACTGGATAATCTGTTAACGATTCTTACAAAGACCCATTTTCATGGGCTGCCAGTGTTGGGGGATGACGGCCGTTTGTGGGGCATTGTTACAGACACCGATTTGGATCGTATACAAATGCAAGAGGTTAATAGTAGTGTGATGATAGTTGCCACTATCGGGACGCCGCACGACAAACTGGTGGTGGCTCATATAGATGAATCTATTGGGGATGTACTGTTGCGAATGAGCCGGCGTGACTTACGCCATTTACCTGTTGTAGCGCGGGATGACACCCGACAGTTAGTCGGCTTTGTTAACCGGGAAGCAATTACCCGCTCTTACAACTTAGCTTTGGTACGCCGGGCTGATATGCAGCACCGGGCTAAACGGCTGAAAGTGGAGAATGTGGATGGGACGGAGTTTGTGGAGATTGTGTTAACGGCCGATCATCAAGTCGTCGGCAAAACGATTCAAGAACTGGCTCCCAACCTACCCCATGAATGTGTGCTGGTATCGGTGCGACGCGACGGCCGTTTGCTAATTCCCCATGGCGACACCAAACTCCTGGCCGGAGACAGAATCACCGCCTTCATGAACGCCGCTGATAAAACTCACCTGTTGACTTGCTTGCGGGGAAACATGACAAATTGAGCAGCCACACCCGCCAGTAAATAGGCTTCTATCAGGCCGATTCAACTCCGACATGACCAGGGCATCAATAGCCGCCATCTAAAAAATAACATATTGGCTAATGTAGGGCGATTTGGTAAATCATCAAGACGAATTACAAATTCGTCCTACAATAATTACCTTGTCAGAATAGTGTACAGGCTCAAATCCCCTTCACGGCCGTCACTGCGAAACTGTTTTATGATTTGCAAACCCGCTTCAGCGGCTAATGCCTGGGTCTCTACCTCATCAATCATACACACATATCGGTAAGCAAAACCACCACGATCCCAAGTAAGCAGGTAATCGTTTGGCTCTACATCCTCTGGAGTCAGGTTAATTTCTGCCCAAGCGCGTACTTTGCGCCGCTGCCGGGGGCTGTCTAAAAATTGCCAGGTGGAGATAAGAAGATGGCCGTCCGCCCGCAAACAATCACCCATCTCCCGCAACAGCCGCAGCCGGTTGTCCCGTCCCGGAATATGATGCAGCGCTGCCAGACAAGAAACGGCGTCAAACGTACCCAACCCCGCCAGACATTCCGGTTGGCTGAGGTCCCGTTGGAGGTAGGCGCCGGCAGCAATTGTGGGTGCAATTTCCAACAAACCATTGCTAAAATCTACGCCGGTATATTGTTGGATGGCGTTGTGTTGGAATAGGTAAGCGCCAAAACGACCGTTGCCGCAAGCCACATCCAATAAACTATCACACGGTTCCGGCAAAGCCGTCCGCAACCCTTCAAACCCTGGATTGATCGGCCGTCGTGTTTGCGAAAACACATCGGCAAACAGATCATAAAAACTCTGATTCAATTCCAACAGCTTTTTAACAATAGACTCGTTCATTTTTTTGAGGGTAAGTTTGCAATCGTTTAGGGAACACGGTTACTGTTGCGGTAAGGGGCCATTTGTTTGTCAGGGAGGCTACGGCCGTCGCTATGCTGCCAGGTAAGACGACCGTTTACATCCCATTTATACACCCATCCCGCCAGACTCATCTTATTTAACCAGGGGCGATATTGGGGGGCGTGAATGTTTGTTTGGGCTGCGGCCGCTAAATGCTGCCCCTGGTAACGGAGTGGAAGAGGGGTTGGTTTGGGGTTGAAATCCCGGTTAATGACTGGATGAAGTTGAGCGATCATATTTTGTTCAGCCATGTCCATATCAAAATTTTCCCATTCCTGCATTATAAATAAACTTTTTTGTTCCACAAAAGGACGGCAGTCGGCCATCGTATAAAACTGTACCAGCCAACGATCTGATTCAGGCTGGTTCAACTCGATTAACTGGCCCAGACGGGATGGTTTTTGCAGATGTTCGCGGAAGCGAGCAGCTACATCTCGTTTTGATTGGCCGACGTAAAAAATCAGTTTGCTAGCACGCACAATGTAAATGACATGACCGAGCGTATGGTCGTGCTGACCGGCTAGAATGGTTTGGATGGTGGCGGTTTGCATACGGCCGTATGCTACTGTGATGCGAGACAACCGTCAATGTGACGTTCGAGAGGGGAAAAACCAGACCCATCTGTACGGGGGAAAAGTGGATGGGTCTGGGGATGTACGGCCGTCAGGCATTATCCATAAGTAACTCAGCGTTGGTAATGGCATCGCCTGCCAGTTGGGCCACAATATTCAATAACATCATATCTGCATCATTGAATTCTTGCCGATTACTCTTGTTCAAAACCTGTATGACGCCTTTCACATCATTATCGTGGATGATGGGTACACACAGTACAGAGCGTGTCTTAAAATGAAATATTTTATCAATACGGGGAGAAAAGCGTTTATCTAAGCGGGCATTGGCAATGATAACCGGCTGGCGATTTTCGGCCACCCAGCCGACAATACCTTCACCGACTGGAATTCGATGACCAATGAGCCGTTCTCGAACAGAGCCATGCACAACCACAAAAGCCAGTTCATTCGTTTCCGGGTCCAACAAAAGCAACGAGCCATCATCTGCATGAATGCTATCTAACGCAGCCTGCATAATACGGTCGAGTAACTGCATCACATCTGTTGTGGGGGAAATGTGCGCGGCTAAATCTTGCAATAAACCCAGATTTCGCAGCACCAGACGAAGGCGCACAACCTCATCTTTTAGATGTTCGTTTTCTTGGGTAAGGCGTACATTCTCCTGTTGCAAAAAGTGAAACGTCCCCCGAACTTCATTGGTTACAGCCATAATTGCCTCCAATAATTCATTGTGTGTTGACTGATTTTAGCCCCTAATCATGATAATTTTAATGATAGGCTCCAATCAAAAATATTAATGCTCACCAATAAGATGTCCAAAGTATAACATGAGGTAGTTGGAATAGTAAATATGTCCTATTGCATTTTAATTCCATAAAAATATTTGGATGTGGTGGAGATGCAAGTAGCAAGTAGCAAGACGCATCATTGAGGTTATACTACCGGATATGAATTTGCAACCCACGACCGTACCTGAACTCCAAGAGATGATACAAACCCACAATAATTTGCTGCCGCGAGGCGGGGGCACGAAACCGGCCTTGTCTACGCCGCCAGTCGGAGCGATGAGCCTGAATATGTGTAGGTTGGCGGGGATTCTGGAATATGAGCCGGGGGAGTACACGTTTACGGCGTTGGCGGGTACGCCCGTCTCCACCATCCAATCCGCTCTAGCTCAACACAACCAGTATTTGCCCTTTGACCCGCTGTTGGTACAGGCCGGGGCCACGTTGGGCGGTACGGTCGCTACCAACACAAACGGCTCTGGACGATACCGGTACGGTGGGGTGCGCGATTTTATTTTGGGTATCAAGTTTGTGGATGGGCACGGCCGTCTCATTCGCAGCGGCGGCAAGGTGGTGAAAAATGCGGCCGGTTTTGATCTGCCTAAATTTATGACCGGTAGCCTGGGACGGTATGGGGTGTTGGTAGAGATCAGCTTTAAGGTATTCCCACAACCGGCCGCTTACCAGACGTTGCAGGCGCAATATAAAAATCTGGCAGCGACCGTGCAAGCGCTTTTTAAGTTAGCGCCACGGCCGTTTGAAATAGACGCTCTGGATTTGCTGCCTGAGGGTAACGGCCGTTGGTCGTTGGTTTTGCGGCTAGGAGGATTGGCTGCTGCCTTGCCACAGCGTCTTGTGCGCCTGACTAAGTTTTTGCGAATGGAAACGGAGGCGACCGTAGTTGCGCCATTGCCAGATGAGGCTGAATTCTGGCAGGCAGCCAATGGACTGGCACGGGTAGATCAATCGGCCACACTGGTAAAAGTGCCGCTGGCTATGAGACAATTGCCAGACCTGGACACGGCTATATCTTTACTCCGGGCAACACGTTGGTACACGGCCGGCGGTAATGTAGCCTGGTTGTCTGTGCAAGATGCGGCCGCGTTAAACACAGTTCTGGCAGAGTTGGGGTTGGTCGGATTGGCTTTGTGGGGTGGCGACGGCCGTCTCTATTTCGGCCAACGTAAAGGTGAATCACTGGCTCGCCGTGTCAAACAAGCCCTTGATCCGGATGGGAAATTCTTATCTGATTTGTAATGTGGCAAGTAGCCACATATTTTGTAAATCCACATATTTTGTAAATATGGATGGGAAGAACACGGATATAAACGATGCAGCATAAAATTGATCCTCTAAAATATGGCCCGCGCGGGCAGGTGATGGCTGATGCTATCCAATCTTGTGTACACTGCGGCTTTTGTCTGGCAACCTGCCCCACTTATCGGGTATTGGGGCAGGAGATGGATTCGCCACGCGGCCGTATTTATTTGATGAAAAGCGTACTGGAAGAGAGGATACCAGCGCCAGATGCCCAACCGTATATTGATCGCTGCCTGGGTTGTGTGGCTTGTGTGCCCGCCTGCCCATCTGGCGTTCCCTATGGCAAACTATTGCTAAGTTACCGGGGGTTGGTAGAAGTAGAGCGTAAACGGCCGCTATTGGGCGCCGTCGCTCACAAAATGATTGTGGAAACATTACCCTATCCGGACCGGTTTAGAGCGGCTGTAAAAACCAGTAAAATTGGCAAACTGACCCAGCGGGTTTTGCCAGGGCAGTTTCAGGCAATGCTGCAAATGCTGCCGGAAAAGTTGCCCCCGGCCGTACCGCTACCAGACATTTTCCCGGCCAAAGGGCAGCGGCGGGCGCGGGTGGCGCTGCTAACAGGTTGTGTACAGCAGGCGTTGGCTCCCGAAATTAATTGGGCTACTGTGCGCGTTCTGGCCGAAAACGGGGTAGAAACTGTCATCCCTAAACAACAAACCTGCTGCGGCTCTATCCTGATGCACACAGGCGAGGTTGAGCGGGCGCAGGCATTGGCCCGGCAAAATTTGCGGGCATTTCCCACAGATGTGGATGCGATTGTGACTAATGCGGCCGGTTGTGGTTCTGGCATGAAGGAGTATGGGCTGCTGTTTAGGGGGCAGATGGAAGAGGAAATGGGACAGCATTTTGCCTCTAAAGCGCTGGATGTGGCGGAATTTTTAGCCGGGTTGGATTTTGTGCCACCGCCAGGATTTGCACGGCCGTTGTCAGTAGCCTACCAGGATGCGTGTCATTTGCGCCATGCTCAAGGGGTGGTAAGTGAGCCGCGTCATTTGCTTTCGACCGTGCCCAATCTCACCGTCCTGGAATTGGAGGATGGCGGTTTGTGCTGCGGATCGGCCGGAACCTATAATCTGGAGCAGCCGGACATTGCCCATCAACTGGGACAGCGAAAAGTGGAGCGGATTTTGGCAACGGGGGCAGCAGCTGTTGTCTCTGGTAATATTGGCTGCCTGACGCAGATTCAAACCCATTTACGGCCGCGTGGTGTCTCCTTACCCGTTTACCATACGCTGGAATTGTTAGATATGGCCTATCGTCTTTGACCAATCATCCCCCCTGTTCTATAATCTCACCCTGTCTGACAATCAATCTACACATCCATCAGGCAAGTACAAAAGAATGTTTATTCACCAGCCAAATCTAAAATTAGATATATTATCAGGGCAGCGTGGGAGAAAAGTTTGTTAATGGACTCTCACCCTGATCTGCCTGACCCTGATCAACCCTCCCCAACAATCTTATTAGCCAAATCAACTGTATATGGGGTAACGGGCAACCTTTTAACGGTTAGCGTTATTGCGTGCTGTTGGGGTGACGGCCGTGTACACCCTCCCTTTTTAAGTCCATGTTTGTAAACACAATAACCATTTTCGGTGTGGTTTCCCTGTGCATCTTCTTTAATGCGCTTTATGTGGCCGCGGAGTTTTCTACTGTTTCCTCACGGCGCACCCGCATTAGCCAGATGGCCGGGCAGGGAAATCGCATGGCCCAACTGTTACATCCCATCGTTGAAGACCGGCAAAAGTTAGATACTTATGTAGCCACCAGTCAGGTAGGGATTACCCTTTCCTCCTTGATCGTAGGCGCTTACGGTCAAAATGTGATTGCCCGCAGCCTGATAGCGCCCGTATCTAATCTACTCAATTCAGTAAAGCCTATTTTGAATTCTGTAGAGCTGGAGACATCTGAAACGTTTGGCCTGGTGGCTGCAAATACAATTGCAGTCATTTTGGTTTTGATTTTTATTACCGTATTACAGGTTATTTTAGGTGAACTTTTTCCCAAATCTGTCGCCTTGCAACATCCTGAAAAACTGGCTTCCGCCTGGTTTATTGTGCTGCCGATGTTTGCCTCACAAATATTGTTTTCGCCGCTTATCTGGTTTTTTAATGGCAGCGGCGCTCTGATTTTGCGAGCGATGGGACGCAGCTTTAAGGAGAAGGCAGCCCATGCCCATTCGCCAGAAGAGATTGAACTGCTGGTGACAGAAAGCCATGAAAGTGGTTTGTTGGACGATGAGGAGCGGATGATGCTGCGGAATGCGTTCCGCCTGCGTGATCTGACAGCACGACAGGTGATGGTGCATCGTACAAAAATGATTGCGGCGCCGGTGGAAACGGCCGTGTTGGATTTAATGAAAACTGCCATCGCCGCCGGCTACTCACGTATACCCATCTTCCAAGAAACAATTGATGATGTGATTGGTTTTGTGCATGTGAAAGATTTGTTCAAGCTGCATGTACAGCAGGAAACCAGCGTCAAACCCAACCTCCGCGACGTGGTGTATGTGCCCGAAACGATGCCGGTAGCACAAGTGTGGGAACGCTTAAGTAGTCGCCGCAAATATCTGGCCATTGTGTTTGATGAGTATGGCGGCACCTCTGGCTTGATTACGTTTGAAGATTTGATCGAAGAGATTTTTGGCGAATTGCAAGATGAGTTTGATGATGAAATGGCCCCCTACGCCCGCGATAAAGAGGGACGTGTTTACCTACGCGGAGATTTGCTGATTGTGGATGTGAATGAATATTGGGAGTTGAATCTGCCCAATGAAACGGCCGATACTCTAAGCGGACTGATTTTTAGCGAATTGGGTCGCCAGCCCCAACCAGGCGATGAAATCACTTTTGACAACATCACTCTGCAAGTTGAGGCCATGGAGGATCAAGCCGTCTCTGAAATATCACTTTGTTTACCTCAGGAGAATGATACGGAACCGATATTTATAGAATGGGAGGCGGCCGACCATGAGTAAACTGTTTTTGATGATGTTGGCCTTGCCGGCCGTTAGTATGTTGATAAGTCTGTTTCAATCGGAACCAGGGGAAGGCAGCCCCAGTGTCCCGTTTTTGTTAGTGACAATTGTTGTTATCTTACTGTTTGTGTTGCTCAATGGCATGTATGTAGCGGCCGAGTTTTCTATTATTGGGGTGCGCTCGACACAGTTAGAACAGATGGTGGATGAGGGTCACGGCCGTGCCCAAACTGTCTTAGATGTGGTGAACTCCCGTGACAAACAAGACCGTTATATTGCCACCGCCCAACTGGGTATTACCGTCGCTTCTCTAGGGTTAGCCATGTACGGTGAACCACGCATTGCCCATTTCATTGAACCAATTTTGGCCGACTCCCCGCTCAATTTATCCCTGGAAGCAGTAGAAACAATAGGCTATGTGATCGCTCTGGGTACGTTGACCTATCTGCATGTTGTCGTGGGCGAGATGGTTCCCAAATCACTGGCCCTCACAGATGCACCGGTCATGTCCTTACTCCTTTCCCGCCCCATGAAAATCTCAGAGTTGACCCTTAAATATCCGGTGACAGCGCTCAACCGGGTAGGTTTGTGGCTGTTGCGAATCTTTCGTATTCCTCTGGCAGAAGGACATGCTCGCATTCCTTCCCCGGAAGAGATTGAACTGATCGTGACCGAAAGTATGGAGGGTGGCCTGCTCAATGAAGAAGAACAGGAGATGATCCTGAACATCTTTGAATTTAGTGAGCGCACAGTAGAACAGGTGATGACGCCGCGTACCAAAGTGCAGGCCATTCCTTATGATCTTTCTCAAGAAGAACTGCTGCAAATTGTGACCGAAAGCCGCCACAGTCGCTTTCCCGTTTATGTCAAAGATCGGGACCATATTATCGGTATTTTGCATTTGAAGGATTTGATTTTACAGACAATTGAAGAGCCGGGACGGTTCAATTTGCGTTCGATTTTACGCGCAGCCCCGGCCGTTCCCGAAGATTTGTCGGTAGAAACATTGTTGACAGCTTTCAAACTGCAACGCTTACATATGGCAATTGTGCTGGATGAGTTTGGCGGGATGGCCGGCATTGTGACGCTGGAAGATTTGGTCGAGGAAGTTGTGGGCGAAGTGCGGGATGAATTTGACCAGGAAAAAGAGCCATATGTGGAACTTGGCCCTGGGATGTTGGAAGTGGCTGGAGATTATTTGGTAGATGATTTCCCCGATGGTTTTTGGGGAGATGAGGCTGTTTTACCTGATGTGGAGACGGTGGGGGGGCTGGTTATTTCTAAGTTAGGACGGCCGCCGCAAGTAGGAGATGAAGTCGTTTACAACGATTCTGTGCATCTCAAAGTGTTGGCCGTAGACCGGCGGGCTGTCTCCCGTATTCACATCGAGTTCCCCGACCCAGATTCTGAAGACGCTGATTGAGGCCGCCGATTGAAATCGGTGGCTGATACACAAAAGTGCGCTAAAAGTGAGCAATGCACTGAGCGTGGCCGGGTCCTACACTTGTCACCTGCAAACTTGCAAACCTACACACTTGCCCCTCCCCCATCTTAAGCTAACATTATAGTTACCTGCCCTCGTAGCTCAATGGATAGAGCATCCGCCTCCTAAGCGGGAGATCCAGGTTCGAGTCCTGACGGGGGTATTGATATGGTGGTTGACGGATAGTGGTTAGTACCAACCACTATCCGCCAACCATCACCCACATTTATCAACCAAACGATAAATAACTCCCAGGAATCAGCAAGACACCTATCGCTATCAAAATATAACCGGCAACACTGATGGCAAGCGGTTTGAGCGCCTTGTCCATGTGATAGAACAAAAACCCCAGCCCGACAATATAAAACAGGAATATCATCCCAATGCCCCACAAAATATTCTCTGTGAAAGCTACAAATAGAAACCAGAAATAGCCGACGGTTATCAACAAGCTGCCAATGAAAACTAAGGTAGCGCCAAAAATCAATCCCGCTTCTTCGTACAGGACAGAGATAATTGCCATACTGGTAACAATGACAATGAAACCTCCAACGGCCGCAGCTACCCAAGTCGGGATTGAAAATTTTCCGGCTTTGCTCATATCAGCGTCGCACTTGCGACAGTGTGTGAGCATAACAGAATTCATCGTGCCGCATTGATCACATTTAACCATTTCATAATCGGTTGGAAATTGATCTGCCATAAAAACCTCCTTTGCAAATGCGGAATGCGGAATTTTCATTTATTCGTGACGCGCTTCACGCATTCTGTCTCCTCTACAATGTAGACACCGGGTCAATATCTACCAACCACGGCCGCGGCACAGGAAAATCTTCCAACAGCCGCACCGGGTCAGGGGAACGAATGATGATTTGCCAGCGGTAACGGCCGTCAATCCGATTAAAAAATGGTGGCGTCGGTCCCAAAATTTCAGTGGCCCCCAATGCCTTTTCCCGAATGTGTAACCGTAACCCTCTGGCTAACTTTTCCGCTTCCCGCTGGCCACGTTCATTCACCGGGTCAATATACAGCAGCCGGGCCATACGCCGGAAAGGGGGCAGGCTGTGCTGGGTGCGGAAGCGAATCTCCTCGATGTAAAAACTGGCGTAATCATGTTCAGCCGCCGCCCGAATGGCATAATGTTCTGGCTGGTACGTTTGCAGGATGACACGGCCGCCTAGCAATCCCCGTCCAGCCCGCCCTGCTACCTGTGCCAAAACCTGAAAAGCCCGTTCTCCCGTCCGGTAATCGGGCAGCCCCAATGAGACATCGGCCGAAATGACCCCCACCAACGTCACCAGCGGCAAATCCAACCCTTTGGCAATCATCTGTGTACCTACCAAAATATCCGATTCATGGTTGATGAAGCTGGATAAGAGGCGTTCGTGGGTGTTGCGTCCGGCCGTTGTGTCCCGATCCCAACGGATGAGCCGGGCCTGGGGCCACTGCTGCTGTACCAACATTTCTACCTGTTCCGTACCCAATCCAAAATGCTTGATACGCCGCGAACTGCATACCGGACATTCGGCAAAACTTTGCTCACGACGGCCGCAATGGTGGCACACCAACATCATATGGGGCCGATGATACGTCAGGGGCAT
>JAAEOP010000090.1 GCA_024223125.1 Chloroflexota bacterium
GGCCGTTTTGCTGGCCGGATTGACCCTGCCCGATGATCAACCGGAGGCAGTTCGGGACTATTTTTTCAATAGAGTGATACCCACAGCTTTGCCTTTTTATACTCAGCCCCTTTCAGTGAATGACCCCACTGTGGGAACAGGGATTCTCTTGATTGCAGGGGCCTCTATTTTGCCGGCGTATGTTTGCCATTATGGCCTGGTGCAGTTTAGCGGTCAGGATATCGACCCGGTTATGGCTTGTGCAACTTCCATTAATACCATGGTTTACGGCCTCAACAGTTTTTCGTTGAAACTGGAAGTTGCCGTAGCTGAAGCCCTGGCAGCCTGGCAGCAACGAGCAGATAGCCGGCCTCTCGCTAGCCCTCAATCCCCGGCTCAAATCATCCGCGATGTGTACTGCAATGGTGGCACTTCGTCGCAGGTAGGCGGTAAAGGCCCTACATTTGAGCAGATGTTCAAAGCAGCGGCGGTTACGCAATTGGCTTGAGACACATTAACAACAAAAGACGCTCAATAAAGGAAAGTCACCCTGTTGGCACCAAATAAATCGGTAACAAAGCCTGTCGCAAAGAAAGCGGCAGGCTTTTTGTTTTTCAGGCCCTACAAGCCTGATGGCCGGCGTTGAGTAGATATTCAGGGCTGTGTTTTGGCCCGGAGCGATGAATAGTTGACAGGCCAGTGTGGACAGTCCTCAAACGTGTGTTAAATGACGATAGCTCCCGGCAAACCTATGCTTCCGGTTCAGCCTCCGGTTTGTAACGGATAAACCAAAAACCTTGTTCTTTGATAATATCAGCATACTGGTCATCCGCCGAGACTACAATGACCGCATAGTGTGCATAACTGTTCTGATGGTAATCGGCCAGTTCATGCAGCCGGCGTAATAGCGAACCCAGGTTCACCTTCACCCGCACA
>JAAEOP010000091.1 GCA_024223125.1 Chloroflexota bacterium
CGGGTATCGCCACGCTCGCCCCGAACCTGTTCCGGGGCCATATAGGCCGGAGTACCCAATCTGACCCAGGATGCGGTTTGGTGAGCCATGTCTACCAAGCGGGCAATGCCAAAGTCGGTCAGTACCATCCGTTGCCCTTCAAACATAATGTTGGCGGGTTTCAGGTCGTGATGGACCACTCCTTTGGCGTGGGCATAATCAATGGCCGCAGTCAGTTGTTCAAAAATCCGGGTAGTCTCGGTCAAGGTAAAGGGTTGCTTATTGGTTCGGCGTCTAACCAACTTTGCTTCCAGGGTGTTGCCGTCAATTAGCTCCATGACCATATAATATTTGCCGTGATCTTCCTTAAAGGCATAAACCTGGACAATGTTGGGGTGTTTCAAATTAGCCACGGTGGTGGCTTCATTGTAGAAGCGGTCAACAAAGGCATCATCTTCACTCAGATGGCGATGCAAAACCTTAATAGCCACGAAGCGGGTCAACTCAGAGTCGTAAGCGCGATACACTTCGGCCATACCCCCTCTGCCCCTGATGGTGGCCAAACGATACGGTCCCAGCTCTTCATTGACCGGTTTACTGGCTAATTCTTTTTCCAAACGTTCAATTTCGCTTTCAATATCTTCAATCTCTATCACAACTTCGGGGGCGGTATTCAGCCCCATTAAAGCTTTTTTCTCTTTCAGCACTTGCAATCGGCGACTATTTTTGGCAATCAATTTTCTAAGTTCGTCTTTGTAGGGCATATCTGCCTCCTGATAGTTGTTAGTGGGGTCAGACCGTAAAGCCTGCTCAAGAGCCGCAGCCAGGGCCGCGCCGGTGGGGTAGCGATCCTCAGCTTCTTTAGCCAGGGCCTTGAGGATAACGGCTTCCAGAGCGGGACTGAGGTCGGGATTAGTTTCTCGGGGGGGTGGGGGCGGCATTTCTATGTGCATGCGGGCGA
>JAAEOP010000092.1 GCA_024223125.1 Chloroflexota bacterium
GGCCGCAAGCTCTTCGTCCGGTTTTTGTTGCAAACGGCCGTAAAATGCCAACCCCACTTCCACCGGATTAGGATCGCCAGACTGGGCAATTTCTGGTTCTGCTTCTAGCCAATCGAATAGTATGTCTTCTGCGGCCGCAAAGTCACCCAATTGTTCATAATAGGCAATCAGGTAGGCGCTGGTAAGCCCTGGCAGAAGATAATCGACCAGCCGGTTTTGCAGCTTGTCTACATCGGGAATTAGGTCGCCGGGAGGTTCTATCTCTACGCCGTGCAACGCAGTGAGCAGGATGAGATTGAGGGCTTTGACAAAACGGCCGTAAGCCGCTTCTTCCTCCTGCTCTTTGATTAAAATCTCCCCATCTTCAGCAAAAATAGTGACCAGAAACAGCGCTTTCTCTTCCCAGGCGATGGCTTTGCCTGTTTTCAATCTATCTAAGAGAACATCGTCCGACAGCTTCACGGCACTGTCCACACCCACGCCGATCAGTTCCCGCACCGCTTGGTCAATAACGGCGTGCGCTTCTTCATAATGACCGGAGCGAGTCAGATCGAGAATATAAGGTAACAGCCCGTTAATCAGCTGTTCTAACATGCGCATTAGAAAATCTTGTTTAGGCATGGTGTTCCATTCAGTTGGGCGAGGCAGTCGGAGATAAGTCTGTACGATGAGCTAAAGTTTTATCCGACTGCTTCGCCCCTACGTTTGATACAACGGCCGTAACCTCTCAAACATCTCCGGGTAACTCCGCAAGTCTGTATTGTCGCTGAATTGGTCAATGCTGCCCAGGTAGGGGGGTAACGTTAATACATCTGGGGCGGTGATGGCGGCGCGGATTGTTTCTACATAGGCGCCGGTGTGGATGCGGAAGGGACGGCCGTGAAACTGTTCGCATCCGGTGGGCAGCGGCGGCGTTATTTGTAGGCGATTGTGTATCTCGCCAATCAGTTTGAAAGCAGTGCATAGATGGGTTTCGCGTTCTTGCCAGGAGTCGGCCGTGAGTACATTTTGCAATATCGGTCCTAATGCGGCCGCGCAATCTAGACGTTGAAAAGCTGTGCCAAACCATTTTGGGTAGGGGGCATAAACTTTTTTATACAAAAAGCCCAACATCATCACGTCATGCACCAACCGCCCTGCCAGTAACCGCGAACCAATATCATCCCCCAAAAAACCGGTGCGGCCCAAAAAATGATCCTCCTGCCCAATACGCCGCCATTGGCAGGCCAACAGGTACAGCCACACCTCATGCGGAAAATAGACCAGCTTCTGTTGCAATGGTTTTAGTATGCCCAAATCGTCGGCGAACAGACGGCCGCCGCTCATCACCTTCAACTTTTGCTGGGGTACAGACAGCCAATCCACCGCGTCCCACGTTTTGGTTGGATCAATGCCCAGATGCTTCTGGAAAAATTCGGGTACGCAGGCAACAGTTATCATATGGGTGACGGGGCCAGTGCTAATATCGGCCTGTAAGCGTACCCCTTCTTCATCTTCGGGGCCAAAGTGAACGGAATAGCCACGATATTGGTAGGGCAAATGGTGGGATAGGGTTTGGGTCACGGCCGTTGCCCACTCCCCAAAATCCGCCTCCGCCAAAAAAATCTGCTGGCGGATGCCCCAATCATGATCGGTAGACATCTCATCATCAAACCCCAACACATCAGAACCATCCCCCAACCGTGCCGCCGAATGCAGCAATCCCGGAAACTTCTCGGCCAACAACGGCCGTATCTGTTCCCCATAAAATTGTTCGTTCAAGTCTAAACCTGGGATGAAATCAGTCATTAGTTTTCAGTGTTCAGTTTTCAGTAAGGTAAATCAAACTGATTACTGAAAACTGGCTACTGGCTACTGCTCACCGGTAAGTAAACAGTACCTGTCAAACCTTCATATTCTAAACCTGCCAGCCCATTTGCCACACTTTCCCGGTTTATCTGGCCGTTCTCTTTACCCAATTCTAAGGTGTGGAACAGTAGCTGGAAGGCGTCATAGGTGGAACCGGCATATGGGCCGGCAGTTTCGGCAAAAGGGGTGACGGCTTCATATGCTTGCTGGAACTCGGCCGCAAGCTGGCCGGGATCATATTCTCCAAAAGGAGGTTGCCCCATGGGGATAAAGGGCAGATTGGCCTGCTGGTAGATGGGGGCGGCTGCGGTCGTCGTCTCTGTCTGCCAATGTCCTACAACGGCGACAACGGCCGGATCAATGGTTAACGATGCGGCCGTTTGCATAGCTAATTCCGGATCGGCCGAATCATCTAGCGCCACCAAAGCCACCCGATGCCCGTCAATCCCTCCGGCCGCGTTAATTTCTCGTACCGCCAGCCGGGCGCTGTAAATAACATCATACCCAATCGGCCGCTGCTGTCCCTCAAACGGCCCTACTAACCCAATTTTGATAACAGGGTCTACAGAAGCACAGCCAATCAATGGTATCAACATGAATAATAAAAAGAGATTGGAGATTGGAGATTGGAGATTAAAGGATGCGCTCCCAATTTCTAATCTCCAATCTCTAGTCTTTCTACCGACACCGTTCCACATTCGCCAAATGCTCCTTAAACGTCACGCTAAACAGATGCCTGCCGGGAACGCTGGCCTGGCAGTCAGCCACAAAAAAAACAAAATCTGTCTGGATGGGGTTGGCTACTGCTTCCAACGCAGCCAATCCGGGATTGGCAATAGGGCCGGGGGGCAAACCACTGTAAATGTAGGTATTGTAAGGGGAATCGAATTTGAGATCATCCAGATAAAGCGGGTTTTTCCACCAGGTAGTTGTATCGGGTTGGTAGCCCAGCGCATATTGCACAGTAGGGTCGGCTTGCAGCAAGGTGTCTGTGCTTAAGCGATTGAGGAAGACGCCGGCAATCAACGGCCGTTCCTCATCCACCACCGCCTCTCGATACACAATCGAAGCCAGGGTTACAGCTTCCCGCAAACTCAAACCCTGCCCGCCAAACGCTTGTCGCATGGCCGGGGTAGCCCGTTCGCCAAAATTTGCCAACATTAAATCTACCAGATAAGCGGCATCTGCGTCCAGCGGCACCCGGTACGTATCTGGGAACAGAAACCCTTCCAGGCTGGCTTCCGAAGGCAGCGACGAGAGAAAATCATAGGCACTTAAATCGAAAGGGGTTTGTTGTTGGGCAATGGCTTCAAACTGATCGGCGTCAATATTGGCTGGCTGCGTCTGGCGCAAGTAGTTGGACATCTCTTCCAACCGCCACCCTTCGATGAAACGCAGCGTAATTTCCCGCGTCCGCGCATCGGTCAACGTTGCCGCCAGGTCGGGGATAGTCAAATCAGGATCGAGCAAAAAGTCGCCCGCTTCTAATTGGGAATCGAGGCCATAGAAACGCAGATAATTCAAAAAGAGTTCTGTGTCTGGTAACAATCCTGTTTGGGCAAGATTGGCCGCAATTTGGTTGGCTGATTCGCCAGAGTTAACGGTAAAGGAAACGGCCGTAACCCCCCCTCCCACTGGCTGCTGTAATTGTTCTGCCTGCCCTGCCAGATAAGTTTGCAAATACAATCGCTCGACTGGATTCAGGCTGGGGCTGCCTCCTTCAATTCGCACCCCGCTTTGGCCGCTGTTTAACCAACGCGAATAAAAAATGAGAGCGGCCGTCAAGCAAACCGTCATCACCAACAGCAGCAGCCCTAAACGAAACACCCACCCGGCCGTTTTGTAACACCCCGATTTCTCTTCCTTCTGATAAGGATCTTTTCGATTGCGGATTGCGGATTGCGGATTGCGGATTGGTTTTTCAGTCACCCCATTGCCCTTTGCCACTTGTACACTTGCTACCCATGCGCGTCTAAATAACTCTGCAAAATAAACGCCGCCGCCACCGCGTCTACCCGCGCTTTTGCTTTTTTGCCCCGTTTACCACGCAGTTGCAGACTTTCTTCGGCCTGAACGGTACTGTAGCTTTCATCCCAAAACTTAACCGGAATATCTATTGTCTGGCTGAATTCACCGATGTAATTTCGCATCCACACGGCCGTATCGCTTTCAGAGCCATCTGCTTTGGTCGGTAGCCCCACAACCAGCAGCGTAATCTCCTCTTGGGCGATAATGTCCCGATAGCGGGCAAAATCTACGGCGCGGGATTTGCGCGTAAGGACCCCGTAAGAAGCGGCAATCAACCGCAGCCCATCGCTTACGGCCACCCCGATTCGTTTACTCCCCAGGTCTAAAGCCATGACCCGGCCTTTCATTTCATAAAGGGGTTCGTCCGACATAAGGATTAACTCAAGACCTGGCTCTTTTTCCAGCGAAGTCTGGAAAAAGAAATAATGAATAATGGTAACTATTCAGCTTCCAGAGGTGCGACGCACTTGCAAAGAGCAGCGGCATTGACATTACTCTGGGAAAAGTGCGTCGCACCTGTACAGTTACGAATAATGAACAATTAATTGTGAATTGTGAATGATTGTGGAATGACGACACTTCACAATTCATTATCCTCAATTCATTATTCATTATTTTTCTGCATTATTTTGTCTGGCTGGTATTCGCGCACAATACATTCTGTGATTAAGTTTATCTCCTGGTTATCTTTCATAAGGTTGCCTCAACAATTGTCATGGTGTTGTTACCGAGATATGTAACCATCTCACAAAACGGCCGTTTCTACAAACCGTCTGCCCTATGTTTACTGGGCGGCCGTGTGCCCCACCACGCCAGCAGCCCCGTTACAATTGCCGGCCACAAAAAAGCTAAAAGGCTAATTAAGTCTCCATCATCTGATGACGACGGCCGTACAAATTCACAAAACGCTGGATCATCACTGTAACAATCCTGACGAAAGGGGGGTGGGGTGACAGCGCGTCGAAACAATTCTTGGGCAACGGCCGCTTCCATTTCCTCCGAACTGGTAAAACCAAATTGAGTCGCTTCTTCCGCTTCGCACATCTGGCTGACAAAATCTGTGAAGGGATGACACAGAAAATATGTTTGCAGTTGTGCGCCCAAATAGGCAAACGTGACAAAGGTTAGAATAAGGACGGTCAAGCTCAAGGTGATCACGGCCGCTACCCGTCGCCCCATATCCACCCGCAGCCATCGCCTGACTTGGGGAATTAAAACCGGAAAAGCAAACACACACCCTACTCCGGTCAACAGCAAAAACGTAGTTAAGTAACTCCCCATATCATTCTCCTGTTTCAATTTCCGTATTGATGCGCGTGCTTAAATAGGGGATGCGGTCAAACCAGACGGGCCAGATGTTTATCTCTGGCGGGGCGCGGAGGGGTAATTGCTGGTTCAGGTAAGCTGCGGCCGTCTCCCGTTTCTGCCCCGTAATTGCCGCCATCGCTTCATTAACAGGTAGATTGCGGGCCAGCGAACCAGAAGCAATCATGGAAAAGTGTACCTGTCCAGCTTCATCCACGCCGGTAATATTGCCGCTCTCAAAACGGATGCTGTCGGGAACCAGCGTATAACCTGGTTGGATTTGCTGCCCCAACGCGGCATAGGCTAAATCAGATGCGGCGGTACTGTTCACGGCCGTACCCGCAATCTCCGCCCGCATAGAAAGCGTCAGGCGGCTGGTCTGTTCCCCCACTTCATGCGAATACGTTTCGTCCAGTAAGTTAAGTATCCGCAGCGAATCTCGCGTTAAAAATTCGTGGGGGGATAGCTGGCTCTCCATTTCTGAGGCGGCTACAGCCAGCAAAAATTGGACTGCCTGGGCACGGAGCCGGCTACGGTCTTCTTCCGTCACGGCCGCAGCCTGGCGCACATCTCCCCCGGCAATTGGTTCTAAATTGCGTACCTCTACCTGTACTGCCTGCGACCCTTCCACCGTGTTCACCAGATTGGCGGCTACATTTCCCTGTGGCCCTGGCTCAATGGCGATGACCTCCGCTTCGGCCGTGCTACCGCCCACGCCGGCTACTGTTATATCGGCCGTTGTCTGGTAAATGCGATTGCTACCATCAGATGTTCGTACTCGTGTCCCCGCTGGAATCACTACTTCCTGATCCAGCAAATTGGCAAAAACGACTGTACCTCGCGCCGATGTTTCGGGCACTTCGATGGAACCCGTCGTGACCACATTCGCCTGCCACGATTGGGTGGTTTCTAACTGCCGTCCGGGCAGTATCCCATTTTGGAAATCAGCTTCTGCGGCCGCTGGGTCAGCGTTTAACGACTGTTCCACAAACACCGGCAGCGTTTCAGGTTTCAGCGTCACAGTCGCTGCCGGAACCAGATACAAAAAGGCGACAATCATGAGCGCCAATGTCACAAAAAAGAGGAAGATGGACATGTAACGCCACAACCAAAGCCGCCGCTCCGTGCGTGGTTCCAGCCGATGGTGCGCTTCTTGCTGGTCGGCCACATCCAGCCGGGGAATATTTTCCCAATCGGCAAACCGCTCATCTCCCACCGTAGAAATGCCGACCACTTCCCGCCGTTTGCGCCCCCGCCCCCGCCGCGCTGCGCCAATGGTTATGAATGTAGGGATGCCTAGTCCGTTTGCCTGTTGCGTTATGTCGTTAACGGCCGTGACCAGCGCCACCTCCACCCGCACATTGTCCGCATACCGACGCAGCCGCACCAAATCCAACCCTTCACACAAAACCCCGCCATCCTGCGGCAAAACAAAAATCACCTGCTGGTCAAACGCCCAATCCAGGTGATCGCAAATGGAAACGATATCGTCGTCGGGAGTCAAGGGAATGATTTTCACGATTAGGTTTCTGACAGCAGATGATACTTGAGGGTAAAATAGCGGAAGGAGTTGTTTTTGGTTACGGCCGTGTCCAACGAAAACTGCTTCAAAACTTCCACCATAAAATCGGTTCGCTGAAATTGGAACGGAATGATCTGATTAAATTGCTCTTTAGTCAGGGTATTTGTTGTTTTAACAGGGGACAGTTTCAAAAGAGCGCAGCTGTTTTCATCCAGTCCCGCTATATACCAACTTTCAATCTCTTGCACAACTATCTGGATATTATCTTCTTCACAAGTGTTGGATTTTTGATGTACTTTTTCTTTACGCTGTGTTATACATGGCGACCCATCCATATCATGCAGCAACATATAATCAGCCTTCATTGCCTTGATTGAATGGAGCAAAGACTTAAGCCACTTATGTGTCTTTTGAGAATATTGCAAAATTTTTACATCAATGTACCTCTCGGCAAATCGATTCAGCAAAATACGCCTGAAAAACCGCTCATCATCTGATCCTTCAACCAAAACAAAAAGCTGTTTTTGCTCCACCTTAAACCCCCAATAAGTTATCTACAAATAGATCCTCTACGCCAATCTCATTTTCTAAAAATATCTTTACATTCTCCCGTTCTGCTGGATGTGACACAACAGAAAATCCATCTTTGTCACGGGAGATGAAGATCAACTCTTCAAGTTGTGCATACTTAACCATTTCCGGGTTATGGGTAGTTACAAAAATCTGTTTGTTTTCTGAAACTTCTTGAAGCATTTCCACAACGCGACGGATCAAGTTTGGATGAATGTTACGTTCAAGTTCTTCAAGCACCATCAAAGGGCGATCTTCAAAGTACAAAGCAATAATTAAAGCAATAATGCTGATTGTGCCGTCAGACAACAAATACGCGGGTAGAAAAGTTTCTGAGGAGTATTTTTCCTGTAGACTAAATAACAATGATTTATCGGTAAGCTTCTGTACGCGAAAATCATTCACAAACTCAAGTAACTCTGTTGTCAAATTCAACAATCTTCTTCTGTCTTCTTTGTCAGCCAGAATCTTATTCAGGATCAACGACAAATTACTTCCATCTTCTTCCAATTCTGCTTTGCCAGTTACAGATACGGACTTTTGCGGCAGTCTGGGATCGAAATCGTAAATTGCGATATCGCCAAAATCATTGTTCAATAACCACCCATGTGCCAGTTCGAAAAAAGGTGTTTCAAGTAATAAAGTATTTTTTGGCAGCTTTCGTTTCATTTGAAAGCTGGATAAAGGGGATATCTGCTCCGTGTCTAATGGAATTGAATCCGGTATTGTTAGTGTTGACTTGAGTTTTCCACTTTGTAGGGAATGAAAGTCTAGTCCTGTACCTAGCTCTAGACTTTCTCCGAAATTATCTGTATGAGTTGGTTCTAGCTTTACGAATCGATAAGAAATAGCTAAGCTATCTTGAATGATGGCGAATCCTTTGCCTCTTTTATGGAAGCGAATTTCAAATTCATAAGTTGCATCATAGAGTTTGATTCCAATTTGCCCAATGTCTGACGATTGCATTCTCCTGGCTTCAGGATCATATTGAATACGAAAGCGCAAGTTTTCATTATTGCCCAAGCCAATGTTCCGAAGATGTTCCACACCGCCTTCAATCGAAATGGCATCGTTCAGGTTATACCTGACGATGTTGCGTAAAAACTTAAACACACGGATAAAGTTTGACTTACCGGCCGCATTAGGGCCAACCAAAATATTGAGATTGCCTAAATCAATCTTGAAATGTCCAAAACTTTTGAAGTTATGTACTTCTATTTGTTTGATAATCATGCTGCATTACCTCTTTTCCACCACAGACGGCTGACGGCCGACCGCAGACCGAGAATGTTGACGTCGGTCAGTGGTCATTCAAAGCTTTCTCCACCAGCCCCGGCACAATCGCCAGCGCTTCGTTCAGCTTGCCGGGGTCTTTACCGCCAGCCTGGGCCATATCGGGACGGCCGCCGCCACCGCCGCCAACTACTTTAGCTACTTCGCGTACAATATCGCCTGCTTTAAGGCCGCGCCCAATCAAATCTTTGCTGACGACAGCGATGAAGAGGGGTTTGCCTTTATTGACGGCCCCAATGACGCCCACACCGCTGCTGTTGTTGTCGCGGAAACGGTCGGCCAGGACGCGCAACCCTTCACTGTCTACGCCTTCGGCTACGGCCGTAACCACCCGCACCCCGGCCACATCCTGCCCCTGAGCCATCAAACTTTCAAACTGCACGGCCGCCAACTTTTGTTGCAATTGTTCAATCTGTTTCTGTAAGGTGCGGTTCTCCTGCTGCATCGTTTCTACCCGCGTTTCCAGGTCTGAGACAGGTGTATTTAACTTTTGCGCCAACCGGTCCAGCACATCCAGCCGTTTGGCCACCAACTGCTGTGCCCCATGCCCCGTCACCGCTTCTACACGACGGATGCCGGCGGCTACAGCCCCTTCGCTGGTGAAGCGAAACAGGCCAATATCATTCGTCTCGTTGACATGCAGACCGCCGCATAATTCAAAACTGTACGGGCCGTTTTGCCCGCCGTCGCCAATCTGGATAGTACGCACAATGTCGCCGTACTTTTCGCCAAAGAGAGCCATCGCCCCGGCCGCAATCGCTTCTTTCTGGCCCATGTATTCCACTTGAATGGGGTAGTTGACCATGATGGCTTTGTTGATGTCGGCTTCGATTTGAGCCAATGTTTTCCGGTCTACCGCTTCGGGATGGGAGAAGTCAAAACGCAGCCGGTCGGGGGCTACTAAAGAGCCTTGTTGGGTGACGTGCTTGCCTAAATGCTGCCGCAGTTCCTGGTGTAAAATGTGGGTGGCAGTATGGTTACGGCGGATGTGGCCGCGCCGTCTGTTGTTCACTTCTAATTTCACATAGTCGTTAAGGTGTACACGGCCGTCTTCCACAACCCCCACATGCCCTACCAACCCATTCACCGGTTTGCGCGTGTCCTCCACACGAAAGCTGAAATTACCATTGATGATGCGACCGGTATCGCTGATTTCACCGCCAGATTCCACGTAGAAGGGGGTAACGGCCGTGATTAATTCTACTTTATCTCCCGTCTTCACTTCATGTACAAGTTCGCCAGCCACAATAAGCCCCACCACTTCTGAATCCATCCGGTAATCGGCATAGGGGTCATATTCCACACCTTCTTCCAGGCCGGATTGGATGAGTTGGGTGAGCAGACGGCCGTAAACCCCTGTGCCTGTCTCATACCCCTGA
>JAAEOP010000093.1 GCA_024223125.1 Chloroflexota bacterium
GGTTACCTCTTTCTCGCCGGTTCCGCCATAAAGAAAAAGGCGGCGTTCGGGGGTGATGTTCCATACGGCCGTATCAAAGCGCGTTGTAATGTTGGGATGGTTTAATTGGGCTAATAACTGACGGCCGCGTTGGATATTGTCAGCTATTGATGGGGGAAATTGATCGCTGCCCAGGGCAGGATTGGGTTGTTTGAAGTATTGGCCTCCGGGACGGCCGTTTTCATCAATCAACAACACGTTTGCGCCGGCTTTTGCGGCCGTAACGGCCGCCGCTACCCCGGCCGGCCCAGCGCCAATCACAACAATTTCACTCATAGCGCCGCTGCCTCAATTACACAACCCTCACTCACCGTCCGCATACAACTGCGAATATTGGTCACACCGTCCACCGTCACCAAACAATCATAACAAATGCCCATGCCGCAAAAAAAACCGCGTGGAGACTCAGATTTAAGCGTTTTCCTGAACACACGTCGCCTGCTTGAAAGCAATACGGCCGCAACCGTTTCACCCGTATAAGCCTCCACAGCCTCCCCATTCACAAAAACAGTAAACGGATCGCCTCGTTCAATTTTGGAAATTCGTTGGTTAATCATTTATGCTTCGTCAAACAGTTCACTGACACGAACTTCAAATCCTGGCAACAAAGCTGATGTAGCTACTTGTCCCCGCGCAAAAATGCCGCGCTCGACATAATCACTTTTCTCCAAAACAAGGATATGAATTTCTTCTTGCTTGGGATCGACAATCCAATATTCTGGAATGCCAGACACTGCATACTCTTCGCGTTTCGTCACAAAATCATGGTCGCGGTCATTGCTGACTACTTCAACCCCCAAATCAGCATGTGTCAACTGTTTGGAATCGCGTGTATGCTGTCGCTCAAAACAAAAAATTAAATCTGGTTCACGATATCTCCCTGAGAAAATGTTAAGAGGAACTGGAGCAAAATAGGTGTAGCCTGTGCTATGAGTTTTGATCCATGAACGTAACTCATCGTTGATTAAAGCAACGATATTTTGATGATAGGGAGTTGGCATTTCCAGAACCTCCAAGATACCGTTGCTGTACTCGATTAACCAGTTGACTTCCAGATTTAGGTAATCTCGCTCGGACCAATCGCCCTGTGCAGGATAAAGACGTGCCAGCTCCCAAACTGGTTCACCGATATGTGGATGAGTTTGTTCGGTTTGTTTTAACATTTGAATCTCTCTTGTATAGATTGCTAATACAATACCAAAAACATGGGTACTGTACGGGTACATTATAGCAGATTGTTATAGCTCTTAAGATAAATGCTGTCTGACCGATACTACTCGCTGCCCCACGGGGCAACGACTTTGTCCACACCCACCAACGGCACGCCTGTCATAGCTGAGGCGTCCAGAGTTAAGGCCCGCATATCCTCCGGTTCCAGATCGTGAACATCTGACTTGCCGCAGGATTTAGCAATCATCGTCAACTCCATGGTGACCGCCCGTAAATAGTTTGCCAAACGTTCGGCGCCCTCATCCGGGTCCAGCCGCTCTTGCAATATTTCATCCTGGGTTGTGATACCCATTGGGCAGCGCCCCGTATGGCAATGATGGCAAGCGCCCGGAATCGTACCGAGAGCGGCATAATCTTCATGGTATTGGGGCATATTGCACCCCAACGCCACCAGACTAGCTGTGCCAATAGCCACCGCATCTGCGCCCAGGGCAATCGCTTTGGCCATGTCGGCCCCAGATTTAATGCCGCCGGAAACCACCAGCGAGACTTTACCATACATGCCAATATCTTCTAATGCCCGCCGCGCCGCCGGAATGGCTGCCAACGTGGGGATACCGGTATGGTCAAGCTGAAACTCTGGCGAAGCGCCGGTGGAACCTTCCATACCGTCCAGCACAATGACGTCAACGCCGCTTTTGGCCGCAATTTTAACATCCTGCGTCACGCGGCAGGCGGGCATCTTAATAAAAATGGGAACCTTGTAGCCGGTTGCGTCCCGCAGTTCCTCAATTTTGATTTGCATATCATCCGCGCCCAAAAAATCAGGATGGCGCACGGATGATCGCTGATCAATCCCAGACGGTAACTGCCGCATCTCGACCACTTTGTCAATGACCTTCATGCCCAACAAGACGCCACCAGTGCCCGGTTTGGCCCCCTGCCCCACAGCAATTTCAATCGCTTCCGAATTTCGCAGATGCCCCAGCGTAAGGGAATATCGGCTGGGGGTCATCTGGTAGATCAAGGTTTTGGAAGCTGCTCGTTCTTCGCGCAGCATACCGCCTTCACCGGTTGTGGTGGCGCTGCCCACCATTGTCGCTCCCCGTCCCAGAGCCATTTTGGCATTTTTGCTGAGTGAACCAAAGCTCATGCCGGCAATGTAAATTGGTATATCCAGTTCGATTGGATTGCTAACCAAATCTTTTTTGTAGCCGCCCAATATCGTTTTGGTGTTGCAAGATTCCCGATACCCTTCTAAAGGCAAGCGGGTCATGGCAGCCGGTAAAAAGACAAGCTGGCTTAGGGTGGGAATATTATGGAAGGTGGAAAATCCCCGGATTTGGTAACGGCCTAACTCCGCCTTGGCGTGTACCTCTTGTAAAATATGGGGCGGCCATATGTGACTACGCGAATGCTTACGATCATAAAGGTCTATATTTTCAGCCATGCGTCTGCCTCTCTTTTGTCAAAGTGCCAAAGTTTTTGTCCGGCTACCACTTTCTTCCAATCACGCTTGATTAGCGGAAAGCCGTTTGCTTCTACTAATTCTTCAATTTCGTCTAGCTCTGCGGCCGTTACCTCTTTCACAACAGCATCCAAACCGAGACCACCAATGTGTCCAGCAATATAAATGTTACCGGCATAAAGGGAATCTCCTAGCGCATCGGCCGAATTTCCCAAGACAATGAGCCGGCCAGCCTGAGCCATAAACCCGGTTAAGAAGCCCACACTACCACCCACGATAATGTCGCCTCCTTTTTGAGCTACAGCCGCGCGGGCGGCCGTGTCGCCGCGCACAACAATCGTGCCCCCGTTCAACGAAGCGCCCAATCCCTGGCCAACATGTCCCGCGATTTCAATATAACCTTGCGCCATACCTTCGCCAATTCCCCAACCGGCATTACGGGTCACTTTAATGGTCGCGCCGGTATTTAACCCGCCGCAGTAGTAGCCCACACTGCCTTCAAAGGTGACGGAACCGCCTTCCAAAGCCACACCCAAATTATGTTTCGAGCGTGGATTGGTAACAACCGCGCTTCCGCCGGCGTTGAGAACTTCACGTAATCGGGTGTTGACTTCCCGAATGGAATAGCCGTCAACATCCAGGCGCAACAATTCTTTGTTTCCTTGTTTTAGTTCCATATCACCACCTCAGATGCGCCATAACTTTTTGTTTCAATCTCCTCCTGCAACACTTGCCGCAATGATTGTTCTTCTGTGGCCATGGCTACAATATCATCCGATTGGGTCATAATCATTGGTTTGATATCCAGGCGATCTTTGGCCAGACCAATCCCTTCCGGCAGGGAAAGCAGGTAGGTGAACACCCCGCCCAATGCAGAAATAGAATGGCGTAACGCTTCCTCA
>JAAEOP010000094.1 GCA_024223125.1 Chloroflexota bacterium
CGTAACCACGGTAATGTCATTTAAGGTGACACCCAACTCTTCGGCCACAATGTAAGCCAAAATCGAGCCGGAACCTTGCCCGATATCGGTGCTGCCACAGAACACAGTTACCCCACCGCCCCGATCAATTTTAAGCTGCACTCCGGAGTGCGGCATCTTGTTCCAGTAGATGGGTAAGCCCGCCCCACTGATGTATGAAGCGCCGGCTAATCCTAAACCTTTGCCCAGCGGCAAAGTGCCGTATTTTTCTCGAAAATCAGAACGTTCGGCCACGGCTGCCAAACACTCGCGCAGGCCGATAGTGGTTATGGTCAGATGATTAGCGGTTTTAGTGAAGGGTTTAACAATCTGTTTAAGGCGTAAATCAAGAGGGTTCATGCCCAGTTTTTCGGCCACCTTGTCAAGCTGAACTTCAACGGCAAAGCGAGGCTGCGGCGTGCCGTGACCTCGCTTGGGGCCGCAGGGCGGCTTATTAGTAAAGACCCGTGCCCCCTCAAATTTGTAGGTTGGTACATCATAGGTAACAGTTTGCAGGGCGCCGGTGTAGTAGGTGCTGGCCACACCGTAACTGCCGAAGGCCCCGCCATCCAAAAAGTTACGAAAATGCATGGCCGTAATTGTGCCGTCTTTTTTGAAGCCGGTTCGGGCCTTCATCAATACCGGATGGCGGCCCCGGTGACAGTAAAAGACTTCTTCTCTAGTTAACACTGTTTTAAC
>JAAEOP010000095.1 GCA_024223125.1 Chloroflexota bacterium
GATTGGGATAATAGTTGGGCGGTGCGCTGTTGTTCTGGGGTAACGGCCGTGCGTGCCAGGTCTGGCAGCGGGGGGATAGGCGATTGCCAGACGGGTGGTGGGTTATCTGGCATAACTTCCTCAGCCACAATGCCACCCGGTTGGATGGTTGGCTCCGTTGGTTCAACCGGGGTAGAAGTGGGGATCACTGTGGCTAAGGCGGGGCCAGTGGGTAGCGGCCGTGTAGCCACAATCGGTTTTTCTTGTTGGCAGGCTGCCAGACCCAACAATAAGATGAGCAACCCCCAGACCAAATTTCGCATGTGCATTCCCTGGACCATTGTCGTTAACGTAAAACCTCGCAGGCTTCTAATATGATCTGCGCTCCTTTAAGGTTTTACGTAAACCCAGCGAGGTTTGCTCATCTTAACGGGCAATGGGGCAAAAAGAAATGGGAATGGAGTGGAGACGAAAAGGTTTTTATCCTTCTCTCATTGTATTAACCGTTCCTTCAACTTGTGCTGAGTTCATCGAAGTATCCATTGTACTCATAGTAAATGCTTATGCTTGCCTTAATCTAATATAGGCAATCCACTGGGGACTGAATCAGGCGTAACCTGGTGTAAATTCACCATAGCCGGATCTGTTAACGCTTCCAGAAAGGTGATGAGGTTATTTGCCTCTGGGGGGGACAGCGTGCGGGAAGGGGCTAACTGAGCATCAAGGTAGTGCAGCATTTCTTCGATGAGTTCGGGGGCGTTTTGGAAGGTGGAGCGCAAGGGGCCGGGTAGGTGGACGGCCGTGTCATATTCACGCAGACTAGTTTCTGGGTCTAAATGGTGCTGTACGGTCGCTTCCAACGTACTAAACGCGCCATCGTGCATCCAGGGGCCAGTCACGGCAACATTGTGTAACGGTGGCGTGCGGAAAGCATATTTGTCGGCCGTGCTGCTGGTCTCTCGGAAACGCCCTAAATCTTGTGGCGCTTCATCTCCCCTGCCGGGACCAACCTGAGGTACAGCCAGCGCATGGTGACGCTGGTCGGTGAAGAGTGGCCCTGAATGGCAGATAACACAGCCCGCCTCCCCATAGAAAAGCAGCGCCCCTTGTTTAGCTTCGGGAGATAAAGCGGCTAAATTACCATTCAGGTATTGCTGCCAGGGAGAATTTGCCAACGTATAAGCGTCAATCTCAAAGGAAGCAATGGCATTGGCAGCATCTTCAAAGCCCAATTCCTCGCTGGGAATTTGAGGATAGGCTGCCTGAAACAGAGCCACATATTCAGGATTCACCAACAGCCGCACCATCAAACCTGCCCATATACCGGGTAAATCTTGGCCATCTATCTCGGCCAATTCATTGGCTACCCCGGTAACATCCACATCACCTTGAGCGCCACGCATTTCATCGCCAGAGGTGACGGGGAACATAGCCTGCACGGCTAAAACATTGTCCAGGCCATCGGGCAGCCGGTCATCAGCGGGGGAGATAAAGGACCCATCTTCACCCATTGCAACTCGACTGTCCCAAAACATAGTCGTCCATTCCCCGGCGCCACGATTGAAGACTTCAGGTGCGTTGCGGGGAATCAAGACGCGATCATGACCAATCTGGCGGGTGACGCCCACGCCCACACCACCCGTGCCAATGGAAACGGGCAGGCTGTCGCCGCTGTTTTGGGTGGGGTGATGGCAGGTGGCGCAGGAAATATCTTTATTACCGCTGAGAATTTTGTCAAAGAAAAGCGCTTGTCCCAGTTTGACTTTGGCTGGGTCTTGTGTCGGGCCAGGATCAAGCGGGGTAATCTTTTGTTGGGCAATGACGGTTTGCAATTGATCATCTATGGTTTCGGTAGAATCGCAAGCTGCGGTGATGATGAGTAAAGTCAAAACAAAAATGAGAGCGGGTTGGAGAGAGAAGTGTTGTTTTTTCATGAAATATGGCCTTTCCAGATAATTTGTCGTTGGTTTTCGATTGCCGTTACAATTGACTGAATATTGACTAGGGCTTAATGTAAGCCAGCTTACATTTTAGTGCAACTTCTGACAAAAATTATCATAGCAATGCTTTCATTAGATAGACAAAATGATCTTCGAAAACAATATCAGGAGATGAATCCGGGCTGGCGGCCGGCAACGGAGATATATGCGGATTGGGTGCGGGAAGGATTACGGCCGTCATCCCACTTACTAGATATTGGCTGCGGCCGGGGCGGATTGGTGGAACAACTTGAGCATCCATTTGACCAGATAGTAGGCATTGATCCTGATTGGCTTTCGCTGCATGAACACCGTCTGGTCATACCACGAGTGGCGGCGTTGAGTGATTATTTGCCGTTTACGGCCGATTCGTTTGATATGCTGTTTGCCAGTTGGGTGTTGGAACATCTGGAGAATCCGGAGCGTACTTTTATGGCGGTAGGGCGAGCGCTGCGGCCGGGGGGGGTGTTTGTGTTTATTACGCCCAACGGCCGTCACCCCCTAACCTGGCTGAACAATGGTCTAGGAAGGTTGGGGCAGTTGCAAGGGAAATTAGTGGAACGATTTTACGACCGTACGGCCGACGACGCCTTCCCTACTTATTACCGCGCTAACTCGGAAGTTGCTCTGGAAAAATTGTGCCAGACGGCCGGTTTGCAATTAGAAAAGCTACAGCCGATTCCTGACCCGACTTATCTGGCCTTTAATCGACCGTTGTTTTGGCTGATGTGCCAGTTTGAAACCCGTTTACCAGCCGCACGTAAATTACATCTGGTAGGATTGGCTCGACGGCCGTAGAATCAGACTATTATGAAAAATATTTCACCATTCAAACGAGTTTATTACACTTATCTAGGGTACGCTTTCTCTTTTGCTTATCATACAGATCACAGGCGATTTTTATGGTTTGCCATCAGCAGTTGGCTGAAGTTTGTGACCGTTGTTTTGTTTTTTGCTGCGTTGGGGCTGCGCTGGGACACAGTAGCTTTGGCTTTGACTTTGCTGTTGACGGTTTGGGTGCATTTCTCATATTGGCGGGCATATAAGCAGGGGTACAATAAATTTGTTGTGGGAAAGAAGATACCGACAGCAGGAGAAAAAGCTATATTGGCGGAAGATGAAAAGGTGTCGTTATATGCGTCTGGCGTGTTTGCGGTTACAAATCAAGGCGCGACGGTGTTGTTACGGCCGTCCGAATATTGGCGCAATCACAGAGGCGACCATACGGTTATGGTCAGTCGGCCGCGGAATAAGTTTCTTTACCAATTTTTTACCGCCGACACGTTGTTGGATTTACGATGTGGCTGGATGATTTTTGGCAAATATCCCATGAAAACGCTGGCAGTCACATTTCGGGAAATCTGGGGACCCAATCATGCCGATGAGGTGGTGACGTATATGGTAGGCGGGGGCGAACACAAAAACAAAAAGCAGAAAAAACGCACCATTTATTTGACATTTGAGGAGGAAGCGGGGCAAACGGCCGTGTGGCAGGCCATCACTCAGGATTTGCCTTAGGGAACGCTCGTTTTTAACTTGGCAAGATTGGTTCACTCTCGAAAGAGTAAACCAATCTGGAAACTCAAAAGTTATTTATGGGCAAGCCCTTAGCCTACATTTCGCACGTTAAAAATTGAATAGAGAGAGAAAAGTAGTGAAGGTTGTAATGGTCAGAGATTGCTTGAAATTCCTCTTTTTGACCGGAACCGAGGCTTCAGCCGGTTCCCGCCTGTTTACGACCGGTTGAAGCCTCGATTCCGGCGCGAGATTCAAGGTTTCAACTAACCCTTGACCAATACAGAAAAGTAGTGAAGGTCCTCCTTTTCTGGCAAAGTATAAGGTGACAAAACCAACTATACCCCCTGCGTTCGCTCATATTTTTATAAAAAACTCACTTTGGATTGTCACGCTCCAAAAAAGCAAAACTGGTGCAACAAGACGATGATATATCCACCAGATTTTTGAGAATTACGGTTATTTTTTGCTCTTTACAAATCACATACAGGCAATAGACACACTTCTCCCTTTTTCTAGGTTAGGCAGTCGCCAAATCGGTATATAAGTTTGTAGGTAGTCCTAGCAAAGCCAGAATTCGTTCTTGTACTTGGGAAAGTGTGGTGACTTGAAACTGTTTTCTTCCTTCCGCTAACGTCAATATGACCAGATTGATGTTGTCGAATGTTTGCAACATACGCTCCATTGTGGGCGTATCTGTTCCCCGCTTCGGATTACCCGCATAAACATTGGTTAATTGCTCTTTCTCTTGAGCCAAGGCTTCTTTGGCAACGTAATCGCCCAAAGCCAATGCACGAGCCGCAATCGTCAAAAGATGAAAAAGTCCTTTGGCGTGGTCATCCCGGTGAATATAAACTGGTGTAATCGAAAGAATCTTTCCCTTCAAGCAACGAAAAATGTTCTCAGCGACATACTGGTCTCGATACGCCGCTACCGCTTGAGTCAAAGAAAGGGTGTTTGCTGGTGCATTGGTTGCATAAATGCGCCAACCAGCTTTGAATTCAGCTTGTGCAATCGCCTTGTCTTGTCGTGATACGGTTAGCTGGAAACGTACCTTGCGTTCTATCCGCGCCGACTTTCCTTTGTATCCGCGTACTTTGCGCTCCCTAACTTCCTGGTGATAATCATAAGTGAAGAAATCCTGAACCTTGTACTTTTTTTCGATACGCTCGATGGCGGCAAGTAAGCTCTCTTCATCTTTTATCTGCCGTTTCCCCCGTTGACGAACTGGGGTTAAGTTACGTAACGCTTTTTCGGCTTTATCCAACCGGCGATGCAATCCTTCCTGCATACTCTGGACATAATTGAAAGAACGCACGACCAATAGTCGTTCTGTCCAAGTCACAGTTTCCCCCGCAACAACAGCCGTGCGCGAACGTTCCATCTCAAATCCTCGTGCAATCGCCTGTTCGGGGTCTGGTTCATCTCCATTGGTGGGTATATCTTCTGGGAGAAAGATGAGTTCCATTTCTTCCTCGCTTCCCTGTTTTCCCAGCAGCAACCCGTCTAATAATTGGGGTTCATCTTTTTGGTGCGCTAATGGTGTTAGGTAGTAATCCTTGTGATGAACAATAAAGGCCCGAGTATCCAAAGCGCTCATTTTGCTGTCGCCTACAACCAATAACCCTTGACCAGGTATGACTTCCTTGAGACGACGATAGATTGGAATGTAAAGTGGGTCGTCAGCTTTATTGCCAGGGACGACATCCACCGCGATTGACATTCCTAGAGGGTCTAAGCTGGCTATCATCATTTTGAATAGGGTTGCATACAAATCATTCTTGGCTTTGCCCACCTTAAACAGAGTCGCGTTGTTTGGGTCATGGTTGACAATGGCTGTGGTCGCATCCAAGCGGGCAATCTGTGGCAGTGGCCCTTTTTTGTTTAGATTGTAAACGCGGATAAGATGCTGCCCCAGTTCTTTTTCAATCGGATGCCATGTTATATTAGCCGAAAGGTCACGTAAACAGAGGGTTAAACAGTCATCGGTAAAATCTAATGGTGTGATGGGTTGTCTTGTTAAACGTCGCAGAAGAGATAACCGGTTTTCCACCCATTCTTGCACACAATCCATGCGATGATTATGTTGAGTTAGAATATGCACTAACCAAATCGTAATAATCTAACCGGGACTAAGACCCTGCCAATTGCCATGTGGGGTCATAGCATTGTCTACTGTCATCTGGATGCCCATTTTCTGTAAGTGTCCATAAACGACCGGTATGTCATCTATCCGTTCTACCTGTATGTCAAACTGTTGTATATCCACCATAATGGGTGGGTATACTAAATTTAACTTTATTCGCAAAATTTAAGCGAACGTTGAGATATTAAGTGGCCTATTGAAAGATGTACATTTATTCTGATTATGCTATTCGCTCTACCTGTTGTTTGTTGAGGTTAACATGTTTTTTGATGCAAATGAATTGTACCTGGAAATTGGGTTTAGGTTTGTGGGGAATGGCTGTCCCACCAATCCAGAGACCAGGCGACCGCCTGGGCAATGCCTTCGCGCAAGGAGGTTTGGGGGGTGTAATCTAACAGCGCCCGCGCTTTGCCAATGTTGGCGACGTAATGGGTCACTTCGCCCACTCGTGACGGCTCAATGGTCATATTGGGTTCTTTGCCCAACTCTTCGCCGATGAACTTTGCCATGTTCACCAAACTGTTCCCTTGCCCAAAAGCGAGATTGATGGTGTGGTTGCTAATCTCGCCGCTGACCAGTTTTTCCAGACCACAATTTATACCGTTGACACAATCATCCACATAGGTAAAGTCCAGCATTTTGTCTTCACCAAAAACGGTGATGGGGCGTTCGGCGTTGATTTCGCGGATGAAGTAGGGGATAACCCGTAACATGCGCTCGATGTCGTTGTCGTAACGGCCGTAAACATTACTAAAACGAAACACAAGATAATTCAGCCCATAACATTGGGCATATGAGTAAATGAGCGCTTCGGCCGAAATTTTACTGGCCGAATAAGGGCTTTCTGTAAAGGCAAAATCCGCATAAGATTCTTCAGTGATGTAACGGTGGATGTCCCCATATACCTCGCGGGAGCTGCTGAAAATAACAGGCAGATTATGATGGCGGCAAAATTCCAACACATTAAAAGCCATCGTAATGTTTTCCAGCGCCCGATGAGGATTTAACACTAATTCATGCACTTTTGCATGGGCGGCAAAATGAACAACGGCATCCAAATTTTCTGGATACTCGACATTGCCAATGCCTGTATCAAAATCGCGGTACGGTACGCTTAAATCCTGCAATAAAGTTTCAATTTCATTCGTCCAGCCGTTGGGTCGTTTATCAATGCCGAAAACATAATGTCCTTGTTCCTGAAGCAGTAGACCTAAATTAGTGCCAATTTGACCGCTTGAACCGGTTATTAAAACGCGCATATGATGTTGTCTCCGTTTTTGCAAGTTACAAGTAACAAGTTGCAGATTGTGGTTTTCATTTGTCAAAATACAAGACGTAGCATAAACATACACCTTGCTCGCCAAATTACAAGTGATAGATGGATTGTATGATTTGTCTTTGGTGAATTGTGTTATAAATAGTGGCTTGAGGTAACAGGTGGTGTGAAGTGTTTCATATACCGTATTCCGATTACGGAACACGGATTACGGAACACGGATCACCGGCGGCTTTTCCCCATAATATTGATAATAATTCACCTGAATATTACCGTTGTATAGTTTACGCACCCGATCTAGTTTGGCTCGTTTGAAGTAGCTGGGGAATTGTTTGTCGGCCGTGAGAATATAAACCGACCAACCTCTTTTTTTGCGAAACATTTTATTCAGGGCAATGTAAATCTGGTTAACTTCCTGAAACTCAGCCAGCCGCAGCCCATATGGTGGGTTAGAGATGAGGATGCCGTACTGCTGGTCAATCCACAAGTCACGTACATCTTTATGAGTAAACACAATATCGGCTCCTACGCCTGCTTTATCCGCATTTTGTCGGGCAATCTGGATGGTGGCAGCATCATTGTCATAGCCGAATAATTGCAATTTGTCAGCGGGATTGATGGCGGATTGGGCGGCTTGACGGGCCTCTTGCCAAGTTTGGGTAGGCACGGCCGTCCACTCCTCAGCGGCAAAACGGCGATCTAAACCAGGGGCGATATTGCGAGCCAACTGCGCCGCCTCAATCAAAATCGTGCCAGAGCCGCACAGGGGGTCAATAAGCAACCGATCCTTCCGCCAGAAACTGAGCATCACCAGTGCGGCTGCCAATGTTTCTTTAAGCGGAGCCTCGCCTGCTTCGGCACGGTAGCCCCGTTTGTGCAATCCCACGCCGGAAGTGTCAATGGTTAGCAAGGCCACATCTTTGTGTAGCGCCACCTGAATAGTGAATTCCGGCCCGGTTTCAGGGAACCACTCATTCTGGTAATGTGTTTTCAGCCGTTCTACAATGGCTTTCTTGACGATGGATTGGCAAGTACGGCCGCTTTGCAATTTGGATTTAACAGTTTTAGCGGTGACGGGAAAACGGCCGTCTGGCAGAATCCAATCTTCCCAGGGCAATGCTTTCGTCTGTTCAAATAACGACTCAAAACTGACAGCCTCAAATTCGGCCATTTTAAGTCGCACCCGGTCAGCGCAGCGCAGCCACAAATTGAGCCGGGGAATGTCAGCTATTGTGGCAGCCAATTCAATACGGCCGGGAGACACAACCAAATCATCAAAACCAAGCGCTTTCACTTCGTTTTTAACCAACGTCTCCAAACCAAATTTACAAGTAGCAACAAGCGTGATGGGTAAGCTGTCTATTGAATTCATGCCCGCATTATAACCACTTTCTCAGGTTCATCCCCAAACAAGGCGCTTGCAAACCTGCACACTTGCACACTTGCCACCTACAACTTGGTATAATAACAGCGTGAGACGACGCAACCCTGCCCGTTGGCGGGCCATCGAAAGCCGCCTGGGGCGTGACCAAACAATCTGGCTGGCAACGGTACGGCATGACGGCCGTCCCCATCTGGCGCCGCTCTGGTTCATCTGGCTGGAGGGGATGCTTTACATCTGCACCCCGCCCGACACTCAAAAGTACGCCAACCTGATACATAGCCAGATGGTTTCCCTAGCTTTGCCCGACCCAGACAAGGTCATCATCATTGAAGGGGAAGCGCATGTAGCCGACCGACAAACAGTTGAATTTTTGGCCGATCAGTTCTACTATAAATATGAATGGGACTTTCGGTACGATGAAGACAACTATCGGCTTATCGAAATTACGCCCCACAAAATTCTGGCCTGGGGCGACGGATACGATGCCGAAGGTATTCGCATCTTATAATAGACCTGCGAGGTTTCTACCAGACGTAAATTAATTAGATAATGTACTAAAACTTCGCAGATCTCCAGAGTAGTTACAATAGTTCTAACAGGAATCATACTTTTACAAAGTAAAATCTTCACTGCAAAATAGGATTCATCACAAAAAGTGTAATGGTCAAATTGATGATTTACATCAGGAAGTCACAGAGAATATAGAAGACACAGAGCGTTTCCTCGGTGAACTCTGTGTTCTCAGTGGCAAAAATCTCCACACCATCTTTCTGACCACAAAAAGTCATTACCAAAAGAAGGATAAAATTATGCGATTTGATAGATTTACGGAACGAGCGCAAAATGCGGCCGCTGATGCTTACGAACTAGTGCAGCAGTATGGCCATACTCAAGTTGATACGGAACATCTATTTCTGGCTTTGCTCAGGCAGGAAGATGGAGCCATCCCCCAAATTTTAGGGCAGCTAAACATTGATGTTGAAGGGATGAAGCAGCGACTGGATCAAGAGCTGCGGAACAGCCCCAAAGTGTCTGTATATGGGGGCGGGGTGGGACAAATTTTTTACACGCCGCGCATCCGCACCGTGTTGGAATTGGCACAGCGCGAAACCAACAGTCTGAAAGATGAGTTCATTTCCACTGAACATATCTTTCTAGCCATTTTGAGCGAGCGCAATACACCATCCTCCCGTATTTTACAGGAGTACAGCATTACTCGTGACCGGGTATTGACGGCCGTTCAAGAACTGCGCGGGGGCAAGCGGATAACAGATCGACAGGCGGAGGGGCGTTACCGCACTCTGGAAAAATACAGCCGCGACCTGACTACCCTGGCCCGCGAAGGTAAACTGGACCCGGTTATCGGCCGTGATGATGAGATTTTACGGGTGATTCAGGTACTTAGCCGCCGTACCAAAAATAACCCGGTGCTGATTGGGGAAGCAGGTGTTGGTAAAACGGCTATCGTGGAAGGATTGGCCCAAAACATTGTCTCTAGTGATGTGCCCGAAAATCTACTGAATAAGAAGGTTGTCTCCCTGGATTTAGGAGCCATGATTGCCGGCAGCCGTTTCCGAGGTGAATTTGAAGAACGACTAAAAGCGGCCGTGGAAGAGATTCAAAAGGCACAGGGAGAGATCATTCTCTTTATTGACGAATTACATACGGTAGTAGGCGCCGGTTCAGCTCAGGGAGCGATGGATGCCAGCAATATGCTCAAACCAGCTTTGGCGCGGGGCGAACTGCAATGTGTGGGCGCCACCACGCTAGATGAGTATCGGCAATATATTGAAAAAGACAGCGCCCTGGAACGCCGTTTTGCGCCAGTGTTTGTAGATGAGCCATCGGTGGAAGATACAATTGAGATGTTGCGCGGGCTGCGGGAGCAGTATGAAACTCATCATAATGTGACCTATGCAGATGAGGCTTTGGTAGCGGCCGCAAAACTATCGCAGCGGTATGTGACTGACCGTCATTTGCCGGATAAAGCCATTGATCTGATAGATGAAGCGGCCGCCAAACTGCGGGTAGCCTTATATACCCTGCCCCCAGAATTGAAATCTCTCAAGAAGCAGTTAGATAAGTTGATTGAGGAAGAAGAGGAAGCGCATACGGTACGCGATTATGAGCGGGCGGCTACAGTGCGGGCAGACCGCCTACGGCTGGAAGGGGAATTTGCCACCGCACGAGACAGTTGGAAGTCTGAACATGAGCTGGATGAAGTGGTGACGGAAGAGGATATTGCCGAAGTGGTCGCTTCCTGGACAGGCATTCCGGTGACGCAAATGATGGAGACAGAAGCAGCGAAACTGCTGCAAATGGAAGAACGGCTGCATGAGCGTATTGTAGGGCAAGACCGGGCCATCGTAGCGTTGTCAGATGCGATCCGGCGCAGCCGCTCTGGTCTGGCAGACCCACGACGGCCGATTGGCACTTTCATCTTTCTGGGTAGCTCTGGCGTCGGTAAAACAGAATTGGCTAAAGCGCTGGCCGAATTTTTATTTGATGATGAAGAGGCGCTGATTCGGGTGGATATGAGCGAGTTCCGTGAGCAGCATACGGTAAGCCGTTTATTTGGCGCCCCACCAGGATACATTGGGTATGAGCAGGGAGGCCAGTTAACGGAACAGGTTCGCCGACGGCCGTACAGTCTGGTTCTCTTTGATGAAATTGAAAAAGCACACCCGGATGTGTGGAATGCATTGCTGCAACTGCTAGATGACGGCCGTCTCACCGATGGTCAGGGCCGGGTAATAAACTTCCGTAATGCAGTCATTGTCATGACCAGTAATGTGGGCACATCGTTTGTAAAGCGATCCGGCGCGCTGGGCTTCTCTAGTATCCGCGATAAAGAGGAAGAGACCAACCACAAACATATCGAAGATGAATTGAAGAAGACGTTTCGGCCCGAATTCATTAACCGTATTGATGAAATCATAATCTTTGAGCCGTTGAGCGAAGAAGATGTGATAGATATTGTGAAGCTGCAAATGAAAGAGGTGCAGGAACGGCTGGCAGAACATGGCGGCCTGACAATTGTGTTGACAGAAGCGGCCCAACACTGGTTGGCTTTGCATGGGTACGACAAGGATTTTGGGGCACGGCCGTTGCGCCGTACATTGCAGCGTTATGTAGAAAGTCCCCTATCGGTGAAACTGCTCAAAGGGGAATTTGCCACCGGGGATGTGGTCGGCATAGACACGGCCGACGACGAACTAACCTTCACCCGTCTGGAAAGCGTACCCGATGAACTAAAAGTGGAAACGGTAAATTCTGAAGAAGTCGTTTAAACCAACTTCCGAACCATTATAAATTATACAGCCCTTGCTCATCGGAGAAGGGCTGTTTTTTTGCAACCAGAACAGCCGATGTTGGCTAATTAGGCAAATTCAATTATTAATTGCTTACCTACCGCTCTGGCCAGACGATCCAAAGAGTCCAGTGTGATGGGGGCTGCCGTGAACCAACACCACTCGCAGACTACCCAATTGCAAGGGAATCTGCTCGACTAATCTCCGCAAATACGCTTTGTTTTCGGCCGAGGTGTGGGCATTGGATCAGGCGATGGAACGTTAAAGATTGTCTAAACCACGCGCTTCCATATCGGCAAATACGGCCGTTAGCGCCGGCATATTAGCGTGAACATCTCCAAAAACAGTTATCTGATTCATAATTCTCCTTCGGAAATAGGGATTGGGAAATCAGGAGATTCGCTCTCCCAATCTCTTGATTTTCATTTGTGTACGGCCATACTTGTCACCCCACCGTAACTTCTTTACAATCCTTATAGCAAAAATATTTTCCACACAAAAGGAGTAACGTATGTGTAGTAGCTTAATTGAGATAAACACGGCCGTAACCTATTCCCCTGATGCACAAGAAACTGCATACCAACAATTTTGCCAACATTACCCCACTTACCCATCTACCCAAAAACTAACCCATCTGCGCCAGACAGATTACAAACGCCTCGACAAACAGGGGCAAATTTACCTCGATTATACCGGCGGTGGCCTGTACGCTGAATCTCAGCTTGAGCGTCATTTCGGTATGCTGCGACAACATGTATTCGGGAATCCCCATTCCATCAACCCCACCTCTCTGGCAATGACTGAACTGGTAGAAGGCGCCCGTGAACATGTATTAGATTATTTCAACGCCGGCCAGGATTACATCTGCGTTTTTACGCCCAACGCCAGCGGCGCGCTCAAGCATATTGGCGAATCGTACCCGTTTGGCCCGGGCGGCCGTTATCTATTAACTTTTGACAACCACAACTCCGTCAACGGTATCCGTGAATTTGTGCGCCGCAAAGGGGCCGAATTCACCTATCTACCCCTGACAACCCCAGAGCTGCGGCTGGATCCACTGCGGCTGGAAGCGATGTTGGACGAGATTGTGCCCGATTATCCCCACCTGTTTGCCTTCCCGGCACAATCCAATTTTTCCGGCGTCAAACATCCTTTGCAGTTTGTAGACCTGGCGCAGCATAAGGGGTGGGACGTGCTGTTGGACGCGGCCGCATTTGTGCCCACCAATTGTCTGGATTTACAGCAGGTACAGCCCGATTTTGTAACCATGTCTTTTTACAAGATGTTTGGCTACCCAACAGGCATCGGGGCGCTGCTAATTCATAAGCGGGCGTTTGGTAAATTAGTACGGCCATGGTTTGCCGGCGGTACAGTTAATTTTGCCAGCGTACAGGGGCAAGGCCATTACCTGACCCCCACCGAAGCTGCTTTTGAAGATGGCACAGTAGATTATTTGAATATTCCGGCCGTTAAGATTGGTCTGGAGCATCTGCAA
>JAAEOP010000096.1 GCA_024223125.1 Chloroflexota bacterium
CCAATACGGCCCCCGCATTTTGATCTTGCTGATCGCCTTTCCCATTCATGAATTGGCTCACGCGATTACGGCCGATCGATTGGGCGATTCTACGCCAAGATATAATGGCCGAATAACGCTGAATCCATTAGCCCAATTGAATCTACTGGGCTCGTTTCTCATGATTTTTGTTGGTCTGGGCTGGGCTTATGTGCCTATTAATCCAAGCTACCTGCGTCCAAATCCCCGAACCGGCCATATGATTGTGGCGGTGGCCGGCCCTATCTCTAACCTGGTATTGGCCGCATTATGTGCAATTTTATGGTATATCCTGCGTCCGGCCTTGCTAACGTTTAACAGTTTTTCGGTGTTGAACAACACCTTTAATATCTTGTCCCAATTTACCTGGATTAACCTGGCCTTGTTCTTCTTAAACCTTGTCCCAATTGCGCCTTTGGATGGTTTTTTTGTTTTGAAGGGACTTTTACCCTACGAATTGGCCTATAGATTGGAAGGGCTGCAACGCTACGGGGTTCTGATATTTTTGGCCGTTTTCTTTATCGCGCCGTTTTTAGGAATTCCCGTTTTAGATTGGTTAATTTTTGGACCGGCCGGAGCCATCGCCAATTTGTTATTTGGGTTTTGAGCGTCATATGACCACCCCAAAAACAACGCATCCGGCGCTTTATCGGGCCGGCCAATTTTTTGTGGCGCTCAGGGCCTATCTACCGATATGGGCCGGCGGTGTGCGGGGTAAAGGCTTCTCCTATGATGAAACCCTGGTCAAATCTATTCTGTCGACTCCGGCCCAGCAGTGTCTTTTTGACCGGATGCCGCCCAACGACCAGCGTCACGCCGTTGCCGTGGTTCACACGTTACAACAGGCTGAA
>JAAEOP010000097.1 GCA_024223125.1 Chloroflexota bacterium
AGTTTGAGAGCTATTTCAAAAGCGGTAGCGTAGTTGAATCCCCGGCCAATGACGACACAATGCTGCATGTAACGGTAACGGGGGGCGATGTGGGCGATTGTCTCCTGCAAATTGAGGGTTGTTTGTACGGCCGCTGGCATCTCCTCAAGCGACTGTACCATGCTGCTATCATCAGCCAATGTGGCGCTCAACAAAGCAATCGCTGCTAGAGATGTGGTATACGTTTTGGTGGCTGCCACCGCATTTTCAGGGCCAGCTTGCAAGTTGATGACAAAATCCCCTTGTTGGGCTAAATCAGAATGGGGGGTGTTAGTGAGTACGGCCGTTAACGCCCCCTGCCGTTTCGCTTCTGCCAACACAGCCACAATATCCGGGCTTTTGCCACTCTGGCTAATGCCCAATACCAAAGCGCCATCCAGACGAGGCGGCCGTTGGTAAAGAGAAAACAAACTCGGCGTTGCTAAACCTACCGCAAGCTGATTATTGGCCCCCAGCACATATTTTGCATACCGCGCCGCATTATCGCTGGTTCCGCGAGCGGCAATAAGCACATGCGTAATCTCCTGTTTCTGAATTGCTTGAGCCAATTGTTGAATGGTTTCTGTTTCGTGGCTTAAAAGACGGCCGATAGCCGCCGGCTGTTCATGAATTTCCTGGTAGAGATGGGTTTTCGTTAGCATATTATTTTAAGACTGTTCCTCTGCTTCATAAATAATTTTTCCGGCCACAATTGTTTTGGCAACGTCCAAATTATGATCTAGCAATACAAAATCGGCCGCATAACCTGCCTGAATTTTTCCTGTTTCTAAATTTAACAAATCGGCCGGCATATGGGTAACAGTGGCCACGGCTTCGGGTAAGGTGCAGCCGGTGTATTGGATGAGGTTCCGCACGGCCGCGTCCAACGACAACACACTGCCAGCCAATGTGCCATCGGCCAAACGAGCAGTCAGGCAAACCGCGTCCGATTCTGCTCGCACATTCACTTGTTTATCACCCAGCTTGTATGTGCCCGGCGGCATACCCAGAGCGGCCATGGCGTCTGAAACTAGATTGAGCCGCTGGGCGGCCGTTTGCCATGCCATCTTCACCAGAGCCGGATGGACATGAATGCCATCGGGAACCAGGCCAATGGTTACTCGATCATCAGACAGCAAAGCGCCGGCCAAACCGGGCTGCCGGTGATGGATGCCGCTCATGGCATTGAACAGATGGGTTCCGTAACGAATGCCATTGTCAAAACCCAGTCTCGCCTCTGTAAATGTTGCTAAAGAATGACCGGCGCTGACGAGAATACCGCGTTCGGCCAATGCTTGAATAACGGCCGCCGCTCCCGGCAGTTCTGGAGCCAATGTCACCAGGCGCATGCCATTTTCTGGCGACCATTCGCGCACGGCCGTTAAATCTGGCTGGCGTAAAGAGGCTGAATCATGCGCCCCTTGTTTGCCTGGGTTCAGAAACGGCCCTTCAAAATGCAATCCTAGAGGAAGAGCGCCGCTAAATTCGGCTGGTGGCCCGTTCGCCAGGATGTCTTGTGCTTGTTGGTATGTGTGCCAGGGGGCTGTGATGATGGTCGGCAGAAAAGTGGTAACGCCAAATTGAGGTAGGCGGGCGGCTACATTCCAGATTGTGCCCGGATCGGCCGTAAAGTCATGACCAAAACCACCGTTAAGCTGCAAATCTATAAAACCGGGCGCAACAGTGAACCCCGCAGCATTGAGAATGGGGGTGTGGGGTGGCAAGAGGGGGTGGGGTGTGGGTAGGATTTTGCAGATACGGCCGTTGTCATCAACCACCAACGATCCATTTTCAATAACCCCGGTGGGCGTAATAAGCGTAGCCTGGCTAATCCCCCGAATTTTCCTCCCGTCTAAATGCCGATCTACTTCACAATTCATTATTAATTATTCACAATTCATTATTCGTCCCACTCTCGCACTTCCCCATATCCAAAAGAATACAACCCTTCGATTGTTACCGGCAGACGGCCGTTAATAGGAGCCTTCCCAAACATAGCCGCCGCCAACGCCTGCATGGATGGGGGCAAAATGCTGTACGTACAAAGATACACGTCCGCCTGCGGAAAAGCCCGCAAATCATACGGAGTACGCAAAGCAACCATGATTGTAGGCATATTTAGCGCCAGCAGCCCATTTGCCAGCGCTGCCTGTTCTGGCTGCATTCCGGCATTGATTGTGCCCACAATGAGCAAATCATATCCGGCAAGCTGCGCTTTTAGGCCGCTGATTTCAGCTTTGGGGGGGCGGTGGCTGCTGATAAATTCGTCAACGGCCGGATGGTATTCCCGAACGGCCGTAGCCAATGTGGGTGTAATGAAAGAACTGGTATCGGCCGGGGTCAAATCTTCTGGTTGGGGCATGACGACGGCGATACGGGCTTCACTGGGCAAATTCAACGGCAGCAAATTGGCTTCATCCCGCACCAAAGTGATGGCGCGTTGGGCTAATTCCTGGGCTAATTGTTGATGGGCGGCCCCGTTGACAATGGCAATATCCGGCTGCATTTGTTGTCCCGCCCAGGACTTGAGGTTTTTAATGCGTTGGATGGAATGGGTTAGATGGACGTCCCGAATGAGGTCACGGCCGTAGGCCAACTGTAAACCGGCCAGAATACGTTCCTGTACCTCTGGCTGATTGGTAGTCAGCATCAAATCTACTTCGGCACGCGCGGCCGCAATCACATCCACAATTTGTCCTGCCCCCTGCGTAATCGCCCCCATATCCAGTGCATCGGTAATGACCACACCTTCAAAGCCAAGCTCCTGCCGCACCAGGTCGTGCATGACGGCGCGGGAGAGGGTAGCGGGCAGTTCGCTTGTGCCGGTTAGGGAAGGAATGGCAAAATGGCCGGTCATCACCAGTTTGGCTCCGGCGTCTATGGCTGCTTGAAACGGCCGTAATTCCACCCGCGTCAATCGTTCCCGGCTGTGGTCAATCAGCGGCATCTGGTAATGGGAATCTACTATGGCATCCCCCTTACCGGGGAAATGTTTAATTGTGGCCGCAACTGTGGCCGATTGAAAACCTTCTGTGATGGCGGCGGCCATGTCGGCCGCCAACGCCGCATCATCCCCAAAAGTACGCACCCCAGCGGCCGGATTGTCAGGATTACTGTTGATGTCGCAGTTTGGTGCATAGTTGATATTGATGCCCATGGCCGCACATTCACGCCCCATCGCTTGCCCCACACGAAAGGTTAAATCCCGGTCACGGACTGCGCCCAGCGCCATGTTTCCGGCGAACTGAGTCGTTTCTTCGCCCAGTGCATTCAACTGCCCTCCTTCTTGATCGGTGGCAATGAGTAATGGAGGCTGCCCCGCTTGGTGGGCCAATGTTTGCAACTGGGTTGTTAGTTCTCGCACCTGCCCCGGTGTTTTAACGTTTAACGGCCGAAACAAAGAGATACCGCCTAACGGCCGTGTGTCAATCCACTCCGCAATCCGATCTGGCACAGCATACCCGTTAAAAGCCAACATCAATTTATAGCCAAGCTGTTCTTTCATATATTTAACCTTTGGAACTATACATGTCATTCCTGCGAAGGCAGGAATCCACACATCTGAATACTCGCCTTCGCGAGTATGACAGTCGAGGGATGGCTGTATAGTTTTTAACCTTTTACAGAGCCGGCCAACATGCCGCGCACAAAATACCGTTGCAGAGCAAAAAAGACAATCAGGGGCACAATCATGGTAATAAAAGCGCCGGCCGTAAGCAAATGCCACGCCTCCCCTTTGGTACCTATCATTGCCGACAGCCGTGAGGTGACAATGGCTACATCAGGATTTGTGCCCAGGAAAACCAACGCCACCAACAAATCATTCCATACCCATAAAAACTGAAAAATAGCGAATGAAGCAATTGCCGGTACGGACAAAGGCAACACCAGGCGCACAAAAGCGGTGTAATGGGACGCGCCGTCAATCCAGGCCGACTCAAATAATTCCTGTGGTAGTTGCGAGATGTAATTATAAAGCAGATACACTGCCAATGGCAGACCAAAACCGGTATGTGCCAGCCAGGTTCCTAAAAATGTGCCGTTCAAATCAAGGTCAGTATACAGGCGCAAGATGGGGATCAAGGCCATTTGCAGGGGAACCACGAGCAAACCAACCACAATGGCAAACAACAGATCACGGCCGGGAAAACGCATCCAGGCAAAGGCATAGGCGGCAAAAGCAGCCAGGGTAATAGGAATGACTGTGGCCGGAATGGTGATGATGAGGCTATTGATGAAGGCGTTAGCCATGCCATCGGCCGTTAAAACAGCATTGTAATTTTCCATCGTCCATTGAGATGCTTCCAGGGGGTGAGCGATGGCCGTCCACCAACCAGTGGTGCGAATATCATTCGGGTTGCGGAACGAGCTGACCAACATCCCTACCGAAGGCAATGTCCACAGAATACAAATCATAATGACAGCCAACCTGACCGGCGCTTGTTGGAAAAAGCGTTGCAGACGACTGGTGCGGAAATTCGGATTATAGGAACTCATATTATTGGTTAACCCCTTGTTTACGCAGGTTGCGAATATTGACAACCATAATAGGAATGACAACGACAAATAAAATGACGGCTAAAGCGCTGGCACGGCCGAAATTGCGAAAGTTAAACATCTCTACGAACATCCGGTTGGCAATCACTTCCGTTTCAAATTTACCGCTCGTCATCACAAACACAATGTCAAACACTTTTAGGATGGCAATAAAGATGGTTGTGGCCACGGTGATAATGGAGCCGCGAATCATGGGGATGATGATTCGGAAGAAAATCTGAAACTCATTGGCCCCATCAATGCGGGAAGCTTCGATAATTTCATTGGGAACGCCTTTGAGCGCGGCCGATAAAACCACCATCGCAAACCCGGTCATCAGCCAGATCATAATGACGATGAGAGCGTAAGTGTTGAACGGAGTTTCGATGAGCCAGGGAATGGGTTCCCCGCCCAATTTTGTAACCAGCGCATTGAGCAGACCAATCTGACTACGGCCGCCCGGCTGCCAGGCATAGACAAACTTCCAGATGACGCTGGCGCCCACAAATGAAATGGCGAGAGGCAAAAAGATGAACGTTTTAGCCAATGCTTCTCGTTTAATTTTGTCAACCAACGCCGCAAAAACTAGGCCAATGATGACTGCGCCGCTGGTTCCTATCAACAGCCAAAGCAAATTGTTACGAAACGCAATGTGCATGTCTGGGCTGGTGAAGGCGAACTGATAATTTTGCAGGCCAAACGGTGTCGTCGCAAAAACCCGCTGCGTTTCGCCGTCGTCATCGGTTACAGTTTGGGGATGGATAACAAGATAGACTGGTTTATCATCAAAACGAACGCGGACTATTTCAAACTGATCCAGATTGAGCAGGTACGTTTCAAATTCAATATCTGTTTCGGCCAGCATATCGGCTGCGATATTGTCTGAGGCCCAAAATTGATTGGGAATGATTTCAGGTGTGTTGAGAATATCTTCGGTTAGACTGGTGTAGATGGTGTTGATGACCGGATAAACGAGATAGGTTCCCAACAGCAAGACGGCCGGTCCCACAAAGATGATAGGGCGAATAGATTCGCGCCAGCGGGTGGGCAGATGTCCAATTAAATCGTTCGCTGCCCAAAACAGAATCCAGACGCCAGCCACACCGACAAGGAGGGCGACGGCCATAATCATCAACTTAGCGGCAAACGGATTTAGCCCATTTTCTGTCAGGATAACGGCCGCCTGATCCAA
>JAAEOP010000098.1 GCA_024223125.1 Chloroflexota bacterium
ATGCTCACATCCAGTCGGTCCGCCAGGTCCTGGTATTTTATCTTTTGTCCCGGTATGATCTCGTTATAAAAAAGCATTTGCCTTATACCCATATAGGCCTTGTGTGCGAGATCGCTTCTTTCTCCGAATTTCGTTTCTTTTTTTGCTCCAGGCATCTTTTTTCCGTTTCGCTTCGTTGAATATTATCTAAATATTTTGATTTAAGTTCTTATAAAATTATTTATGCAAATTGTAAATAAATTTTATAATTATTTAGATTATTTTTTATTAACACGTATTTATATAAATTATTAATATAGAAATTGTTCCTTGACAATAAGCAATATGCATGTTAACGGAAACTTAAAATCTTATAAGATATTTAATAAGATATTTAATAATATATTGTGCAGCTTTGAAAATCCGGGTTGCATGATCAGGCTGATTTCAATCCCGAGATGATCGTGAACAGCTAAGGTCACTCAATGCTGCCGGAGATGTTAGGTTGGTTCTAAGGCAATAACTTTTATCTAAATAAGGAGGAATAAATGAAAAAGAAAAGTTTAGGTGTTTTGCTGGTTTTAGGAATGGCAATGCTTTTGGTTGGAGGCTCACCCATGGGCGTCATGGCTCAGGATCTTAAACCGACCACGATGACATGGGTGGCCGGAGGTGTTGGAGGTGGTTGGTACGCACAGGCCGGCGGCCTGGCACGTCTAATAACGGAAAAAGAGCCCAAGATCATACTCAAAGTCGTACCCGGTGGAGGCGTAGTAAACCCGGTGCGGATTTCCCGGGGTAAAGACGGACTTGCATGGGGTGTAACTTTTGTAGATAAAATGGCGTACGAGGGCGCAGCCCCTGTGTATAAAAGCCCCAATCCCAACGTAAGGGCCATGGGCGGTCTCTTCGGCATCTCATATATCCATATATTGGCAGCCGCCAACAAGAAGATCAAAACCTTTGACGAGCTGGTCGCCATGGTAAAGGCAGGTAAATCGGTAAAAGTCGCTATGCCGATGAAGGGCACTTCCGACCTTCCTGTTGTTAAGGCGATTTTAAAATTCTACGGCATCTCATTCGATGCCATTAAAAAGGCCGGTGGCAAGATCCAGCAAGCTGTCTACGCCGACATGGTCAGTCTGTATAAGGATAGACACGTGGATTACGTATTTACCCACCTAGGTCTACCAGGTGCCGCCATTACCGAGATGGCCATGAGCCGCAAAAGCGTTCTTTTATCCACTTCCAAGGACTGTATCGACACGCTGGCCAAAGAACTGGGCACCATCGGCACAGCCTCAGGCATAGCCCATATCGCAGGTGGCACCTATAAAGGCAATCCTGATGATGTACCCGCTGTCACCACGGCTGCCGAGCTGCTGGTCAGCAAGGATGTGCCGGATATAGTAGCCTACACGATCCTCAAGATCCTCGGTGACAATATTGAGGAAGTGCATAAAATCAACAATAAAAACAAAACATTCATTCCCAAAACGGGTTGGGTCAACGTAGCCGTACCGCTACATCCCGGTGCAATTAAGTACTATAAAGAAAAAGGATATATGAATTAATAAGTTGACCCAACGGGTGGGGCCCAGGGCTTTAACGAGTGCGCTTCGTCCCCGGCCCCATCCTACTAACGATAAAGAGGAGAAAAGCTATGCGACAGTTTAAAGGTATGCAGAAATGGGTGGTCGGAGGATGGTTGGTCGTATTATCCCTGTTTCAGCTTTATACCGCCATCTTTGGTATATTGCAGCCAAGGATGCAACGCGGCATTCACCTGATGTTCCTCCTGCCGGCCGCTTTTATCCTTTTTCCCGCCGCAAAAAAATGGGTCAACGATCGAGTGCCCTTCTATGACTGGATACTGGCTGGTCTGGCGCTTTTTCCCCCCATCTATCTGCTTATCAACAATGACTATTTGACCGAACGGCTTAAATTCGTCGATCCGGTGCTTCCCATAGAGCTGGTCCTCGGTACGATTAATATTATCCTGTTGTTGGAAGCAATTCGGCGCACGGTGGTGCCGGCCATGGCTATTTTGATCGGATCCTTTATCGGCTACCTGTACGTTGCGCCTTATCTTTCCGGAGTTTTTTACAGCAAAGCCCCATTGTATTCCGAATTGGTCGAAATGCACTACCTGATCACCGACTCGGGAATTTACGGTGCCATCACCGGTGTCACCGCCACCTTCGTGGCCTTGTTCGTCATCTTCGGCGCCGTCATGGAGACGACCAACACCGGTCTTTTTTTTACCGACCTGGCATCGCGCCTGGCTGGCAAAGGCAAAGGCGGTCCTGCCAAGATTGCCGTGATCAGCAGTGGCCTTTTCGGCTCCATCAGCGGGGTGGCCGCGGCCAATGTCTACTCCACCGGGACATTCACGATTCCGCTGATGAAAAAACTGGGTTACCGGCCCCGCTTCGCCGGCGCGGTGGAGGCCTCCGCTTCGGTTGGCGGTATGATGATGCCGCCGGTGATGGGTGCGGGTGCTTTTGTCATGTCGGAGATAACCGGAATTCCCTATGTGAAAATCATTATCGCCGCTACACTGGGTTCTCTTTTATACTATGCCAGTCTAGTGTTCAGAGTTCATTTCACCGCCCTTCGTGACGGACTCAAAGGCATGGATGAAAAAGATATGAAGCCTTTGAAAGCTATCCTGAAGGACACCTATCTCTTGATCCCCATGATCGTTCTGGTGATTATTCTGGTTATCGGTTATTCGCCCTTCAGAGCGGCCCTGTATGCCATCGGCCTTTGTTTTGTATTCAGTTTTGTCAAACGCGAAAACCGGATGACCCCCATAAAAATCTGGGAGACCTTGCGCCTGGGCGGTCAGAACTTGATCATGATTGCCATGGCCTGCGCAGGGGCAGGAATGGTGGTCAGCATCGTGACGCACACCGGATTGGCCCTGGGTATCGCCACTGTGATAACGAACTGGTCCGGCGGTCACCTGCTGCCCGCCCTGCTCCTTATCATGGTTACATCCCTGACTCTAGGCATGGGGCTTCCCTGTACACCGGCCTACATCATCGCCATAACCATCGGCGGACCGGCGCTCATGGCAATGGGTTGCAGCATGCTGCCCTCGCACATGTTCGTGTACTACTTTGCCATCCTGGCGGGTGTCACCCCGCCGGTTTGTATCGCTGCCTACTGTGGGGCCGCCATCGCAGGATCCAAGCCCCTGCAAACGGGATTTGAGTCCCTAAAACTGGCGCTGGTAGGTTTTATCGTGCCCTATATTTTTGTTTACAATAACGCCCTGCTCATGCAAGGCAGCGTTGTGAGCATACTGACCGTTACCATCCTGCTCACACTGTGTGTCATTTTATCTGCAGGCGGTTTAAGCGGTTATCTATTCAGGAAAATGAACTATATTGGCCAAGGCGCTACCCTGGCTTTTGCAGTCGGAACAGCATTTCTTTGCGCCAAGCCGGATTTGACCAATCAACCTCTGATGCTTTTAGTCTCCGTGGCCACGCTATTGGTTTTTTCTTTTCTGGTTTTTAGGAAAAAGAATCAGTATGAACCGGTTGCGGTCGGTAAGGCCTCCGTGAGCAATTGATAGATTGTAATTGCTTCTATGATATTTGAGGAGTTGGTAATGTTTACAGGAGTTTATACGGCGATTGTGACACCGTTTATCAATGGCGAGTTGGATGAAGAGAGCCTGCGCGGCCTTATCGAGTTTCAGATAACAGAGGGCATCGACGGAATCGTGCCTTGCGGCACCACCGGTGAATCGCCCACTTTGAGTTTCGATGAGTACAAACGTGTGGTCGGGATCACGGTGGAAGTTACACGCAAACGGATACCGGTGGTAGCCGGGGCAGGATCCAACGCCACGGATAAAGCCGTGGAACTGACCCGATGCGCCAAGCAGCTGGGAGTCGATGCTGTCTTGCAGGTTACTCCCTATTATAACAAGCCCACCCCGGAAGGTCTCTATCAACATTTCAAAAAGGTGGCCGAAGTGGGCTTGCCCCTGGTGATCTACAACGTTCCTGGACGCACAGGTATTAACATCACACCCGAAACCGTGGCGCACCTTTCAAAAATACCAGAAGTGGCTGCAATCAAGGAAGCCGGCGGTGACATAATCCAGATAGCTGAGATCAGCAGACTTTGTGGTGATCGACTATCACTGTTGTCCGGTGATGACGCGATGACACTGCCGGTGCTGAGTGTGGGCGGCGAAGGTGTAATCAGCGTTATCAGCAATCTTCTTCCCGGCAAGATGGCAGAAACATGCCGAGCCTGGCGGGCGGGTGACGGGACCAGTGCCCGAGAGAACCATGCCGGGCTTCTGCCCTTGATGCGGGCCATGTTTATGGAATCCAATCCCATTCCCATCAAAACGGCATTGACGATGAAAGGATTGATAAAAAGCGCCGAACTTAGGCTGCCCCTGTGCGCCATGTCCGAGCCCAACAGGGATAAGCTTGCTCAGATCATGAAAGAAGCCGGCGTACTTTGAGCAGTGCTGGGATACAATCCTTCCAGCTAAGGGGAAAAGAGTTTTTGGCCGGAAGAGTATTACAATGCAACATTCTCCCTCTATCCTTGCGAAATGTAATATCTGAAAGGCTATATATCTAATTTCAGAACAGGGGAATGACAAAAGTGGCCTGGAAGAGTGCAGACGTGGTCGTTATCGGTGGTGGTATTATCGGAACCGCCATTACCTATTTTCTGTCCCGCCAAAAGATCAATGTCATCCTTTTGGAAAAGAACGGAATTGCATCCGAAAGCTCCGGAGCATGTGATGGGGCGGTTGTCATGCAAACCAAAAAACCCGGCGTTCATTTAAAGCTGGCTCTGGAAAGCCACACGCTTTTAAGCCGGTTGCAGGATCACCTGCCGGTACCCATAGAATATGAAAAGAACGGTGGTCTGATCGTCATGGAAACCGACGATGAAAAGACAGCCATGAAACAATTTGTCAAGGCCCAGCGTCGAGCGGGCCTGGATGTTGAACTTTTAGATCACAAGCAGCTTCGCGCTTTGGCACCGCACCTGTCCGACCACCTAATTGGTGCCACATATTCACCCCGGGACAGCAAGATCAATCCCATCGCCCTGACGCTTGGCTTTGTCATGGGCGCGAAACAAATGGGCACTGAAATTTTAACCGGCACCGCTGTATTGGATTTCGAGCTTGAAGGAAGACAAATCTCAGCAGTCGTGACTGCGGCCGGTAAAATTGAAACCCGTACGGTTGTTAATGCGACCGGCGTATATGCCTCTGAGATCGGTCGAATGTTAGGTATCGAAATACCCATCAAGCCCAGGCGTGGACAACTGCTGGTCACCGAGGCACGTCCGGGCCTTTTGAAGCCATGGCTGGGATCGGCGAACTATATTGCCGCAAAGTTTAATCCCCAGCTTGCAAAGGAGGGCGCCGGCGGAGTATCCATAGACCAGACTCAAAACGGCAACTTTCTTATAGGGGCTACCCGTGAATTTGTTGGATATGACAAGCGAACAACGGTGGAGGGGTTAAAACAGATCGCTTCACGCGCTGTTCGAATCCTGCCCGATCTAAAACATATGCATTTAATCCGGACATTTGCCGGGCTGAGACCTTACACGCCCGATGGATTGCCCATTTTAGGAAAAGTGGAAAAAATCAAGGGGCTTATCATGGCCGCGGGACATGAAGGCGACGGAATCGCCCTGTCTGCCATCACCGGAAAACTGATCAGTGAATTGATCTTAGAGGGAAAAACGGATGTCGCCCTGGACAGCTTTAATTTAAAACGGTTTTCAACCGACACAACACAACACTGACCCGAATCCGCCAAAGTGAAGGACCAAACATGGGGATAATCAAGGATAGCAAGAGCACATCCGGCACGCGGATTGATTCTTTGCAACGGGGCAGAAAAATCGTCTTTTTCATCAATGGCCGATCCACAACGGCACATATGGGGGAAACGATTCACGCCGCTTTGAGCGCCGCCGGTTATTGTCAGTTTCGTAAAAGCAAAACCAATCAGCCGCGGGGCGTGTTTTGCGGTATGGGCGTCTGCTATGAATGCCTGGTAACCGTAAACAACGGATCCACCAAGCGGGCTTGTGTGACGATGGTTGAAGAGGGCATGGAGGTAGAGATCAATGACTCCTGAAGCCTACGATGTGGTTATTGTCGGATCCGGGCCATCCGGGATCGGAGCAGCAGCCGTATTGGCCGAATATCCCCTGAAAGTACTCCTGATTGATGAGAATAATCAGATCGGCGGTCAAATTTGGCGCAAGCCGGCATATAAATCGGTGAGTAGATTCAGAGACCCACAACCTCCGGGACTGCAAATGGATTTAAAGGCTGCCATCGACACCAACAAAAACAACCTGGATATCATCACGCCGGCCTGCGTACTGGGGGTATTTCCCGAAAAACAGCTTCTGCTGTCAACCTCAGATCAAAGCGTAAAAGAAATCAGGGCGCGCAGAATTATCTTCGCAACAGGTGCCAGAGAAAAAGTACTCCCGTTCAAAGGGTGGACTTTGCCCGGTGTAATGACGCTCGGAGCAGCTCAAATATTACTCAAATACTACGGGGTGCTGGCGTCATCTAAAATTTTGATCGCCGGAGCGGGTCCATTGGTCTATTTATTGAGCAGCCAAATCATAGGCGCCGGCGGCAAGGTGACGACCGTATTGGATCGCTCATCTCCGGCTACAATGTTAGATGCCATATGGGTGGTGGCAGGTCAGTTGCCGAAAATCGGCGAGGGGCTGCTTGCGCTTGGCCGCCTGATCAAAAAAAGAGTTCCGCTAAAGTACCGAATGCAAGTTGTCGAAGTTAGGGGCAGAGACAAGCTTCAGGAAGTCAGTGCCGTTAAAATCGCCCCTGACGGCACCACCGTACCGGGCAGCCAAAAGCATTATGAAACGCAAATACTTGCCTGCGGCAACGGCTTTGTCCCCAATATCGAGCTGCCGCAGCTGGCCGGGTGCGATTTAACTTACGCTGCGGATCAAGGCGGCTGGATCGTCAAAGTGGATACATCGATGGAGACTTCGGTCAGCGGAGTTTTTGCGGCCGGGGAAATTACCGGTATCGCCGGTGGTGATAAAGCGTTGATAGAGGGCCGGCTGGCTGCATTGTCGATTTTGAAGCAGTTCGGAAAATTAAACTCAAAGAAACACCGCATCCGGCAGGAGGCCTTATTGACCAAACGCAAACGTTGTCAACGTTTCGGAGCATTTTTAAACCGTCAATGGGCGATCCATCCGCGTGAGTGGATCGGAATTGATGATGCTACCATTATCTGCCGCTGCGAAGACATAACCATGGGCACTATCCGCAATTGGATTCGAGAAGGCTTCACGTCTGCGGCCGACCTGAAAAAGGCGACCCGATGCGGTATGGGAAACTGTCAGGGGCGCACCTGTGCACCGCTAATTTACGATATTTTAGCGGCCTATTCTGTTACCGGAAAGCACAGTCCGCATCCGCTCTCCGTACGGACACCGGTTAAACCGATACCGCTGGGGGACTTGGCCCGGTTATGAAAATTTTGATTGATTCAAAATGGATCGATAAAGATGATAAAATAGGTGTTTATGATCCGTTTGATAATTCTTTTATCGATCACATTCCCAAGGCCGATCGCGATGATGTCAACCGTGTGTTGCAAGCGGCAGAAAAAGGGTGTAAGATAGCTAAAAATTTAACAATATATGAACGCTCCCAAATATTATATAAAACAGCTGATATCTTGACAAATAGGACTGAAGAATTCGCTCAGCTGCTTGCAAGAGAAAGTTCAAAAACCATCCGGGAAGCACGTAAAGAAGTCAGCCGTTGTGTCAATACCTTAAGGGTTTCAGGTGAAGAAGCAAAAAGAATCCACGGCGAAACCATCGCTTTTGATTCTTTTCCGGGTGGCGAGAACCGCAAGGGCTACTATTACCGCTTTCCCATCGGAATCATACTCGCTATAACACCTTTTAA
>JAAEOP010000099.1 GCA_024223125.1 Chloroflexota bacterium
AATCCGACCGGCAAAGTTTTTAGTGAAGCAGAACTCCACCTGATTGCCGACTTATGCCAAACCCACGACGTTATCGCCATGACCGATGAGGTTTACGAACATATCATTTTCGACGATTGCCGGCACATCTGTATGGCGACCTTGCCCGGTATGGCTAATCGGACGGTGAGCATCTCCAGCGGAGGGAAAACTTTTAGTATGACCGGTTGGAAGGTTGGCTGGGCCATCGCGGCGACTGAGCTTATGCAGGCTCTTTTCCGGGTTCATCAATTTATGGTTTATTGTGGGGTCGCTCCCTTGCAAGAAGGCATGATAACGGCGATGCAGGCCCCCCAGGATTATTACGATGATTTGGCGGCTATGTACCAATCGAATCGAGATTTTTTGGCCGGGGCTTTGCTGGAGGCCGGTTTAAATCCAATTATGCCCAAGGGCACTTATTTCATTATGGCTGACATCAGCCAACTTGGCTTTGCTGATGACGTGGCCTTCTGCCGGCATCTGACCACCGAGATTGGCGTAGCGGCCATCCCGCCCAGCGCCTTCTATCACGACCCCGCCGACGGAGCCACCCTGGCCCGTTTCGCATTTTGCAAAACTCGGGACGTATTGGAGGAGGCAGCCGAACGGCTGTTGAAACTAAAAACCTGACGGGATGTTCCTTAAAGACTGCATTACAAGGGAGTTGGATAGCCCTTGCGGGACGGCATCGAGAATGAAAATGGAGTGCGGATTAACCAATCCGCAAAACGGGTTAGGGC
>JAAEOP010000100.1 GCA_024223125.1 Chloroflexota bacterium
GCGCCCGCAAATATTAGGCTCCTGAGCGTCAACCGCTGTATGGCATTTCGGGAATCGTAATGCTGTATGGTATTTCGGGGAATGGTAGTGCGGAATGGTATTCCGCCCGCCGGATTGGCAATTCGGACTGCATCTTTCCCCAATACGAAGGGCACGAGGGGAAACACAAAAGGAAAAAAACAAAAATAAAATCCGCGTACATCTGCGGAATCGGCGTACAAATTTTAAGAACTTTGTGTTCCCTCGTAGAACATCAGGAGAAGACTGAATGGAATGGCGCGTACCCTTAGCAGACCTGGATTACGGCCCCGAAGAAGAAACGGCTGTACTCGATGTTTTACGCAGCCGCTGGCTAACGATGGGGGGCATCACCCAAACATTTGAGCGTGAATTTGCCGCGTTGGCAGGAACCCGGCACGCGCTGGCGCTGTCTAACGCCACCGTGGCGCTGCATTTAGCTTGCCTTGGGCATTGGCTCGGGGGACAAAGTTATCGTTCCTTCGTTTGGTATGACCAGCCTGACCTGGGACCGCCACAAGGGGCACGCGTATTCATACGATGTAATGGATTTGGGATACAATTATCGCATAGATGAAATCCGTTCTGCTTTGGGCTTGGTGCAATTAGGGAAATTAACGACAAATAACGAAAAACGCAAAACGATTACCGAAAAATATTGGGATGAGTTGAATCGTGCTGGTGTTGAACTGCCATTTTGTGACTCGGTTGGCGAACCGTCTTACCACATTTTTCCCATCTTGCTGCCGGAAGGCGCCAATCGTAAGCAATTTATCGACCGGATGCGTGCAGAATTAATTCAAACCAGCATTCACTATCCTCCCATTCACCAATTTAGCTACTATCGGCGGCGTTACCCTGATTGCGAACTGCCGGCTACAGAATCTGCCGCCGCACGTGAAGTCACCTTGCCGCTGTACCCCGGGATGGATGGCGCAGCGGTAAATGCAGTGGTGGCAGCAGTAAAAAAAGCGCTGACAACATGATGAGTAGGATTTACGCGCCAGAGCGAGAATCATTCAAAAAAATGGGTATCGGGCCCGATACCCATTTTTTTGAATGATTTTTTGCCGAACTGCGTAAGTTCTAATAAGGTATAATGGATCGAAATGAACGACTTTATAGAATCATCCACTTTGTCCGATGATATACGTAGATACGCAGCCTTGCTGTGGCATTGGGCCTGGCTGCTGATTTTATGCACCGTGCTGGCTGGCATAGGCGCCTACATTTTTACCAGCCAGCAGACACCCATTTATCAAGCCTCGACAACTTTGTTGATCAACCAGGCCCCCGGGTCGAGCATGAATGCATATGCCGACCTGGTTACCAGTGAGCGTCTCGCGAGCACCTATGCAGAACTGCTTACCAAGCGCCCCGTGTTACAAGGGGTGGAGCAGCGCCTGGGTTTAGCGCCGGGCACCGTGCGTGCAGATGCGATTACCGTTCAGCAAGAAGAAGGGACGAACCTTATTGACGTTCGGGTGCAGGATACGGACCCCGAACGCGCCGCACAAATCGCAAACGCGATTGGGATCGTGTTTGGGGAGCAAAACCAGGCTTTGCAGGCTTCCCGTTATGCGGAGTCTAAGAACAGTTTGTCATCACAATTGGACAGTGTAGACCAGCAAATTCAAGAGACGACGCTGGCGCTGGATGCCTTGACTGGCGATGATGCAACCAATGCTGAGCGAAGCCGGTTGCAAACGGAATTAACCTCTTATCGCGATTTATACACAGACTTGCTCCAAAAGTATGTCCTGGCTGACGCGCAGGCAGATGATACTTTGCCGACAGGGGAGACAGCTCAAGAGCTTTCTGCGCAGTTGGTGCGTGTAAATGAGCTTATTCAGGAGACGACAACCGCGCTGGATGCGTTTGGGGGCGGCACAGAGACGGGCCTGGAGCGCGACCGCTTAGAGACGAACTTGGCTCTATACCGCCAAATATACGCAAATTTACTTCAAAGCTTTGAGCAAGTGCGCCTTGCCGAAGTGCAGTCCAGCTCCAC
>JAAEOP010000101.1 GCA_024223125.1 Chloroflexota bacterium
GGCCCAGGAACCATTGCCTAAATCGGGATAAGTTTTGGCCAGAATTTGCATAACGTCGTGGATTGAGTAGTCCTGCCCCGGGTCCTCGAATACATCTTGGCCATATAGAAAAACACGTTTTGTGATGTTCTCCGGTTTGCCGTTGCCGCCCCATTCTTCCTGTTGATAGGGGTTCTGATACGGCGGGATACCCGTGTCGTCATTGAAAAAGGTTACTTGATCTGTCATTTGTACATTCTCCTGAATAAGATTTTGATTTCATTAAAGTTGAGAGCCCGCTGCGTGGCGGGTTCTCCGCAGATTGTGTTACCGGCTTTAATTTAAGCCTTGGAAACCGCGCCATCCTTTGCGACCTTCCTCGCGACGGTCTTCACGGTCTTTTTGACCAGTTCATCACCATTCGGCGAAACCACCGGCGCCTGGGCTACGACAGCCTCTGAGGCGGTCGTCAGCCAATTTTCACTCACCTTGTTCCACACAGTCCGGGCAATCCCGGCTATCTCGTCGCGCCACAGCCACAGGCTGACCAGCCCGCCAACCATCAGAGTCAAGAAAACGAGCGCCGCAACAGTCCAAACGATGCGCCACTTGTAAGGCTCCACCCGGGCCCAGATGTGCTCTGCCGTACCTTTGATCCGCCAGAACGCTCGCCCAAACGGGGCGGTTATGGCGCTAACCAACTTGCTCCAATAAAAGCTTGCCAAATGACGGCTGCCGGCAGCCTCAA
>JAAEOP010000102.1 GCA_024223125.1 Chloroflexota bacterium
CCCCCTAAAGCCGGAAAAACCTCTATTCTCAAGCAGATAGCCGGCGGGATCAAAACCAACTATCCGGACGTTCACACCATGATTGTGCTGATTGGCGAGCGGCCCGAAGAGGTGACCGAGATGGTTGAGTCAGCCCAGGCCGAAGTGGTGTCCGCCACTTTTGACGCGCCGGAGGCAGACCAGGTGCGGGTCACGGAAATGGCCTTGGCCCGGGGCAAACGACTGGTTGAAGGTGGGCGGGACGTGGTTATTTTGATAGATTCGTTGACCCGGCTGGCTCGAGCCTACAACCTGGTTATTCCCCCCAGCGGCCGCACGCTGTCAGGCGGGATCGATCCGGCGGCATTGCATCCTCCAAAGCAGCTTTTTGGGGCCGCCCGGAAGTTAAGGGAGGGGGGCAGCTTGACCATTATCGCCACCTCGCTCGTCGAAACCGGCAGTCGGATGGATGATGTGATTTACGAGGAGTTCAAAGGAACCGGGAATATGGAACTGCACCTGAGCCGCAAACTGGCTCAACGTCGCTTTTTCCCGGCCATTGACATCGAGCGATCCGGCACTCGCCGCGAAGACTTGCTGCTGGCCCCGGCAGAGCTGGCTAAAGTGTGGGTTCTGCGCCGGATGATCACGGCCGTAGGCGGTGGCCCGGAGGCGACTGAGATGTTGCTGGAACGACTGCGAAAAACCGACGATAACAAGGAATTTCTGGCCACGTTGCATCAGGTGTAAAGGTCGCCCAGAGTTCGCCCAGAGTTAGAAACTCCGGGCTGGCACATCAAGTCGGTTAGAAACCGACTCAAAAGCGGTGAAATCGTAAGCGTTCAGTTCCACAAACGGTAGAACGCAGATTTCGCTGATTTGACGCAGATTAACGCAGTCCGTTTTTAACGGACTTTTGATATCAGCCTGAATTTCAATTCAAGGCTAACTTCATCAAACCAAAAAGCCCTGACAAAGATGTTGGGGCTTTTTTATGTTCCGCAAAGGAGGGAGGAGGTGTCTATCGGGTAGATAAATAGAAGTCAAATCTAATCAAATGCCAAACTATAAAGAAAGGATTTTTTTGATTATGGCAACCCAAACGCAAGAACCCAAACGTAAGGGTAGTAAAAAGAAAGAGCAGCCGGAGATCGTTATTGAGGCTGCCGGCAGCCGCCATTTGGCAAGTCGTTATTGGAGCAAGTTGGTTAGCGTCGTGACCGCCCCGTTTGGGCGAGCGTTCTGGCGGATCAAAGGTACGGCAGAGCGCATTTGGACGCGGGTGGAGCCTTACAAG
>JAAEOP010000103.1 GCA_024223125.1 Chloroflexota bacterium
GCGACGGCCGTTTGCGAAAATAGCCCGTATACTCAGACATGTGTCCACTCGATTCCGTCACAAACGCACCCAACTGCTTCATCATCTCAAAGCGTACCGGGTCTTGTTCGTAGATGTCCGTGTTTTGCTCGATACGTTTTTGTAGGATAGGGTACAGATTTTCGCCGTTGCACTCCAGTTTGGTGAACCAGGCCAGATGGTTAATGCCTGCCGCTCGCCAATCAATCTCATCCCAGGAAATATCCAGATATTCTGCCAACTGGTGGCTGGTGTGCTGGATAGAGTGGCACAGGCCAACGATGGATAAATTAGAAGCGCGAACGCCCGTCAGCACGGTCAGCGACATGGGATTAGTGTAGTTCATCACCAACGCATCGGGCGCCAGACGTTCCACATCAGCCAAAATCTCTAACCAGGCAGGCAAAGTGCGTAATGATTTGAACAGCCCGCCAGGGCCGACGGTGTCACCGATGCACTGATCTACGCCGTATTTGAGGGGAATGTCGTAATCATGACGCACATTTTCGCGCCCCGCCACCTCAATGGTGTTGACGACGTAATTGCTGCCGGGCAAAACTTTTGTGCGATCGGCGCTGGCTTCAACTGTCCAGTGTCGGCCGCTTTGTGCCACCAAAAACTCGGCCATCTGCTGCGCCAATTCCAGCCGCCCAGCATGAATATCTACCAACGCAAAAACGCCACTTTCCAGCGCAGGCGTGGCTAAAATATCGGCCATAATTTCTGTGGCGAAGACAGCGCTACCTGCGCCAATGATTGTGATTTTCATAAATTTCTCCTGTACGTTTTCAGATTGGTTCAATCTTGGAGATTGAACCAATCTACACATCAATCCCACAAATGCAGCAGCGCATCTTGCCAGACATCTGCTTGAGTTGTAATTTCTGTGGTATCCGTTCAGACCCTAAGGGTTTAAGTATGTTGTCTGTTAAAGGTTTATACCCAAAAGTCGTTGGGCATTTAACGTATAAATTTTCTCCAGCGCTTCATCCGGCAAATAAAGACCATAAATACGCCAGCGTCCCTGCGGCGGCGGGTCGGATAGGCTGTAATTAAAATGTTCGTCGTCAGTTTCTAAAAAGCGGTAATATGTGCGATAAGCGCCGGGAGATGGCCCCGCATCTATGCCGAAGAGGATGCGGTCTGCATATTTAAGGAAGAAGCGGCGGGCGGTATAAGGTTGTCGCCCCAGTTCGCCTAGTCGGGCGCTGATGTCCACATAAAAGTTGGAGCATTTGTCTAATAATTGGCTCACCCAACCTAAATTTTCAGCATAACAGCCAACGTGCGCGCCGATAAATAGGGTTTGTGGATGGCGCATGACCAGATTTTCTAGTTGGACCATTATTTCCATAAAGGCAGGATAGGGTGGGCTAGGAAATTGCCAATCGGGGTGGGCGTGCAGTTCTTCCCAGCGTTCGTTTTCTGGGGTGAGCGGATCAAAGAAGGCGACGGGGTCGGCAACGTGGATCATGACTGGTTTTTGCAGTTCGGCGGCCGTTTCCCAAAGTGGCGTCAGCCGTTCATCATCTACGGGGACAAGACGGCCGTGTTCATCCTGTACCGTCAGACCAAAAGGCTTCCAAATTTTCAGTCCATCCGCCCCCCACTTTACCTGCTCTCGAAAACGGTTAGCCGCCCATTCTCCAAATTTGCCGCCATGTTCTGCCCACGCCTCCCAATTGACGCCGCCGAAGACAAAATAGCGATCAGGCAGCGCTTGTTTGAAGGAGTCTAATCGCTGCTGTAAAATGGTTTCGCCCCAGCCGCCGTCCAAATCTACGTAATGAGTAACGTGGGCAATATCCAAAGCGTCTGCTAAGGCAGAGGGCAGCTGTTTATCCCAGCCGCCGCCAAATTCACCTAGATGGTTATGGGCGTCAATGACGGGGAAACGCGGCTGTGTCAGTAATGTTTCCTTTGTCACCAGCTTTGGCTGTGGACGATAATCTCTAATCCTTTGATCCGGCTCAGGACAAGTCTCCAATTTCTAATCTCCCTACTTAGGGTTTGCTCGTAAACAACTTTGGAGTTTTCAGATTGGTTCAATCTTGAAGATTGAACCAATCTTACCAAGTTAAAAACGAATGGACCCTTAGGCTAGCAAAACCTCTAACCCCTTTTCCTGCAATTTGGCTATTGTTGTTGGGGTTAAGACATTGTCAGATATGATGGTTTGTACGGCCGTCTGCCCAATGAGCCGTTTTTGTGTGGCTTCATCTTTCTGCCGCATCAAGATGGGGGGTTCTCTATCGGCTCGTTCAACGCGGACGGCGCCGCCATGTGTGCGCCGCACCCAGCCCAACTGAGACATCTCTTCCAAGTCGCGGCAGATGGTGGCCTCGTTGACATTTAGCAAGCCATTTAATTTAGCGACCGATACCTGTCCGTTGTCATTTGCGATGGAGCGTATTTGTTCGTGCCGAGCGGATTTCAACATTTTCTTTTTTCCAATATGGTTGAGCAAGAATGTTTACACGTCCTAATATTGACCAGGAATATTGCACAAGTCAACAAGAATAGTCAAGAATGATCAATATAACGGATTATTATTGAGCGAAAATGACAAATAATGTCTGAAGCCCATATCACAGCAGTAACGCAAACAACACTTAAGGAACGGATTTGAAGATGGGTGTCACTAAATCTTGCATCTAAACGACTGGCGCAGCTAAAATTGAGGTTTTCAGCAGTTAAGCGGCAGAACAGTTTATGTTTGACACGGCCGTTGTCTCTTAAGAATGAGTGTAATAATCAGGTAAAGATGCTTGACGTATTTTGATGGCTAATTATCCTGATATATGATCATCAACACTCATTCATAACCTAAAACAACAAATTTCTTGGAGTAGATTGAACAATGACAAAACGCACGATTTTTATTTTACTGGCAATATTAACCCTCTTTTTGGCAGCTTGTGGCGGCGCGGCCGCAGACACGGCAGTCTCTGCTCCAGTCGCCGAAATTGATGTAACCATGCTGGCTCCAGATGTAGATGTGCAAACAGTGGCGGCCGTCAAAGATCGCGATGATGTACTGGTTCTAGATGTGCGTGAACAATGGGAATACGATGAAGGTCATATCCCCAACATCACTCTGATCCCTATGGGTGAAATTCCTAACCGCCTGGACGAAATTCCCACCGACAAAGAAGTCATCATCACCTGTCGCAGTGGCAATCGCAGTAATCAGATTGCCACCTTTTTGCGTGATCAGGGCTACACCAATATTCACAACATGCAGGGCGGCATTTTAGATTGGGAAGCGGCTGGATTGCCGGTAGACAAATAAACGGCCGTAAAATGAAACGAACCCAACTGGGACAGAAAGCTCCAGAAATCATATTGCAAACGATGGACGGTCGTTCTCGCGCTCTCAGCGATTTTTGGGGCAACGGCCGTTCTGCATTACTTATCTTCTTACGCCACCTGGGCTGAATTCCTTGCCGCGAGCACGTGGCCCAGGTTGTGGCCCACCAGGACGAATTCGACAAACTGTACACAAATATCGTCACCATTTCATTTACAGATGAGAGCTATTGGGCGGAAACGTGGCTGCGTGAAACGAACTCCCCATTTCCCCTTCTCCTTGACCCAACCCGGACTGCCTACCACGCTTATGGTCTGGATTATTCCTTAATGCGTGCCTGGAACGGCCGTACAATTTTCTACTATATTCGTGCCCTTCTTAGCGGCCGTAAATGGCGTGGCATTCAAGGTGATTCCGGCCAATTAGGCGGCGATTATGTTGTAGATACAGGTGGAATTGTCCGCCTGGTTTACCCCAGCCACGATCCCACAGACCGACCGTCTGTTGACCATTTGTTGAGCGAACTAACGTAAATAGTATTGGCAAATTTTGCCCGTTGCCGTCAGTGCGTATAATGGTAAATACGATGTCTAAACGGCCACTGCTTGACCAATTTCAGCAACAATTACAGACCATCCCCATTTTTGGGGGATTGGACGCGCAATCTCTGGCTGAGTTAGCCAGGAGCGCCCGTTGGCGGGAGTATGAGGCCGCTGAAATTGTGACTCTAGAAGGAGAAGCGCAACCTGGTTTATATATCTTGCAATATGGCTGGATCAAAGTGGTTAAAGTGTCGCCAAACGGCCGTGAACAAATCTTACGCTTTCTGGAATCAGGAGAAACATTTAACGAGATTGGTGTCTTTGCCAACCAGCCTAACCCGGCTACGGCTGTGGCCCTGGAACCAGTTGGCATCTGGCTAATACCGCGTGAATCATTGCTGCATTTGCTCCAGGAACGACCACAGTTTGCCCAAACCATCATTACTAAAATGGCTGAACGGATGCTGTATCTGGTATCGTTGGTAACAGATCTTTCATTGCGGCCAGTTACTGGCCGGCTGGCCCGCTTGTTGCTGGAAGATGCCACTGATGACATTCTGCACCGGCCGCGCTGGTATACTCAGGCTGAACTGGCCGCCCGACTAGGAACAGTTCCCGATGTCATTCAACGGGCGCTCCGTAACCTGGAAAGCAATGGCTTCATCAAAGTAGATCGACGTCAAATTACCATCTTGGATCGAAAGGGATTGGTAGACATCGCAGCCTCTTAAATCTTCCCGCCCAAACCCGACAAAAGTCGTCGAAATATCCTCACTGCTCTATTATAAGTGTGTGAACCTATTTGCAATAAGCAAATAATATATGAAAAGGAGTGAATAAAATGACAACCATTAACACACAGTCCCATGCTCAACTAGATAGGAATCAATGGATTCTGTTGGGTTTAATGACGGCCGTTACCAGTGTGCTGGCTGTACTCATTGTGCAAGTCATCGCCATTGCCATCTGGCCGGAAATTACTCTATTCAAGCCATTAGATAGTTATGCTCGTGCGGCCGTTTTTACATTAATACCGGCCATCGGCGCCACTGCCCTGTTTGCCTGGTTGGTAGCCCATAAACCCCGGCCAGTACAGACATTCATCAGAATTGCCGTCGTAGTTTTAATCATTAGCATTATCCCCGATTATCTCATTCCCGTAGCTCATAAAACGTTTCTGGCCAGTACGGTTGCGGCTGTTTTGCATGTGGTAGCGGCCGTTGTAACCGTGTTCGTGTTGGTAACTGGCTATCAACGGCAAGCGATTCAAAAATAGCGCCGCCTGGCGTCAAAAACAGAATTGAGGCCATGAAGATGAATGGTAACCATTCAGGTGCCCGGCACTTCATTACCAAGTCTACTGGAGTAGCACACTCGTTTATAAGTGCCGGGCGCCTTGGGGAGGTGAATAGTTACGATGAATGATTTGTCTGCGCTCCCTGCCGCCAAATTATTGGTTAGCAGTCTGGTTAAACTGGAACAGAAGAATGAGCCGGTAGAACTGCGGCGGGGGATGGCTATTTTACTTCAGGATGGCTATGCAGCGGGTACGGTTGCAGCCCTGGCGTTGGATCGATACCGTCATGAAGTGACACATATTCTGCTGGGTCATGTGCCGCCCACCTCTGATTACCACCTGATCCCTCTGCCTCTCATTGAACGCCTTGAGGGAGAAACGGTCTATCTGCGGGCGTCTGCGGCCGACATTGAAAAACTACCTACCCACCAATCAAATTAGCCAATCCGACAAAAGTCGGCGACGGCCGTACCCCATCAGCTTACAATAATCAAAAATCAAGGAGTAAATAAAGTGACCCAAACAACCCTATATCCAAACTGGCAGGAAAAAGTCGTTTATTCGGCCGATGGCCCCCAGCCCCAAATTTTAATGGTTAACGACAAAGTAAAAATCCTCATAGCTGGCTTAGAACCCGGCCAAAAAATACCAGAACATGCTGAAGCGACAGCCATGTATCATTTTCTGGAAGGCGACGGCTGGATACTTGTAGACGGTGAACGGCTGGCTGTTAGCGCTGGCGCGACTGTGGTCATGCCGGAAGGCGCTGTACGCGGCATGGAAGCAGAAACACGTCTGGCATTCCTGGCCACACGCATATCGTAAGACAAAATCTTCTTAGGAATTGCCCACAGAAATCGGATTTCTAAATGTACAAAATTATCCATTAAATTCTTCACAACAAAATGGAGAAACAATCATAAACAAACAAATTAGGTGATAGGGTAATGAGGTGACTTGCACACTTGCAACTTGCACACCTGCAAACCTAAAAGGATTACACATAATGAATCTATACTTTTTGATGACGGCTTTATTTGTGATGATGGCGCTTCTTGGCGCGGTAGACGCCTCGTTGACTAGCTACACCATCCTACCTTGGTTTAATGGGTTGCGCTGGCTGCGGGTACATCTTATTACGTTGGGGGCAATGACAGAAGCTCTTTTTGGCTTGCTGCCGGTTCTGGTGGCTGTTCATTTTAGCTTACCCCGACCTAAATTCCGTGGGGACATCTGGCTGATGCTGAATGTGGGGCTGTTGACACTGTTGATTGGTATTCCCATCATCAACCAGGCGCTCATCTTCACCGGAGGTACGCTCATTTTCATCGCCACGGTGTTACTGATAAACCAATTACGGCCGTTGCGTCCGACCAAACCCCACAATTCTGAATCTGATGGTAGCTTGTATAACGGCCGTCCCTTCTACATCGCCGGTCTCATCTACTTCTTACTGGGTATCATTGTGGGTACAGGTTTGTGGCTGGGATGGAGTGAATGGCTGCTGATTCAGGTCCCTGTTGAAGTACACATCCACGCCAACAACTGGGGGCTTATGTCTCTGGTCTTTGCCGGACTGCTGGTAGATATGTACCCGACGTGGGCTAAACGGCCGTTAGCCTGGCCCCGCTCCATCAAATTCATTTTCTGGATGATGACGGTGGGCGCATTGGGATTGGTACTCGGCCCCTGGTTCAAATCCAATTACTTCTCTGTACCGGGACTCATCCTGCATCTGACAGCCACCATCTGGCTGCTGTTGAATGTGATTAAACCAGTTTGGGGAGACAGAGAGGCATGGTCACAGCCCGGCATCTGGCATCTGGTCATGTCTTACTTCTGGATATTGGCCCCAGTTCTGATGGCTCCTCTCATCATCTTTGGCGTGCCTGGTTTTCCCGGCGCCGGCATTGAACAAAACGCGCCCCAAGCCCTTATCTACGGTTGGGTCTTTCAGTTTGGGTATGCCCTGCTCCCTTACTTCTTCTATCGCGCATTTTTGCCCCAAGAGCAGCCGCAACTGGGTGGCAGTTGGTTTAGCCTGATCACTGTTAATTTGGGGGGTATCTTCCTCTGGAGCAGTATTTTCATTACAGATTACCATGGTTTACTTCATGGGACAGCGTATGCGTTGTGGGCCGTTTCAATAATCCCCATTGCCAGCCAAATATGGCGTATCGTGTACACCGGTCTGGCTCAATGGGAAGAAACCAGAGAGATAGTCTCTTTTGCAGAAACACCTGCGGCCGAATGAAATATAGGTGCGATGCACTTCTAGGAAAAGTGCGTCGCACCGCAACAGTTATGATTGCTGCTCGTGGGGTAATTCAATGGTAGCTGTAACAATATATCAAGCCATAACAGGTTCGGCTTCAATTATCTCATAAGTCAGTTTCATATCAACAGCTGCCGTTAACATCGCCTGTGCCGGACAATAACGTGTTTCGGACAGATCCATAGCCCGTTCGACTGCTTTGGGGTTTACATTGTGCCCTTCCACAATGTAATGAATGTGGATGTGGGTGAAGACTTTGGGGTAGGTGTTTGCCTGTTCAGTTTCGGCCGTCACGCGGAAGCCGGTCACATTCTGTCGCTTTTTTTGTAAGATAGAAATGACATCCATAGCTGTACAACCAATGAGGCCAGTCAGAATAAGTTCCATCGGTCGGAAGCCATCATCATCACCGCCTACGGCCGGACTGCCGCCCAAATTCACGCTAAAGTCAGAATCGGCCGTACCGGTAAACGTCAATCCATGATCCCAGGTTACTGCTGCTTTCATAAAATAATTACTCCATTGTTGTAAGACAAAACGCCGTTTTATCCCGCAAGACAGCGGCTTTCACTAAACGTCTCCATCCCGTACTTGTACCTGGCAGACTGTTTGTTGTCGGCCATTCTTACGCCACCAATATCTTTTCTGCGCGGTTGTTTCTGGATGGTTCATCATCTGTTAGATGCAGCGGATGGCAAAAGGTGACAAAGGTTATGTAGTGTCACTTTTTACCTGAAAAAACATCTAATCTGTTAGTATCACGGCCTATGAGTGATGCGGCCGTAGACCAGAAAATATTAGAACGAATTCAAGCTGGCGACCTCCGCTACATCTTGATTCAGAGGATTGGTCGTGGCAATCAGCAAGAAATTGGGGAATGGATGCGGGGGAACTGCACGGCCGTAACTGGTTTTGATTTGGAAAATATGCCGGGGGATAACGGCCGTGATAACAACGGCGATTTGTACTTCTGCGAATAGTCAATAGCAACCCAATCACAGTTGATGCCGGGGGAAGCTGTCGTCATGCCCAGTTCTCCACAGTTAATCCCTGCACACGATCAAATTCACGCACGTTGTTGGTGACAAGTGTCACCTTCAAACTGAGTGCTTGCGCCGCGATTAACATATCTAATGGACCAATCGGCCGACCAATAGATTGTAACTGCTGTCTGATGATGCCATAGGATGAAGCTGCTTTGTAGTCAAAATTTATAATTTCGAATGGTTGTAGAAAATGTTCCAGAGCAAGCTGGTTTCGTTCGGGGTAAGCGCTTTTTTGCACGCCAAACGTTAATTCAGCGACGACAATTGCGGAAATACCTATCTCATCTATTTGAAAGGAAGTGAATTTATTCAGGACATTTGCGGGTTTGCGTTTGATGATATAGATGCAAATGTTTGTATCAAGAAGGTAGTTCATCAAACATTTCCTCAAGTTCAGCTCTGGTTTGCTGGGCAGGTTGTTCGCGCCCCCCCTCAAAAATGTCATCAGAAAACTGATCGAGTGCGTCGAGCATGATTTGCCACGACTTTTCATGTGGCAGCAACAATACACCGTTGCTAACCCGTTTAATATAAACGCGGTCGCCGTCGAAGCGAAATTCTTTCGGCAAACGTACTGCCTGACTATTTCCATTCATGAATAATTTAGCAACTTTCATGTCAGCCTCCATTTTTACAACATCCATAATATATATGTATAGTATATATAATTCTTGATACCATACAAGTCTTATAGTAACTAATAAGCCAGAAATCGGATTTTTCTCTGTAGGATAATCAGAAAAGTCATTTTCCTCTTGACTCGGCCCAAAGGGCAACGTTTATACTCTCTGCATGAACGACGGCCGTCCTCTAAAACACACAATTGACCCATCTTATCTTATTCGTATTGGTGCATTCGGCAGGATCACCCAACTGTCCCGTAAAGCGCTGCGGCTTTATGACCAGCTGGGCATTCTCAGCCCCGCGTATATTGACCCCGAATCGGGCTATCGCTTTTACACTGACACCCAAATTAGCAAAGCCCGTTTCATTCGGCTGATGCGCGAAGCTGATATGCCGCTGGCAACTATCCGCCGTGTATTGGAAGCAGAAAGCCCGGCCGCAGCCGAGCAGATTATTGGTGATTATAAAGATGAATTTGAACAACACGTCCTGCGCGTGCGCCAGACTGCCCATCGTATCATGGGCTATTTACACCAGGAGAATCAAACCATGTCCCTTGAAATTGAAGTGAAGAAAGTTCCCCCGCAACAAATCATCAGTATCAAAAAGCGGCTGAAACAACCAGAGATGCAAGCGTTTATTCAAAGCAGTATCCAGGCTCTCAAGGAGTTGATTGCCGAACAGGAATTGCAAATTACAAATGAAGTGATGGGCTTCTACTACGGGCCGATCAACGAAAACAGTGACGGACCGTTAGAAGTCTCCTTCCCGGTGGCTGGGGCAGCACAGCCAAAAGGAGATATTGAAGTTGGCAGCTTGCCCGCGCATACGGCCGTTTCCGTTGTTGGCGGCAGCGACTATTACGAATTCCCTACGGTGCTGCAAGTGTGGGATGCGGCCGCTGATTGGATTCGGCAGAACGGGTATGCAGATTCAGAAAGCAATGTAACTTGTTACGAAGTCTGGCACAGAGATCAGATTGAAGTTGTCTGGCCGTTTAGAGACGAACCTGAAAAAGTGTAAGACAGGCGTTGCCGTCAGGAGATAGGCTTTGACAGCGAGATTGGGGGATAACGGCCGTTATCTCCCAACCCCGCAACCTATCACAAAATTGCCAACGTTACCGGCCTGGCTTTTTTACCGACAGGACCGGGGTTTATATGGCATTGATGACGATCAAAATCGAACACGGCCGTACAAACCGTCGCCAAAGAATCCTCGCCAACGGCCGTGCGGCAAATGGGGAATGCTTCATTTTCACAATCGTTGAGAATAGCTAAAACATCCCCCTTGTCCAAATCATCCTTGCTCTGCATCAACTCACTGGCTCGCTTTACCCGTTCACGGCTAGACTTGCCAATATGTTGTTCCGCTTCGTCCATCTCCACATCCAAATAATGGTTGGCATGATAATAAATACCTTCAACTTCCCGTACATGATGCCGATTGCCCGGCGCTGTTTCCACTACCACAATACGCCGCTCATTGGCAGAGCCGATGGTGTAGCTGAACCCGCCCGCCCGACCCGGCGCTGTTGCCCGCGCTACAGCATCCTCCAATGAGGTTGCCGCCAGCAATGACCGGGCAATAAAATGTCGCCCAATGCCAATTTCGATGTGACGCGGCCGTACATTGTCCACTGAAAAACAAATCCCGGCGCTGTTAAAGCCAAACGCATTGCCACAAAGAAAACCAGGATAAGAAAAGGCCGTAAAGGCAGGCTGACCGGGAACCTGTGCCTGCACCAGATAGGCGGTGTCTGCTAGAGCAATGTCACCGTCTTCGTTGTGACCGATAAGGGCGTTATTGGCAGTCAGCACGGCAAGATCGGAGCAACCATATAGGTGATGTTCGCGCAGGTAATCCCGGTATTCACCGCGCATGTTGACGAGGAAGAGGTGGTGAAACGGCCGTCCTGCCCCCCGCGCAATTCCTTCCAACTCGATCACATAATCGGGGTATCGCTGCCGATTAATGTTTAAATATTGGCGGTAACGTTTCTTGCCCCCGGCCGTTTGGTGGTACGCAAGCAATTTCTGCATAAACGGATACGCATCCAAAAAGCTGTGGATTTGGCAGGCAAACCGTTCCCCAATCGCCAACCCAATTTCATCATGCGATCCGAAAAGTTTGATTTGTTCCATCATTTCCTTCAACCATGCTTTCCTCGTCGCCAGCGCCACAGAGCAAACGGCAGCAGCAGCATCGTGATCACGGGCCAAATCCAGGCCAAATCCCCAGGGCCGCCGGAACCTGTGCGGGCAGCCGTACGCCGAATACGAAGTAAGCGATAGTCACTGGTAACTACTTCTAATGCTTCATCAGTCATCGTTTGGGGATAAATTCCCGCCATTTCAGCTGCAAAACCACTGCCAATCAAAACGTCGCGCAGAAGGGGCAGCCGATCAGCCGAATCAGATACATCTTCTGCTGTGCCCGCCCACCAACCATCGGGCAGCCACACTTCAACGGCCGGATTGGCTTTAATGTTACGATACCAGTCGGAGATATGGCCGAAACCGGCCGTGCAGTAAATGTCATCATTGATGAGGGCATAATTGACCGGAGTACGGCGCGGCAAACCTGACTTACGGCCGGTGTGACAAAGCACCATAATTTGCCCGCCTCTTTCTGGCCAGGCGTTCACCCATTTGCCCAACCCCAACCGCCACATGAACAGCATAAAACGGTTGAAATACTTAAACAGTTGCCGTAATTGTTTTTCTTGTTTTGAATCCATGACAATTCCTATTATGTAATACGCAATAGATCAAACTGGATCATTATTTTTACAAAATGGCCTAAGCTCCACTGTTGACCAATCAGCTTGATTTTACCTCGGTTTGGTTTTCTCCGTTGCATTTAACTTTCGCGCATTCTGACCCCCGCCGGATCATACAGCGCATCGGCCACAAGGGTAGCTGGACGAAAATCTCCCAATATCTCCACTTCAAATTGGGTTCCCACAACTGCCAGATCAGTGGGTACGAAGGCTAAAGCTATGCTTTTTTGCACATAGTGCCCATACCCGCCAGAGGTTACAAAGCCGACAATCTCCCCTTTGTGGAAAACGGCTTCATCGGCAATCGGATCTGTATCTTCGACATCAACAACCAGTGTGCAGCGCGTTTTTTCAGGGGGGCGCTGGCTCAGTTTCAAGGCCGCTTCACGGCCAATAAAAGCATCTTTCTTCAAATTAACAAATCTACCCAGACCCGTTTCATACGGATTGTAATCAGGTGAATATTCCCGTGTCCAGCCACCAAACCCTTTTTCCAACCGCAGCGAGTTCAGGGCATGGCTGCCGAACAGACGCATCCCCAAGGGGCGTCCCGCTGCCTGCAACGTCTCATAAAGCGCCACATGATGCTGACGGGGAGCATAAATTTCATAACCCAATTCACCCGTGAAAGAAATGCGGGCCACAATGGCCGGAATAGAGCCAATCTGCATCTCACGGATATCCAAGAAACGAAATTGGTTGGTAGACACATCTTCATTACTGATGTTGGCTAAAATTTGATTTGAATGGGGACCGGCTATTGAGAAACCGGGCCATTCATAGCTCATATGACGCAATGTGACGCCATCAGGGGGTAGATATTGTTGGAACCAGCGCATGTGGTAAGCAATGGTAATGCCGGAACCCACCACCAGAAAGCGTTCTTCGTCGAGGCGGGCAACGGTAAAATCACCCACCAGCCGTCCTTTGGGACTAAGCATGGGGGTCAACACAATACGGCCGTTTCCCGGTATCCGATTGGCAAACATATAGTTGAGCCACGTTTCTGCACCCGGCCCACTCACTTCATACTTGGCGTAATTACCGATTTCCACTAAACCTGCCTGATTACGTACTGCCCGACACTCCTGACCTACCGGCTCAAAGGCGTTGGAGCGACGGAAGGTTGGCGTTTCGATGGGTTCCATCCCTTCGGGTGCAAACCAGAGGGGGTATTCCAGCCCAAAGGTAGCTCCGTAGACAGATCTGGCTTTTTTTAGTTGCTCGTAGACTGGCGTTGTTAGTTGCGGCCGTCCCGCAGGTAACTCTTCATTTGGATAGGTGATGGCAAAACGACGGCCGTAATTTTCATACGTCTTGTCCAATGTATATTGCCCCAGTGCATATTCCCCAAAGCGTGTCACATCCATGGCAAATACATCTGTACTCGGTTCACCCTCTACAATCCATTCGGCAACGGCCGCTCCCACCCCCGCCCCCTGTGAAAATCCAGCCATAATGCCCACTGCCAGAAAATAATTCCGCAAACCCGGCGCTGGCCCAATCGTTGGATTCCCATCCGGTGCAAAAACCATCGGCCCATTAACAATCGTCCTCACCCCCGCACTCCCCAGGCAAGGATACCGCTTAAAAGCAAATTCCATCCGATCCATTAAACGATCAAGATCAGGCGACAACAACTGGTTTGTAAAATCTTGGGGTGTGCCGTTTAATGCCCAATGGCGACAATCCTTTTCATACGTGCCAATCAACAAAGCGCCCCCTTCCTGACGCAGGTAACTTTCCCCTTGAAAATCAATCACCATCGGAATCTCGCGCTTTAAGGCTGCCACTTCAGGAATGATGTCTGTCACAATATATTGATGCTCCATGGGGATAATGGGTAGTTGCAACCCTGCCTGTGCTGCCACTTCGCGCCCCCACAGTCCGGCCGCATTCACAACATAATCTGTTTGAATCTCGCCTTTAGAGGTGACGATTTGCCAACGGCCGTCATCATTCTGAACCGTCTTTTCCACCGGCGTATAACGGTAAATTTCCGCACCCCCAAGCTGGGCCGACTTGGCTAATGCTTGCGTAACGCCAGAGGGATCGATATACCCATCATGCGGGTCAAACATCGCCCCAACCAACCCGGCCGGATTGAGAATGGGACAAATCTGGGCCGCTTCAGCAACGGAAATCATTTCCGAACTGATGCCCGTGTAGCGAGCCTTGCCATGTTCCCTCTTGAGAAAATCAAGCCGATCTTGAGTAGCTGCCAGATAAAGATTCCCCGCCTGATGCAAACTAACAGATTGGCCGGAAACACGCTCGATTTCCTGAAAAAGCTCAATCGTATACCCCTGTAAGGCTGCCAAATTCGTATCTCCATTCAGCGTGTGGAACCCACCAGCCGCGTGCCAGGAAGAGCCACTGGCAAGTTCTGCTCGTTCCAGCAAAACCACATCATGCCATCCCAATTTAGTCAGATGGTACAGGATGCTGCAACCAATGACACCACCCCCAATAACCACAACTTGTGTCCGCGTTTTCATTTGATTTGCCTCCATTTCTGTCCTTATTTTGTTAATTCAATCTTTCTTTTTCCTATATATTCACGTAATGCTTCATCAATTGCTGGATCGAGTGTGGGCTGTTCATACTCTTGAAGTCGCTGCTTATATTCCCGGTTGGCGCGTACAGATGCATCCATTGACCCTTTTTCAATCCACGCTTCGCTAGAATCATAGTCGAACAGTTCCGCCCGATAAAAGGCTGACCTAAAATGGCGCATCGTATGGCTGGTGCCGAGATGATGCCCCCCTGGCGGCACTTCATGCAAAATGGCGTCCAGCGCCCATTGGTCATCATCCCAATTAATGCCCTGGAGATAGGTATGGTACATGCCCAGCATTTCACAATCGAGGATGAATTTTTCGTAACCGGCCGTTAATCCTCCCTCTAGCCAACCAGCGGCGTGCATTACAAAATTGGGCTTCGTCAAAAGCGAGGGGAACATAGCCATCACACTCTCATAAGCGCCCTGAGCATCAATCACTTTTGAACTGGCATAAGCGCCCGCTGCCCGAAACGGCAAGCCATAATGTCGAGCCAACTGCCCGCTCAAATAAAGGGCCAACTGACTTTCCGGCGCGCCAAACACAGGCGCGCCACTTTGTAAATCAATCACGGCTTGAAACGATCCATACACACAAGGATTGCCGGGATTCACCATTTGTGTAAACACAATACCGGTTAAAACTTCTGCGTTTAACTGCGCCACCGTCCCCAAAATAGACACCGGCCCCATTGCGCCCGACAAAATAAAGGGGGTCACATCCACAATTTGATTATGGCGGGCATAAGCAATCATCAGTCCCAACATGCGGTCATCTAATCTACGTGGGCTGCTTACATTAACAATGCAATGCAGGACATGTTTTTGCAGCAAGTTCTCAGCCCCAAAAACGATTTTTGCCAATTCGATGGTGTCTTGTCCGATGGGGCCAGTATGATAAATACCCATGTGGGGTTTATCGCTGTAGACAAAGTGAGCATACTTGGCTTCAAGATGACGATACGCGACAGGAATATCGGAAGATACAACGATCTCGGATCCGCTGCTGTGTAAATAGGGAGACATTTGAGTTAGCTTGAGGAAGTTGATCAAATCCTGATGAGTGCTGTTGCGACGGCCGTGATCACGATCCGTAACAAAAGGCGGCCCGGCAACGGGGGCAAAACAAACATGATTTCCGCCAATGATGACATCTCGCTCCGGGTTGCGGGCTGACCAGGTGAACTGAGCCGGGGCTTTGGCCAGGTAAGCCATCACCAGTTCACGGTCAAAATAAGCAACATCATCCACAACCTTAACGCCATGCGCTTGCAAAATCATCTGGGCGGTCTCATCGTAAAAGGCAATCCCCGCTTCCTCCAGAATTTGCATAGACTTATCATGAATAAGCTGTAACTGTTCAGCGGTGATGATTTCATAAGGTGGCAAATGGCAAAGGGGTTGGCTGATTTTTGCTGCTTTTTCAGATGTTTGTGGGGTTCTTTGTCGTTTTCGCTTTCTTTTAACTGATTGTCTCATCATTGTTTCCTTGTACAAAATAATGGCTAAAATATATACAACGATAAGAAACTGTCAAATGTGACGTTATTAGCAGGTATGTTCAAGATAAAAGGAGTTCATCAGATGAGTAGACAATATGATGCAATTATAATCGGTTCAGGAATTATTGGCTGTGCTGTTAGTTTTGAGATGGCAAAAAGGGGCTACAAAACATTGAACATTGATAAATTGCCGGCCGCTGGCTATGGCTCAACCAGTAACTCATGCGCCATCATTCGCGCTCATTACTCCACCTGGGATGGGGTAGCGATGGCTTATGAGAATGCGCTTTATTGGGACGATTGGGCCAACTATATTGGTGTGGAGGATGAGCGTGGATTGGCTAAATTTATCCAATGTGGCTGCCTGATCTTGAACCGCACGGAGACAGATTACAAGCGATGGACGGATCTGTTTGATCAAATTGGCGTCCCTTATGAGATGTGGACGTTAGAGCAGACGCTGGAAAAATACCCCTTTATGGATCCGCATACTTTTTATCCCCCCAAGGCGCTGGATGATGAAACATTCTGGGATGAACCATCAGAAATGTTGACGGGTGCGATTATAACGCCGACGATGGGATATATCAGTGATCCGCAATTATCAACCCATAATTTGATGCGAGCGGCCGAAGCGCATGGGGGAACGTTTATGTTTAATCAGGAAGTGGTTGCGGTGCGAAGGGATAACGACCACTTCGACCTTGCTCAGCACAGGCGTGTCACTGGCATCACCCTCAAAAACGGTCAAAAAATCAATGCCCCCATTGTAGTCAATGTTGCCGGGCCACATTCCTTCATCATCAATCGTCTGGCAGGGGTGGAAGAAGGCATGAACATTAAAACAAAACCCCTGCGCCACGAAGTTCACCACGTCCCGTCCCCACCCTCATTTGATTATGAAAAAGAGGGCACAGAATTGTCTGATCCGGCCGGTATCTATTGTCGTCCCGAAGTCGGCCGTTCCATCCTGGTAGGCAGCGAAGACCCGGAATGCGACCCTCGTGAATGGGTGGATGATCCTGACAACTTCAACCGCGAGTTGACAGATATTCAATGGAAGCGACAGGTATACCGTTTAGCACGGCGTATCCCTGAACTGCAAATTCCCAGCCAGCCGCGTGGCGTTGTTGATTTGTATGACGTGGCCGATGATTGGATTCCCATTTATGATAAATCTGATTTGCCCGGTTTTTACATGGCTGTTGGCACCAGCGGCAATCAGTTTAAAAATGCCGGCGGCGTAGGGCATATGATGGCCGAACTCATAACCGCCTGTGAAAATGGACATGATCATGATGTTGATCCAATCCAGGTCAAGATGCCCTATACAGGACTCGTTTTGAATGCCGGTTTTTATTCACGACTGCGTGAAATAAACAAAGACAGCAGTTTTTCTGTCCTGGGCTAGTCTGCATAGAGAATGCTGTATTCTTTAATATCAGTGACAGCAAAAGCAACATACAAGCTAACCCGAGTCATCCCAGAGACGTTCTGTTTCAGCTAGGAATTTCTCTGGATTATTGCGAAATCGTTGCATGTTGCGTAAATGGTCACGGAGAGCCTCCAGTTTGGCTCTCTCATTAATAAAATCCTGATGGTCAACTTCCTGAAACCAGCGCCGTAATTCTTCTGGGTCATCCTGGTCATCATCAAAGGTGAGATAGAGTCCATATCGCATGAGATAATCCAGCGACATCTTAACAACGGCGCTATTGCCATGTGGTTTGACAGAAAGGTGAGCGACGGCCGTCTTAAGATGTTACTGACGAGCGCCATTCCCGCCAAGCAGGAATGACAATCGTGAATTGACAGTTTGCGCTGCAAATTTTTCCTCATGACGGTCGGCTAAAACCTCAAATCTGAGAAGTGATGTTCATAACAAATAACAAGTGACAAATCTCACTCATAGGCAGACGAACATAATGGTACGCTTGACATAGTTTGTGAATAATTGCACAAATCAATTAGAGGTTTTGAGACGGAGCATTTACTTTCTTGTTTCGGGCCGAGCCAATATCCTCCTACCATTTAATGGCCGGAAACAATCCGTTCAGATATTAAGGAGGTTCCCCTTGAGCGTTCAACAATTTCCTATTGAAGCGGAAACAGCTGCGGACACTTTTTTGGAAAAGATTATTGCCGCCACGCCAGGAGATTCCCGTCTGGATATGTGTATTCAATGCGGTACTTGTGGCGGTTCTTGCCCATCGGGGGAGGATATGGACCACACGCCCCGGCAAATATTTGCCCTCATTCGGGCGGATATGGACGAGGAGGTTTTGTCCAGCAATACCCCCTGGTATTGTGTTTCTTGTTATTACTGCATGATTCGCTGTCCGCAAGAGGTACATATTCCTGATATTATGTACACGCTAAAAAACAAGGCCATTGAAACGCAGCTCTACACAGACAGCATCGCTCCAGATTGGTCGCAGACGTTTGTAGATTATGTAGAAAATTACGGCCGTTCCTTTGAATTTGGTCTGGCTACGCGGCACTTCCTACGCCACCATCCGGTCAGCATCATAGACACGGCTCAAATTGGTCTGGGTATGTTGACCAAAGGACGTATGGATTTGACTCCGCATAAAATTGAGGCCATCGGCCAGCTAAAAGCTGTTTTGGAGCGGGCTAAGGAATTGGAGGCAGACACATGAGCAAATATCTCTTTTATCCTGGTTGTTCTATGCAGCGCAGCGCACGACCGTATCTCGATTCTATCATGGCTATCCGAGGTGATTTGGGTCTGGAGTTGGAAGAGATTCAAGATTGGAACTGCTGTGGGGCTACCGAGTATATCTCTGTTTCTCGATTACCGGCTTATGCGTTGAACGGCCGTAATCTAGCCTTAGCCGCCCAACAAACCAACGGGTCGCGGACGGTTGTGGCCGGGTGCAGCGCCTGTTATCTGAACCTGGCCAAAACAGACCGCTATATGGGCAAAGACGCCCGACTCAACACGCAGGTCAACGAAGCGTTGGCGGCCGGCGGTTTGCACTATGATCCCGGTACGCTCAAAATACGGCATTTGTTAGATATTGTGAACAATCGGGTGGGGTTGGAAGCGGTGCGCCGTAAAGTAAGCAACCCGCTGAAAGGGCTGCGTGTAGCCGCTTATTATGGCTGCATGGTTGTCCGTCCCGATCCTGAAAACCGGTTTGGCAATCCCGAATATCCGACTGCGTTGGATGAACTGATGAAAGCGTTGGGGGCGGAAGTGGTAGATTTTCCGGTTAAAACCCATTGCTGCGGCGGCCACATGACCCAGATTAGTTCGTCGGTGGCGTATGAATTGATTCGTCGTCTTGTTTATGCGGCCGATCAATACAAGGCTGATATTCTAGTGACGTTGTGTCCCATGTGCCAACTTAACCTGGACGCTTACCAGGAAGATATGAACAAACATTTCCACACCGACTATCACATTCCCATCGTTTATTTTACACAGTTAATGGGCTTGGCGTTTGGTCACGATCCATTGGAATTGGGATTGGGCAAGGAGTTTGTAGACACGCGGCCGGCATTAGCCAAGATTGGCGTAGAGATTGCTGAAGAAGCGCCGAAAAAACGGAAACGACGGCGGCGGGATGATCCTTCCTTACCGATGCCTAAACCGCTGCCAATTGCCCACGAGAAGTGATCGTTCACTCCCCAAAGATTGGGTCAATTTTCTACTCGTGAAACAGAGTGTACGTGCGAAAAAATTGACCCAATCTAGGGTTATTAAGGAAGAAAGCGCATGAGTACAAATCGTGAAGAAAAAGAACGCATTGGCGTTTATGTTTGCCATTGCGGTACCAATATTGCCGGAACGGTAGATGTTGAGGATGTGGCTAACTGGTCTAAAGAAGTGTTAGAGGATGATGGGGTAGTCATTGCCCGTGATTATAAATTCATGTGTTCCAGTTTGGGACAAGAGTTAATTGAACGGGATATACAGGAGGAAGGCTTAAGCCGGGTGGTGGTGGCTGCCTGTTCACCCCATCTGCATGAAAAGACGTTCCGTACCGCTTGCGGCCGTGCTGGATTGAACCCGTATTTGTGTGAGTTGGCTTCTATCCGCGAGCAAGTTTCTTGGGTACACACAGACAAAAAAGCGGCCACGGAAAAGGCGAAAGCGGTGGTTGCCGGCGGTGTGGAACGAGTTATTCACAATGAACCATTGGAACCGCTGCATGTGCCCATCCACCCAGATACGCTGGTGGTGGGGGGCGGTATTGCTGGCATTCAGGCGACGTTGGAACTGGCCGATTCTGGCCATCGCGTATATTTGGTGGAACGGGAACCTTCGATTGGCGGTCATATGGCTCAGTTTGATAAAACCTTCCCTACAATGGATTGTGCCGCCTGCATCTTGACGCCCAAAATGGTAGATGTGGGCATGCATCCCAACGTAGAATTGCTGACTTGGAGTGAAGTGGAGAAGGTGGATGGGTATGTGGGCAACTTCACCGTCACCATTCGTAAAAAGCCGCGCTATGTGGACACGAATTTGTGTACGGGCTGCGGCATTTGCTGGGAGAAGTGCCCCAAGCGGGTGATTGATGATGAGTTTGAAGCGGGTCTGGGCTACCGCAAAGCGGTGTATACGCCTTTTGCCCAGGCTGTGCCTAAATATCCGGTCATTGACACAGAAAGCTGTATCTATTTTATGAATGGCAAATGCCGCGCTTGTGAGAAGTTCTGTCCTACGGAAGCGATCCAGTTTGATCAGGAAGAAGAGTATATGACGGTGGAGGTGGGCAATATTATCCTGGCGACGGGGTTTGATTTGTTTGACGCTCGCCGGGTTCCGCAATATGGCTACGGCCGTTTGGCAAACGTCTTTACGAACCTGGAATTTGAACGGATGTGTAATGCGGCCGGGCCAACAAATGGGGAAGTTGTGCTGCGCGATGGCGTCAGTAAACCGGAGTCGGTGGGCATTATTCACTGCGTCGGCAGCCGCGACCGCAACTATAACAATTACTGTTCTGTCATTTGCTGCATGTCCAGCCTTAAATTTGCCCATCTGGTGAAAGAACGCACTGGCGCCCGTGTGTACAATTTTTACATCGACATGCGTACTGCCTACAAAGATTACGATGAGTTTTATCAGCGTGTTTTGGAAGAGGGAACTATTTTTGTACGCGGCCGTGTAGCCGAAGTAACGGATGCAGCCCGACAGGAGCATGAAGAAGGCAAATTGATTATTCAGGTGGAAGATACTTTAGCCGGTAAACAACGTCGTATTCCGTTAGATATGGTGGTGCTGTCGGCCGGGTTAGAACCGAAACGAGACGCCAAAGAGGTGGCTCATAAATTTGGTATTTCTTGCAGCGCTAATGGTTGGTTTATTGAAAAACACCCCAAGTTAGACCCGATAGCGACGATGACGGAAGGTGTTTTTATTGCCGGGGCTGTGCAGGGGCCGAAGGATATTCCCAGCAGTGTGGCTCAGGGGGCGGCGGCCGCTGCCCGCGTGTTAAGCCGTATTGACAAAGGTGAAATTGAACTGGAACCGGTACGGGCGACGGTGGATACACGCCGCTGCTCTGGCTGTCGCATCTGCAATGATTTGTGCCCATTTAACGCCATCATTTTCCTTGAAGATGAGATGGTGACAGAAATTAACCATGCGCTGTGTCAGGGGTGTGGCACTTGTGTGGCTGCCTGCCCGGCGGGGGCGATTAGTGGCAGTGGTTTTAGCAATGAGCAGATTATGTCGCAAATTGAAGGGTTGTTGTTTATTGATCGGCCACTTCATGCGTTTGTTAATTAGGGGTTGGAGATTAGGAGATCGGAGAATAAGCGAATCTCCAATCTCTCAATCTCCCAATGGAGAAAGTACAGATGAGCAAACAATTTGAACCTGTCATCATCGGCTTTACTTGTAATTGGTGCAGCTACCGGGCGGCCGATTTGGCCGGAACGGCCCGCGTTAAATATCCGCCCAATATTCGGTTGATTCGGTTGATGTGTTCGGGACGGATTGACCCGACTTTTGTGCTAAAGGCGTTGGTGGGTGGGGCTGACGGGGTGATGATTACGGGCTGCCATCCGGGTGAGTGTCATTATCTTGAGCAAAACTATAAGGCGTTACGCCGGTATTTGTTGCTGCGGCGCACCATCGGCCAAATGGGAATTGAGCCGGGACGGGTGAAACTGGTGTGGGCCAGCGCGGCCGAAGGGGTGAAACTAGCGCAAGAGATTGGCAAGTTTGTGGAGGAAATTCGTGCCCTTGGTCCCCTGAATTGGTCTGAAAATTTAGCGAGCGCTGTACAAAACAGCGTTTTGCTTTACGATATGCCAGAGGAGGTGGCGGCATGAGTAAGAATGGACAATCTCCTACTGAAAAACCTAAGTTTGCCATGTATTGGGCGTCTTCCTGCGGCGGCTGTGAAATTGCCGTCCTGAACATTAACGAAAAGATTTTGGATGTGGATGCCAATTTTGAGGTGGTTTTCTGGCCGGTAGCGATGGACGCTAAGTATAAAGATGTGGAAGCGATGCCGGATAAATCTATTTTGCTGACGTTGTTTAATGGCGGCATTCGCAACAAAGAAAATGAATATATGGCCCATCTGCTGCGGCAAAAGTCGCAAATTTTGGTGGCTTTTGGTTCCTGCGCTACCGAAGGCTGTATTCCTGGATTGGCGAATCTTTCCTCGATGGATGAAATATTCTACGCTGCTTATGAAAGTGTGAGTACGGATAATCTTGAGCATTTACGGCCGTCTTTCAGCTACCAGGTTCCCGAAGGCACATTGACAATTCCAGTATTTAACCCAGTGTTGCGGACGTTGGATCAGGTGGTGGATGTAGATTATTTTATGCCCGGTTGTCCGCCTGAATCGCACCAGATTGGAGCTGTGATTGACCTGGTGATTCAGGTATTACGCGGCGAAGCGGAACTGCCGCCAAAGGGATCGATCATCGGGGCCGGCGATTCGACGGTGTGTGAGGAATGTCCCCGCACCCGGAACGTGAAGAAGATTAAGAAGTTAGTTCGCATTCATGAAATGGAAGAGGTAGACCCGGAATTGTGCCTGCTGGAACAGGGGATTTTGTGTAATGGGCCGGCGACGCGCAGCGGTTGCAGCGCCTTGTGCCCACAGGTGGGTGCGGCGTGTATAGGCTGCTATGGCCCGGCGGCAGGCGTTATAGATTATGGGGCACGGATGATGACGGCCGTTGCCTCCGTTATTGACAGCAATGACCCCGACGAAATTGAAGATATTCTGGATGGAATCCCCGATCCGGCGGGATCGTTTTACCGTTTTAGTTTGGCGCATTCACTACTGCACGCGGGGAAACCGGCGTTGGTGGGAGATTAGAGATTGGAGATGAAAAATGACAAGAATCACAATAGATCCCATCACTCGTTTAGAGGGACATGGCAAGATTGAGATTTTTTTGGATGAAGATGGGGAAGTGGCTAACACTTATTTCCAGATTCCTGAACTGCGCGGGTTTGAACGATTTTGTGTCGGCCGTCCGGTAGAAGAGATGCCGCTGCTGACGAACCGTATTTGCGGCGTTTGTCCAGAGGCGCACCATATGGCGGCCGCTAAAGCGGCCGATGCGGTGTATGGCGTTGACCCACCTTCGGCCGCTAAAAAATTACGCGAACTACTGTACATGGGCTTTTATTTTACCGACCATACGACTCATTTTTATGCCCTAGGCGGGCCAGACTTTGTGATGGGGCCAGATGCGCCGGTAGCGGAACGAAACATTCTGGGCGTGATTCACAAAGTGGGGTTGGAGGTTGGCGGCAAAGTGATTCAGGCGCGAAAGGTGGGACACACGATTATTGAGATGTTAGGCGGCCGTAAAGTCCATCCCTGCACCTCGATTCCTGGCGGCGTGACCAAAGGTCTCGTTGAAGAGGAGCGGCAAGAGATTGAAAAGATGGGGCGTTGGGGGATTGATTTTGCCCAGTTTAGCTTGCAACTATTTAGCGATCTGGTGCTGGGCAATCAGATGTACCTGGATTTGATCTTGGGTGACATCTATACCCATCACACCTATTATATGGGCTTAGTGGACGCGCAGAATCGGGTGAATTTTTATGACGGCCGTGTGGCTATTGTCGGCCCTGAAGGAAAACGCCTGGGGACCTATGCTCCCCATGAATACAATGATTGGATTGCCGAACATGTGGAGCCGTGGACGTATTTGAAGTTTCCTTACTTGAAAAAGGTAGGCTGGAAAGGGTTTGTGGATGGTAAGGATTCGGGCGTGTATATGGCTACGCCATTGTCCCGGTTGAATGTGGCCGCTGGTATGGCGACGCCGCTGGCGCAGGAGCAGTATGAGAAGTTCTACGACACGTTGGGGGGCAAGCCAGTACACCAACGACTAGCTACCCATTGGGCGCGGCTGATTGAATTGTTGTACGCGGCCGAACGGCTGGTGGAACTGGCCACTGATCCTGAAATTACCTCGCCCCACATCCACACAGTTCCCACACAAACACCGACGGAAGGGGTGGGCATTGTAGAAGCGCCACGCGGGACGCTGACGCACCATTATTGGACGGATGAACGAGGCATCTTGACAAAGGTTAACCTGATTGTGGGCACGACAAACAATTACGCACCCATTAGCATGTCCATTAAGAAGGCGGCCAAAAGTTTGATTCACAAAGGAACTGTTGTGAACGAGGGGTTGCTGAATATGGTAGAGATGGCTTTCCGCGCTTATGACCCTTGCTTTGGTTGCGCTACTCACTCGCTACCTGGGCAGATGCCGTTGGAGGTGGCGATCCGGGATGCGGATGGGGAGACGGTTGAGGTTTTGCGGCAGTTTTGTTAGTGGTGTTCCGTATTCCGTATTCCGTTGTCGGTTCACGGATTACGGATTACGGATTACGTTTCACGTTTCACGTTTTACGAGAAAACATGACAAGCAATAAGACAATCATCATCGGTTTGGGCAATCCAATTTTAGGGGATGATGGGGTGGGCTGGAAGGTGGCAGAGGGGGTGCAGGCGGCACGACCGTTGTTGGCAGTAGATTATCTCTCGTTGGGTGGCCTTAGTTTGATGGAGCGGCTGATTGGCTATGAACGGGTGATCATCATTGACGCCATGCAAACGGGTAACGGCCGTAACGGAACCATTACCACTTTTCCCCTGTCTAATTTACCTGATTTGAGCGCGGGGCATACAACGGCCGTACACGACACATCGCTGCAAACGGCCCTGCTTTTAGGTCGCCAGATGGGCGCTTCCCTGCCTGACGAGATTATTATTGTGGCCGTAGAAGCGGAACAGGTATTTGATTTTTCGGATGAATTGAGTACGGCCGTGGGGGATGCGGTGGCTGATGCGGTGACGGCCGTATTGGAATTATTGTGAGAGATTGGAGATTGGAGATAAAGGCCAATTCCAAAAATAAATGATCCAAAATGAGCGGTATTTTTGGAATTGGCTCGAGGCTTTTTCAGATTTAATTGGATCATTATTTTTCTGAAAAAGCCTAACTGGTTCGTAACTATTCAGCTTCCAGAGGTGCGACGCACTTGCAAAGAGCAGCGGCATTGACATTACTCTGGGAAAAGTGCGTCGCACCTGTACAGTTACACTGGTTCAATCTCTAATCTCCCCCAAATGGAGGATAAAATGGTTTCCACAGAACTACTGCGACGTTATCCATTTTTTGGCTTTATGACCCCTGAGCAACTGCGGGAAGTGGCGATGATCAGTGAAGAAGTAACCCTTCCCCCAAAAAGTATCTTGTTTACGATTGATGAAGTAGCCGCGGCGCTTTATTTTCTGCAAACGGGCAGTATTGATTTGCATTATGTGGTGGTTGATGAGCAGTTGCCGCAGTTACGCAAAGATTTTCTAATCGGCCATATCAATCCGGGCGAGATGTTGGGGATTTCGGCCTTAATTGAGCCGCATAAATTGACGACGACGGCCGTGACTACCACCCCCAGCGTTCTCTTAAAAATTGATGCTGCGAGCCTGCAACAATTGTGTGAGAAAGATCATGATCTGGCTTACGGCCTACAAAAACAGGTTGCTAAAACCACAATGGAACGTCTGCATGATACTCGGATTTTGTTAGCGGCCGCTACGGCTCCCGCTTAAGCAAGACAAAAAGATCGACGCAGCTACTTTGGTATCTCTAACAACAGCATCATATAGAGGAGACACTATGCGCTGCGGTGCGCCACGAAGAAGCAATGAGTTAATCACTCACATAATTAGTTGCATTTTCCATCGCTTGCTAATACTGATGCTTGACGAGAGATTGAGAGATTAAAGCGTTCAGCGTTTTACGAAAGCGTACCCCCACAGGCTCAACTCCTCTATAATCTTTCCCACCAACACATCAACTTGAGCAGATACAATTGGCGAGAGATCTAACCCCACGCTCAACAATGCTGGCTGAACCCCCCAAAGTGTCACATTGTGCGGATATAAATTCTTAAGTTTGGCGGCAAACAACATATCATTGACGCCGATTTGATGTGAAGACATCTTCATAGAAAGGAAGGCTGGTACTTCATCCCCTTCCATTCGTAGCAGCGTTCCTGGCTCCTTGCCCATCTCTACCGCATCAATGATGAGTAAATTTTCTACCCCCTCCAAATAATAAAGGAGGTCCAATCCCAACGTACCTCCGTCCAGGATTTGAACCTCCTTTGGCAAATTATGTGTCTTGACCAGACGTTGAATGACATGTATGCCTACCCCTTCGTCAGTCAGGAGCAGGTTGCCAACGCCCAGAATAAGCGTTTTAACGGACCTTTTTTCTAGCAATGGTTTTTCATTCCCAAATGAAATGTTTGCAATGGGCCGGTAAACCCAGATGTAGCCTGCAACTTAACCTGATTTATCTCGCGCCCCGTAACGTCCAAAATGTGAACGCCACATGCCATACAAGGATCAAAGGAATGTATTGTACGCAGTACTTCCAGCGGCATTTCTGGATCGGCGATGGGCGTACCGATGAGCGACGCTTCATAAGGTCCTATTTGCCCTGTAGCATCTCGCGGGGAACAATTCCAGGTGCTGGGAACCACACATTGGTAATTTTCGATCTTCTTGTCTTTGATATGGATCCAATGACCCAATGCGCCGCGTGGCGCTTCGGTAAAGCCCCAACCCTTTGCTTCGGTCGGCCAGTTTTCAGGATCCCAGGCGCTTGTCTCGTGAACCTGTAGATCACCGCTTTTTATGCCGGCGGCCAGTTCGTCAGTCCATACGGATAACTGTTCGGCCGTTACCACCGCTTCAATACAGCGCGCGGCCGTGCGTCCCAGCGTCGAGAATAAAACTTCAGGGCCAACGCCTAAAGTTTCTAACACGGAATTGATAACCGCCTGCACCCGTTCATGTCCAGCGGCATAGGCAACCAACATCCGGGCTAACGGTCCCACTTCCATCGCATGTTCTCCCAAACGAGGCGCTTTCATCCAGGTATATTTATTGTCCGTTTCCAAAAATTCATAGGGGGGTTTTGGCCCGGTATAGTTTGGCCTGGTCTCGCCATCCCAGGGATGTTTTCCTTTGCTTTCGTCGTCGTATTTATACCATGAATGGGTGACATACTCGGAAATGTCATTCTGATCCAGCGGATGAATCGTACTCAAGTCGCCGTTCAAAATGAATCCTTGTGGCAGCCAGAAATCATCGTTGGCGTTGGGAAAATCGCCATAAGACAAAAAGTTGTTAACCCCGCCGCCAAGACCGGCCCACTCCAGGTAAAACGGGGCCACAGCCAGCACATCCGGCAGGTAGACTTGATTCACAAATTTCTGGGCTTTGGCGAAGATTGTGTAAAGTTGGGCAATCGTGTCAGCGTTAATGGCCGCCTGACTGTTGGGATCAATCGGCGAGGCCATCCCGCCCACCAGGTATGTTTGCAAATGCGGATTTTTGCCGCCCAGAAGAGCATGAGCATGAATCAGTTCGCGCTGCCAATCAAGCGCTTCCAAGTAGTGGGCAACGGCCATCAAGTTTGCCTCTGGCGGTAGTTTGTAAGCCGAATGTCCCCAATAGGCGTTGGCAAAAGGCCCTAATTGCCCTGTATTGACATAAGCAGTCAGCTTTTCCTTGACCCCCTTAAAATACCCCGGGCTGGAATTAGGCCAATCGGAGATGGATTGCGCCAGGGTAGACGTGGCGTCCGGATCAGCGTCTAAAGCGCTGACAATATCTACCCAATCAAGCGCGTGCAGATGATAAAAATGAACGACATGATCCTGAACGTATTGGATTCCTTCGATAATATTACGCAAAATACGCGCATTGTTGGGGACTGTAACCCCCAGAGCATCCTCGACTGCTCGCACGGAGCAGAGTGCGTGTACTGTCGTTCAAACCCCGCATATGCGCTGCGTTATCGCCCATGCTTCGCGAGGGTCGCGCCCTTTGAGGATGAGTTCGATCCCCCGCCACATGGTGCTGGAACTCCAGGCATCGGTTACGACGCCATCTTCCACTTGAACCTCGATACGCAAGTGGCCTTCAATACGTGTGATTGGATCAATTACGATTTTTGCCATTTTCTGTCTCCTTTGCAAATCGCCACCCGATTTACAAAATCGGGCTACAGTTTTCATTCATTGTAAATAGGATCATCCTTGAAAAGCCTGAAATAGCGCACAACAATACCGTAAGCCAGAAAGCCGCCAGACAGCAAACCGATGGTAATCATAATCTCTATCCAGTGAGGCGAATAAACGATTGGCGACGGCTCGGCTAAACCTATCCAACTGATAATTAATCTGTTGATGAATGTGCCGATGAGGACAAAAACGCCAGCCCAAAAAGGCCCGGCTGAATGCCCTCCTAACTTGGACAAGAGAATTATTAACGGAATAAAGATGCCAATGATAAGTTCCAACCAGACGAGTATGCCAAAGGCGTCTGGTTGAAACAGTAAATCTACTTTGCCGGCGCCCATCCAATCGCCAACTTTGACCGCCAGATATAATCCCAACGCGATACTCATCGCTTGCCCAATGCGGCGGAAAAACTCTCTGTCTATTGGATATCCCTTTCTTTTCCAGATGAGAGTAACGGCAACGGCCGTCGCAGCTAATCCCGTGTAAATTGCCTGGAGAAAGAAAATAAGCGGTAGAGCAGGCGTCCACCACAAGGGATGCAGTTTGTGACGCATAATCAAAAACATGGAACCCAAGGAAGATTGGTGCAACGCCGAGAGGATAATGCCCGCCCCAGCGATAATGATAATAAAGCGATTGATAAAGCGGATAGGACGCTCGTAGCCCCATTTTTCTAAAAAGGTGGGGGCAATCTCAATGACAAGAATGATCGTGTAAAAAGTAACGCTCAAGCTGACTTCTTCAAGGAAAGAATGGAGGTTTATGTATTGTGGGTTGAGAATATTGTAAAATTGATGCCAGCGTCCAATATCCAGGAACAGCAGGATACCGACGATAGCGTACCCTAGAAAACCGGCGAGAATAGACGGCCGTAACGCCGTCGTATAATGGTCGCGACCATAAAAATGGGTGATGAAAGAAATAGTGAAAGCTGCCCCGGCCACCGGAATGAGGAAGTAATCAATTGTAATCCACATGCCCCAGGGATAATGGTCGGTCAGGTTTGTCGTTGGCCCCAACCCCACTACCAGACGGTAGATAGAAAGCGCTACAGCGAACAGGGTTAATGCCAGCAAGGGGTAAAAGCTAATGGGTATCTTTTTTCTGGTTTGGGTTACGGCCGTCATGGTTGCCTCCATCCTTCCCGTTGAGCGATAAAGCGAATACCTGCCAGTAAAAGCGTCCCGCCAATTAGAATAGACGGAACGAAGACCTCGCTGGTACGCTCACTTAACTGGGGAACTGGTTCGTCGCCCAGGTCTGGCAAACCCATCTCCTCAAAAGGAACGGAGGAGAGGTAAAGAACCGATGTGCCGCCGGCGTCATCCTGACCATAAATTTTATTAACATAACTGTCCGGTTTTTCTTCTAATCGGCCTTCCGCTTCTGTCAATAAATCGCCACGCCGTCCCCAGGTAAGCGCACCGGTGGGACATCTTTCGGCGCAAGCCGGACCGTCGCCCACTTCAAGGCGATCATCACAAAGGGTACACTTCGTAATGACGGGCAACACTTCATCCCACTCGAAGCGGGGAATGTGAAAGGGGCAGGTATACATGCAATAACGGCAGCCGATGCAGCGGTCAGCGTCATAGGTAACCGGCCCGGTGGCTGACTTTTCCAGCGCGGAAACCGGACATCCGCTAACGCAAGCCGGGTCAATGCAGTGCATACATTGCCGTTTGATAAAACTGGGATTGTCTTTTTCCTCGCGTAGTAGAATGAGCGACCATGTATCCGCAGAAAGCTCACCGGGAGCATCATAACGGCCGCTGGGGTCCTTCTCGACGGCCGTGTTATTCCATTGGCGACATGCAGTTGTGCATGCGTTGCAGCCGGTACACATTGTAGCGTCATACAACATGGATACATGATCGCTGGCGTCTACACTCTCCGAAGCCGCTGCTACTCCTGCAGGAGCTAATAGAGCGGCACCTACACCGGCGCCAGCGGTTTTGAGAAATTCTCTACGGCTGATACATGACATGGCCTCCTCCTATTCTTCTGCAGCGACGCTATCTACTTCTTCATCATGCAGGTCTGGCTTGGAAAGTTGATAATAAGCTGCCACGCCAGCACCGCCAACTGCCAGTCCAGCCGCTCCGCCAATCACCGCCGCGCTTGCCGGGGCAACGGTTTGCGCCGGTTGTTGCACCGGTGCATAAGAAGTCGGCGGGGTGACATCGTGTAGTTCGATGACATTGTACGCTCCCAATTCCCAGAAATCCGGTTGGGTACAACCGAGACAACCGTGACCCGATTTTATGGGCCAGCTAACCCCATCATTCCAACGAGAAACAGGACAATTGGCAAATGTCATTGGCCCTTTGCAACCCATCTCATACAAGCACCAACCCTGGCGATGCCCAATATCTCCCCACTGTTTCACAAATTCACCGGCGTCAAAATGGCCGCGTCGTTCGCAATTGTCGTGAATTTTCTGACCATAAGCGAAGAGGGGACGGTTCAGTTCATCCATCGCCGGCAGTTCTGCAAATGTGAGGTAGTGGACTATCGTCGCTGTTAAGTTGACGACATTGACGGAGCAACCAGCCAAATTTATGACGGGTTTATCTTTCACAATATCCATGACAGAGACCGCGCCAGTAGGATTGGGGCTGGCTTTGGGCAGTCCGCCATATGTAGCGCAGCTACCTAGAGCAATCACGGCCGCAGCATTAGCGGCCGCCTCTTGCAAATGGTCTATGGCTGTACGGCCGCCAATGCAGCAGTAAACGCCGTCATCGGCCGTAGGAATAGAACCCTCAACCACAAGCAAGTATCCGCCAGCGTCAATTGTTTGCGCTTTGGCCGCTTCTGCTTGATGACCAGCGGCAGCCATGATTGTTTCATGATAATCTACCGAAAGAATATCCAACACGATTTCCTCTACACCGGGTCGGGAGGCTCGCAGAAAGGATTCGGTGCAACCGGCACAATCTTGAAATTCTAACCAAATAACTGGGGTGCGGGCGGGTTCTTGTAAAGCGCTGGCAATTTGTTTTGTGAAGGAATGCGACAATGCCAACGTGCCCGCCATTACTGTGCAAAATTTGAGGAACTCACGGCGGGATATTCCTCGCTCTGTCACAGTTTTTTGTACATCAAAAACGGTCATAGATTCCTCCTTTTGCGTGGGGGAGATGTTAATAGTTAAATTTGTATCTCCCCAGAAATATAAATTTCACTCAGACCATGTTTGCAATAACTGACGGTCAGTATTCACTGATGTTGTTTCACAACATAACAAACGTAATAATAGGTTTGATTTTCTTCGGGAATTCGCAGTTTATGATTGCTTACTTAAAATCCTTCCTATTATAGCAGGTATGAAGCGGGTAAATCAACCCAACGTATTCTATCACCTAAAACGAACCATTATTGAATAATGGTATGATTAAAAAATCATATTTGCAAGTGGCAAGTCTGTAAGTAGCAGGTTATATTGAGGTGAACGTACTTGCAAACTCATATCTTATGCACGAATTAGCGGTTACGGAAAGTATTTTGGAAATTGGCTTGCGCTATGCGAGGCAGGAAGGGGCGGCACGCATTACCGACCTTTATCTGGTTATTGGCGATCTGTCTTCCATTGTGGATGATTCTGTGCAATTCTATTGGGAGATGATTAGTCAAGGAACGATGGCTGAAAACAGTGTGTTGCACTTTCGTCGGGTAACGGCCGCGATAACCTGCCAAAATTGCAACCATACGTACAGTATAGAAACATTGTCTCTTTGTCCTGGCTGCGACAGCAGCCAGGTACGCATTACCGCTGGAGAAGAGTTCTATCTGGAGGCTATTGATGTGGCGGATGGTGGATAGTGATTGATGCAAGCTACCAACCACTATCCGCCAACCACTACTTACAGGAGTTTTCCCATGAACAAACGCATCCCCATTGTAGAAAATATTCTCAATGCCAATGAAAATCAGGCCGCAGAAAACCGAGAGCTTCTTGATGCCCATCATGTGTTAGGTATCAATGTGATGGCTTCGCCGGGGGCGGGTAAAACCAGCATTATTTTACGCACGATTGAATCTCTGGCTCCGTATTTAACGGTTGGTGTGGTGGAAGGGGACACGGCCGCTGTAACCATTGACGCCGACAAAATTGCCCTGGCCGGAATGCCGGCCGTACAGATTAACACCGGCGGTCAATGTCATTTGGACGCTCCTATGCTGGGCAACGCTTTGCTAAAAATGCCCTTGGAAGATATAGATTTGCTCATTGTGGAAAATGTAGGTAATTTGGTTTGCCCGGCCGCGTTTACATTGGGAACCCATTTTAATGTTGTTGTTGCCAGCTTGCCGGAAGGGGATGATAAGCCGTACAAATACCCCAACATTTATCGCCATATTGACGCTCTTGTTTTGAATAAGATTGATCTGCTGCCTTATCTTGATTTTGATCTGGCATATTTTCAAGAAGGTATTGAACTGCTCAACCCAGAGGTGACATTTTTTACGGTGTCCTGTAAGACGGGCGCGGGGATTGAACGTTGGACAGATTGGCTGCTGGCGCGGGTAATACATGGCAGTTAAAACTGCACCCACATCTGCAAAGGCGGCCTATGCCGACTGGAACCAGACCGCGTAGGCGGCCTTTGCCACCGTTGCGGCGATTTTAATCGCGGCACTGGAAAATCTTGATGATGGCTAATGATACCGGACAGGCAATTCATATAACGGGGGTGGTGCAGGGGGTGGGGTTTCGGCCGTTTGTGTATGGATTGGCCCAGCGGTATCAGCTGACTGGCTGGGTGCGGAACAGTTCGGCCGGGGTGGATATTGCTGTGGATGGTTCGGCCGCTACATTACACGCTTTTACGTCTGACTTGCAAACAACGCTGCCTCCGCTGGCCCGCATTGACACTTTTGAGATTTTTACCCGTCCGGCCAATGGTTTTACCTGCTTTGAAATTATTCATTCAGAGCCAATTGCCGGAGCCTTTCAACCCATCTCGCCAGACATTTCTGTTTGCCCAGATTGTTTGCGTGAATTGTTTAATCCTGACGACGGCCGTTACCATTACCCCTTCATCAACTGCACCAACTGTGGTCCTCGCTTTACCATTATCCAGGATATTCCCTATGATCGGCCGCAAACGACGATGGCGTCTTTTCCTATGTGCCCAGATTGCCAGGCTGAATATGAGAATCCGTTAGATAGACGGTTTCACGCGCAGCCGGCAGCTTGTGCGGTTTGTGGGCCGGCGGTTTGGTTAGTGAACTGCGAGCAGTGTTCTGTATTCAGTGATAACTGGGAGGCTATACGGGCTGCGCGGCGAATTTTGGTTGAGGGGGGGATTTTGGCGGTGAAGGGATTAGGCGGGTTTCATTTAGCGTGTGATGGGACGAACGAGACGGCCGTAGCCGAACTGCGACGACGTAAATTGCGAGTAGACAAACCGTTTGCGATGATGGCGGCGGATGTGGAAACAGCCCAGCGATATTGTTTTGTTAATAAAGCTGAACGGGAACTGCTCACCAGCCGAGAACGGCCGATTGTCCTGCTGCGCCGCCGGCCAAATTGTACCCTCTCCCCCGAAGTAGCTCCTCGACAAAACCATTTGGGGATCATGCTGCCATATACCCCGCTACATTACCTGCTGTTGACCCAATCTCCAACCTCCAATCTCCAATCTCCTGCCCTGGTTATGACCAGTGGCAATATCAGCGAAGAACCCATCGCCTACCGCAATGATGAGGCTTTAGAACGACTGTCAAACCTGGCCGACGCTTTCTTATTGCACAACCGGGACATCCATGTACGCTGTGATGATTCCGTCATGCGCGTAATCTCTCAATCTCCCAATCTCCCAATCTCCTCCTATCCAATCCGCCGTTCACGAGGATATGCGCCTAACCCCATCAAATTACACCAATCGCGGCCGTCTGTTTTGGCGACCGGTGCAGAGTTAAAGAATGTTTTCTGTCTCACCCGCGACGCTTACGCTTTTATGAGCCACCATATTGGCGACCTGGAAAATTATGAGACGCTGCGTTCTTTTGAAGAGGGAATTGATCATTTTGAGCGGCTCTTTCGTATCCAACCAGAAATTATCGCCTATGACAAACATCCCAACTACCTGGCGACGCGGTATGCGTTGGAACGGGCGAAACGGGAGGGTATTCCGGCCGTCGGCGTGCAGCATCACCATGCTCATATTGCCGCCTGCATGGCGGAACATGGGTTGGCGGGTGAACGGCCGCTCATTGGTGCAGCGCTGGATGGGACGGGTTATGGCGACGATGGAACTATTTGGGGCGGCGAGTTTTTGGTGGCGGATTATGGAGGGTATTCACGGCCGTATCACCTTCAACCCATTCCTTTACCTGGTGGGGACACGGCCGTGCGCCAACCGTGGCGTATTGCTCTATCATATCTGTATCAAGCGGGCATTGGGTGGGATGAAGATTTGCCGCCGATTCGGTTTTCAGTGAGCAATATTCAGTCTTCAGTTTTCAGTGAGCAGTTATCAGTTGTCGGACAGCAGTTGAAAAGTGGGTTGAATGCGCCGTTGAGTTCTGGTATGGGGCGATTGTTTGATGGTGTAGCCGCGTTAATTGGGGTGCGGCAAACGGTGAATTATGAAGCGCAGGCGGCCGTTGAGTTGGAGGCGTTGGTGGATGAGATGGAAACGGCCGTTTACCCCTTCACAATCGAAAACGGCATCATCAATCCGGCTCCTATATTTAGCCAAATTGTAACTGAGATGCGGAAGGGAGTGAGTACGGCCGTTATTGCCGCTCGTTTTCATAATACAGTGGTGGAGATGGTAACGGCCGTGTGTCGGCGTATTCGTCAGGAAACCAGTTTGAATGAAGTCGCTCTCAGCGGTGGCGTCTGGCAAAACATGACCTTGTTGCAGCGTACTATTCCTAAACTGCAAGCGGCCGGATTCACTGTCTACTGGCATCAAACTGTGCCTGCTAATGATGGCGGATTGGCTTTGGGGCAGGCGATGATTGCTATGACAACAACGGATGAAGGAAGAAACGGATAATGATGCTAGTGGCTGGTGATTTGTACTACCCACTAGCCACCAGTCACCATTTACAAGGAGTTATTATGTGCTTGGGCGTTCCCGGAAAAATAATTGAACGGCATGAGAGTAACGGTTTGCCGATGGGCAAAATTGATTTTGGCGGCACGGTGCGGGAAGCGTGTTTGTCCTATGTACCAGAAGCACAGGTAGGCGACTACACCGTCATCCATGTTGGTTTTGCTATCAGCCTCTTGAGTGAGGAAGAAGCCCAGGCCACCCTGGACATGCTGCGCGAAATTGTGAATTTGGAAGAGGAGATTGGGCCGGAAATAAGAGATTAGAGATTGGGAGATTTGTTCAATCTCCCAATCTCAAAGGACGCCATGATGAAATACGTGACTGAATACCGCGACGCTGAACTGGTACAGGCTGTTCTGCGCGAAATTGGACAGACGGTGACACGGCCGTGGACACTCATGGAAATCTGTGGCGGACAAACACACGCCATTGTGCGCCACGGTCTCGACCAACTGCTGCCCGATGAAGTGGAACTGGTACATGGCCCTGGCTGTCCCGTCTGTGTGACGCCGCTAGAATTGATTGACAAAGCGTTAGCCATTGCCATCCGTTCCGATGTTATTTTCACTTCCTACGGAGACATGCTGCGCGTACCCGGCAGCGTCCAGGATTTATTTTCCATTCGGGCCAACGGCGGCGACGTGCGCGTAGTCTATTCGCCGCTGGATGCTGTCAAAATCGCTCAAGAGAATCCAGATAAAGAGGTTGTCTTTTTTGCCATTGGTTTTGAGACGACAGCTCCGGCCAACGCGATGAGTGTTTTACAGGCCCAGGTGTTAGGGGTGTTCAATTTCAGCGTTTTGGTTTCGCATGTTTGTGTGCCGCCGGCCATGCACGCTATTTTGGGATCGTCGGCCAACCGGGTACAGGGTTTTTTGGCGGCCGGACATGTATGCGCGGTGATGGGTTATTGGGAATATCCACTCATCGCCGAACAATACCAGACACCGGTTGTGGTAACTGGTTTTGAACCGTTGGACATTGTGCAGGGTATTTTGGAGGCAGTACGTTTGTTGGAGGCAGGTGAAGTGAAAGTGAGTAACGCTTATCAGCGGGCGGTTACTTATGAAGGGAATAGACCGGCACAGTCAGTGATTGAGCAAGTGTTTGAACTGCGAGATCGTAAATGGCGCGGTATTGGTCTGATTCCGCGAAGTGGCTGGGGGCTGCGGCCAGAATTTACCGAATTTGATGCCGAAACCCGTTTTGATGTAGGCGGTATTGCCTCGGAGGAGTCGTCGTTGTGCATTGCCGGGCAGATTTTGCAGGGGCTGAAGAAGCCGCATGATTGTCCGGCGTTTGGCAACCAATGCACGCCGGAATCGCCATTGGGGGCTACTATGGTTTCGGCGGAGGGGGCTTGTGCGGCGTATTATCGTTACGGCCGTCATTTGGTTTTGGAAGAAGCAGAATCGGAGAAATAAAATCAGATGCCAAGAAACCCGGTTTTGGATCATAAATGGCTGTGTATTGCAGCCAAGAGGTCTCTTTGTTCACTTCAAAACCAGGTTTCTAGACTTTTCCGACAAGCTGCTAGTCTTGGGCAAGATAATATGCTGCGCAACTTCTGGCAGTAAATCGGCAATTTCGCTGGCAAGCAGACCAGATTGTGTCTTGGTCAGAGAACCAACGGCGCCATGTAGGTAGCTGCCCAACACGGCCGCATCATATCCCCCCAACCCTTGCGCCAACAACGTCGCAATTACCCCGCCCAACACATCGCCGCTGCCGCCTACGGCCAAAACCGGGCTGGCAAAGGGAATCAGTGTGGCCTCTCCGGTTGGGGCAGCGACGATGGTATAAGCTCCCTTCAACAACACAATATGTCCCCAGGTTTGGGCCTGTGTTTGGGCAGCTTTCAGCCGGTCTTGAGCCAACATATCCTTCAGGGAAATCCCCATCAGCCGAGACATCTCCGCCGGATGGGGCGTTAACACGGTTCGGGGTGGCAGCAGACTGGGCCAGTTTTCCATCTGGGCCAAGATGTTTAATCCGTCAGCGTCCACCAGTAGAGGCGGCAAAGTTTCGGCGGCTAAGAGGGCAGTTACGAAATCGGCCGCTTCACCCAACCCTGGCCCTAATAACAGCGCGTCATGCTGGTCAATTGTAGCCAGCAGCATCTTGGCCGATTTGGCAGATAGTACGCGCTCATCAGCCACTTCTGGATAGGTGGCTTCGGGCAGGGAGATGACGGCGCTTTGCCGCACTACCTCCGGCACAGCCAATGCCACCAAGCCTGCCCCGGCACGAAAGGCTCCCCTGGCGGCCAAAACAGGCGCACCCTGGTAGCGGTCACACCCGGCGGCAATGAGAACTTTGCCAAATGTGCCTTTGTGCCCGTCAATGGGGCGGGGTGGTAATAGATGATTGGCTTTAACGGCCGTCATCAATTCCACATTCACATCTTGTACGGCCGGTAAATCGGCCGCAATGCCAATATCAGCTACAACCAATTCTCCACAAGCGGCCGCGCCCGGAAACTTAAAATGCCCCCGCTTCGGTCCGGCAAAAGTCACCGTCAGGTCAGCCGGGAGAGCTAATTTGTCCAGTTCACCCGTATCGCAATTCAGACCACTAGGGCAATCTACTGCTACGGTGATGAGGGGATGGGGTGATGAGGGGGGGGGGTGATGAGGTAATGAGGTGATGGGGTAGTGAGGAAGTGTCACCTTGTCATCTTGCCAGCCGACGCGGAGCTGCTGCATGAGTTGGGCCAGGTTGCCGCCGATGGGTCGGGAGACGCCGGTTCCCAGAAGAGCGTCTATTAGAATGTGGCTGCTGTTCAGGCGAGTGCGTAAAACGCGGTAGCGTTGGTCGAAACTGGCTTCAACGATAAATAAACCCATTTGCTGAATTTGAGCAAAGTTTTCATCTGTTTGCAGATCGCGCGGTTTATAGAGGTAGAAGGCGACATCCGCGCTGGCTTGGGCCAGGTAACGGCCGGCTACCAGACCATCGCCGCCATTGTTGCCAGGGCCTACCAGCACCAGAATGCGTGCTTCGGCTACCGGCCAACGGGCCATAATCGCTTCGGCAACAGAACGGCCAGCAATTTCCATCATTTGGGCGTAACTGTGTCCAGCAGCATCGGCCGCTTTTTCGGCCGCTACCATTTGGGCCACGCTGTAGAGTTTCATGGTTTCCTCCGTAGCGGTGTTCAGTGTCCAGTTTTCAGTTTTCGGTCGGCGGTTTATCAGTCAGCGGTCATTTTGAACCGCCTCAGTTTAAGTATACCTTGCTCTTTGTACCAGTGGAGGGTTTGGCGGACGCCTTCAGCGAAGGGGGTGGGTATGAAGCCAAGTTCTTGTTCCGCTTTGTCGGTGCAGATGTGCCAATTTTGGAAGACGTAGGGGGCCATGTTGATGGGGTAAAAGGGTTCACGGCCGGTGATTTGGGAGAGGCGCGTCCAGTTGCGGGCCAGAGCCAACACCACCCAATTGGGCACAGTGAAGCGGAACTGATGTATTCCAGCCAGATCGCTGACAATATCATTCACTTCATTATGGGTTAAGGATTTGCCGGAGATGTTGTAGATTTCACCCGGACGGCCGTGTTGCAACGCCAACATAATTCCCTGAGCCACATCGGGCACAAAAACGGGGAAGGTGATGTTTTTGCCGCCATCTATGCGAATGCGCCACCCTTTAAGCGGTTCTTCAAAAAAGAGGCGGTTGAAGGCGTACCGTCCCCAGGGGCCATAAAATGCGCCGGGGCGTAAAACGATGACCGGCAAGCCTTCATTATGGTAGGCCAGGGCGCGGGTTTCGGCTTCAAATTTGCTGAGTTGGTACGGTTCCTGGGGACGGCAGACGGTGTTTTCATCTATGCGTCTTTTACTGGGAGTATGGCCGACGACGGCAATGGTAGATATGTAAATAAATCGTTTTACGTTTTCGGTCAGGGCAGCTTTGAGTACAGTCGTTGTGCCCCCCACATTCGTCTGCCAAAACAGGTGCGCGTCTCCCCAAAAACGAAACAGCCCAGCAGCGTGGATAACCTGATCGCAGTCGTGTACGGCTTGTAAAGCGGCATAGCCATCGGTGATGTCATCCGTGTAAGCCAGGTCTACGCCTAACTGCTGCAAGAAACGGGTATCGCTGGTGGGTCTGACCAATGCTCGCACCTGATGTCCGGCTTGAATGAGTTGGGGAACAAGATTGTGACCTAAAAATCCGGTGGCGCCGGTGATGAGTACCATGCGTTTACTACCCCTGCAATGAGCAAAGCCCGCGGGACGGCCGTGTACCAATACACCTGCCAGCGCCCCACGGGCTTTGTCTAACTACCTTATGGTTTGTACCCCAGGAGGGAATCGAACCCCCAACCACCGGATTAGCGTACCACTACAGTTTTCACTGCCATAAATATTCATGTTTGTGGTCTGGACTATACCTTCACCATCTCAGGTGCAGCACGTCTAGTCTCTACGGAACCCTCAAATAATCATCAGCAAAGTGAACGTCTTGTTTCTGATTATTTCTTGGCGTATTTACCCTTAACGCCTTCAATACACCTAGATCGCCTTTTGTTTTACTGTAATGTTTTCTCATAAAAGATATGCAATCTACGGTTTCCTCGGTATTGCCATATGTACTAACTCAACAAAGTCAGTAACACGTAGGGTTCACCGATACGGTGCTGTCCACTCTATACATTCCGTTTCTGTATAGAGGCTCCTTTGTTAAAGTCCGATGCTCTGTCCATTGAGCTACTGGGGCTTATGTTGGTAATCAGTGTTCAGTATTCAGTATTCAGGTATGTCTATCGTTGAGTAACATGTGTTGAACAGTAAAGACAGAACTTAGATTACTGATGCTTCGTTAAATTCTAAACGTCTTGCAGGAGTGCGTCAAACTGAATTGCCGCCAGCGGATGGGGGAAAGAAACTGACTTTGTCGCCCTCATGTAAAGTTGTGTTGAGTTCGGTTGCTTCGCCGTTCACGGCCGCAGCATTCACCAACCCATCTGGAATCCCCAATTGAGTCGCCAAATCTGTCCCGGTAATGCCCTCTTCTACCGTTAATGTAAAAGCATGATGGGGTACGCCGGGATTATCTTTGGGGCGGTAACGTCGTAATTGTCCGTAAAGTTTTAGTTCGATTTGCATAAGGTGGAGATTGGGAGATTGTCTAATCTCTCAATCTCTTACTCTTTTTTACTCATTCAGGTAACATGGCCGTCATATACAATCCATCTCGCACAAAGCCATGATACTGCCGGTAGTACTCCTGTGTACCGATGGCGCTGATGACGGCAATGTGGCTGAACCCGGCCGTCTGCGCCATCTCCTTCGCCTTCTCAATTAGTTCAGAACCAAGACCCATGTGCTGCGCTTCGCCACTGCTGTCTTTCCCTAGATTTAGCGCGGGACCATAGACATGTACTTCCCGAATCATGGCGTGGTCGGCTAGTTCTGGCAGCGGCAATTCCTGCTCTGGGTGAGGGAATGAAAGTCGCAGAAAGCCGGCCAGTCGTTTATCGGCCGTTTCAAAACTGAGGAAATGTTCTGTGGTGATGTCCGTTTCATACGTCGTCAGCCGCAGCTGTAGCTCTTCGCGGTTCACTTTTTGGCGGCGGATTTCGCGGTAGCGGATGTCTTGTAGTTTTAAGCCTTGTTTTTCGGCTTGCTGGGTGGCAATTTGGCGCAGGTTGGTCTTTTTGTTACCGGCGACGACATTGGTCGTAGGGAAGTCACGGATGACGCGGTTGACCCGCACATAGCGGGGCACTTGAATGAGGCACTCGACCAGTAAATTGGTCAATGTTTCTTCATTGTAGGGCTGGTATTCACCGCGCTGCCAATAATGGTATAGTTCGGCATTTTCCACCAATATGCAAGGGTAAATTTTGAGTTCGTCGGGGCGCACGGCCGTATCCGACCACAACCGCGCAAAATCTTCCCGATCACTTTCCGGGGTAGCGCCTAACAGGTTCGCCATCCAATGCCCATGAATCTTAAACCCAGCCAGCCGCAGCAGGCGAAACCCATCACGGGTAGCCTGGGCATCATGCCCGCGCTGGTTCAGCGCCAACACATGATCATCCATACTTTGAATGCCCACCTGCACTTTTGTGACCCCCAAGTAACGCAGCCAGCGTAGTTCGTCCGGGGTGATGTGATCTTGGCGGGTTTCCACAACCAGTCCTACATTGCGTCGCGGGCCGGTGGCATTCTTGGTCTGCGCTTCTTCCAGGTTAGCTGAATCTTCGCCGTTCATGGCGTCCAGACACCGTTTGACAAACCATTCCTGGTAATCGCGCCGGTAACTGGACCAGGTTCCACCCAAAATGAGCAGCTCAATCTTCTCCGCCGGATGGCCGATTTGTTCTAACGCTTGAATGCGAGCGGCCGTTTGTTCATACGGGTCAAAGGCATACCGTTCGGCTCGCTGCGCGCCCGGCTCGTCATGTAAGTAGCTTTTAGGCATCCGTACATCTGTGGGGCAGAAGATACATTCACCGGGGCAGGGGTATGGTTTGGTCAGCGCCGTCACCACCGTTACGCCGGCCTGGCTGCGGATCGGTTTTTTTTGCAGATGGGTGACAATATCGGGATCGTAATCCAGCCAATCGGCATCGCATAACTGCTCGTAAATGTTAATGAGATCGCTTTTGGAGAGCCAGGGTAGCCCTTGCCGGGTATATTTTTGCATGGTACGGCCGTAACGTTTTCCGGTTAACGGCCGTGCTGCCACCAACTCCTCAATCAAAGCCACATACAGCGTTTCTTGTCCTGGTTGTAACTGGGTCGGTTTGTGGTGGGCGTGCCATTCGGCCGCTTGCGCCTGCACATCATCCGGCGGCGTAATTGTGTTTGCTTTGTACTTTCTCATAATAATCACATTAACTTATTGATTTCAAAATAGCGTAAGTATAATCGGAATATGACCAAGCCAACATGAGTTCAATGGGTCCCCAACCAATTAGCCACATCGTCCTGATATAATGGTTGCTCCCAATAAGCAGCAACCATAGCTACACAAGCAGGTAAGCGCCAGGATGGTCTATGCAGATGCGGTACGTTTAACCAAAACATTAGCTTTATCCATGATGGCATTTAAGCGTCGTTGTGTATATAAAATTTCACCTGTTTGAGCGTCTACATCCTTGCCTCTGGGCTGTGACGTTTACTTGCGCGGTGAGCGTAAATTCAATTTTCACTTCAGCCTTTTTAGGTAAATGTACATCCGGTAACTCTACATTCATGAGTGCATCTCCCTTTGTTATACCAATTCTGCTACCAATTCTACCATTGTACGCAAGGTCTCAATGTCGAAGACGGTCATGTTCATGGTGGTGATGGGGGAATTGAGCCAGATGGAGAGCCGTTCTTTTACGCGCTCGCGGGGGCCAACCAGGGCGACTTCATCAATCAATCCGGCCGGTACTTTTGCCATAGCCATGCCTTTGTCTCCGGCCAGATAAAGGTCTTGGATTTCGGCCGCTTCGGCTTCGTACCCATAACGGCCGGCCAGATCGTTGTAGAAATTTTTGCCTTTGGCGCCCATGCCGCCAATGTACAACGCCAACAACGGCCGCAGCATGTTGTAGCAAATATCCAGATTGTCATTAATGACCACGGAGACGGTGGGGGCAATATCAAAGTCGACGCTGCTTTTGCCATTGCCAGCTTTGGTAAACCCGGCTTCCAAACGCGGTTTGTAAATCCCGTCATATTTTTGGGGCGAGAAGAAGATAGGCAGCCAGCCGTCGGCGATTTCGGCCGTTAATTGTACATTTTTGGGGCCGATAGCTGCCAGATAGATGGGAATGTCGGGGGCTGCTTCCAGGGTGCTTTTAAGTGATTTTCCCAGACCGGTGGCATCCTCGCCCATATATGGGATTTGGTAAAGACGGCCGTCCAACGTCATTCGATCTTCCCGCCTAAAAATCTGACGCACAATGTCCACATATTCGCGGGTGCGGGTGAGCGGCCGGGCATAACTTTGGCCGTGCCATCCTTCCACCACTTGTGGCCCAGAAAGCCCTAAGCCCATCAGGAAACGACCGTCGCTCAACTGATTCAACGTCATCGCTGTCATGGCGGCATTGGCGGGGGTGCGCCCTGGCATTTGCATGATGGCTGTGCCCAGCTTGATATTTTGTGTTTGCGCCCCCAACCAGGCCAACGGCGACACGGCATCTGAACCATACGCTTCGGCCGTCCAGATAGCATACACACCAAGTCTTTCTGCTTCTTTGACTAACTCCACAGGCAGTTCAATCCGCCGCCCAGCATACCCTAACATTAATCCTAATCGCATCATATCCTCCATAATTGTCAATTATCACATTTCAATCCGTTGTGAATAAGGATAGTTGATCATTGAAAATTAGCAATTGTCTATTGACAATAAAAAGCCCCGCCAAATGGCAGAGCCTTTTTGTGCCCCTACGAGATCCAAATCGAACTCTTTTATGATGATAATAGGCAAAGATTATTTCTGAACATTTCGGCTTTTACAAGAATTGCAAAGGGTGGTGGCCGTCGAAGCTGAAGCCATTGCCCAGCATGGTTCAGCTGATTCATGAGGCAGATTAGTTACGTTTATCGCGGCGGACAACGCCCATTCGCCAAGCATAGACCGCGGCCTGGGTACGATCGGCCAGGTGCAATTTGCTTAATATATTGCTGACATGTCCTTTGACCGTATACTCGCTGATAACTAGCTGTTCGGCGATTTCACTGTTGTTTAAACCATTTGCGATCAATTTAAGAACCTCCATTTCCCGTTTGGTCAACTCCGTGAAAGGGTTCAATTCCTGGGATCGACCTCCGTGTAACTCCTGAATAATGCGAGAAGCAACACGAGGATGAAGAGTGGCTTCTCCCTGGACTGCACGTCGGATCGCCTCGGCCAACTCTTCCATCCTGACATCTTTCAAGAGATATGAAATAGCGCCAGCCTGTAGGGCAGGAAAGATATGTTCGTCATCATGATAAGAGGTCAGGACGATGATTTGAGTGCGCGGGCTGACATCTTTTATCTTGCGGGTGGCTTCCACGCCGCCCATCTCTGGCATTATCAGGTCCATTAAGACAACATCAGGAATATTCTCTTCAGCCAGTTTGATTGCTGCCAGTCCAGAATCCGCTTCGGCTACGACCGAAAAATCTGGCTGGGTTTCCAAGAAAAAACGCACACCCTGACGCACAACTTCATGGTCGTCGACCAGCATAACAGAAATAAGACTATCCATGCGCTTCCTCCCGACCGTTCCCGTTGGATTCTGGGATGGGTACGTTACAGGTAAGGGTCGCCCCATGTCCTGGCGCGGCGTCTATGGTAAATTGCCCGCCCAAGGCTTCAGCCCGCTGCTTCATCGATCTGAGACCGAAGCCTGTTGGCTGACTTTTTGGGTCAAAGCCCTGACCGTCGTCGGATACTGTCAGGATGAGATGATCGAGATTAAAAAGAAGGGTGATCTCAACGTTCCCAGCCAGGCTGTGCCGCGCGACGTTGGCCAATGCTTCCTGGACAATTCGGAACAATGCTTGCTCAATCTCGAGGGGCAGCGATCGCTTACCCTTGAGCCGAAGTTCAGAACCAATATTGTTCTGCCTTGACCATCGGGTGGCATAAACTTCCAGGGCTGGAGCAAGACCCTGGCTATCTAACGCCGCCGGCCGTAACTCAAAGATGAGGTTGGTCAATTCCTGGCGGAGCTGATCGATTATGTTTTCGGCTTCGATAAGATGCCCTTCGGCGGCGGCCGGATCCCGGCTTATCAGCGTCCGGACGCCACTGACCTGGGCCGCAGCAGCAAAAGCCTGCTGTTTGGCGCTGTCGTGCAGCTCACGGGCTAACCGGTTGCGTTCTTCTATCACCGCCAACTCTTGGCGAGTCTCCAGTAACTGTTCCAGTTCCTGAGCCATATGGTTAAGTTGCTGGGCCAGTTGCCCCAACTCATCACCTTCGGCATCGCCGACAAATTCTGAGAAATCACCCCGGCTCCAGGCCTGGGTAGCCTCAGATAAGCGATTCAAGCGGCGGACGGGACCACGCGCTGCCAGGTAACCAAAAAGGGTGCCGATTAGTCCGGCAACCAGGGTTAGAAGCAGCAGGCTGACGCCAAGTACAGGCAGCGCATCGCCCAAGATTGAAGTGAGGGTCGGAAAATCAGCCAGACCACCTAACACGCCTAACACCTGTTCGTGGTCAGCGTCCCAAATTGGAATTGTCAGCACGACCTGATCGCCCGGGCTGCTGAAGGTAAAGAGTTTATAAGGATCATCTTCTCCTGCCAGGGCAGCCTGGAGTGGTTCATCTAGCCCGGGAATCACCTGTGTATCAAACGGTTTCCCAATCTGACCAGCACCGAATAAATCAGCCGGTTGGGCTGCCAATATTTGACCATCAGGTGCGATAACAAAGAGTCGTTCGCTTGGCTCGAAAGCAAGTGGTAGTGATGCAGATGTGGCAGCCAGTTGTTCCAACGAGGCAGCCAGTCCATCCACATCAGGCGGTGTCTGGGAAAGGTAGATCCGCAAGGCTGGTGTATAGCTGATCGAAGTGGTTTCGATGAGCTGGGCAGGTAAGATGCCGCTGTTCACCAAAGCGAAAACCAGGACGCTAACGGCAGCCAGTAGGATGATCTCCACAGTTATTAGAGCGCCTACGGTGACGGTCGTGTAACTGAGGGTCAGCTTCCAGCGAAGCCCTCGATTACCTCTGGTGAAAGAAACGTTGTTGTCCATAGACAGACTATATTGAACTAAAAGATAGTTGGCAAGGACGGCCAGGAAATATCCTGGCCGTCCTTACGGTTAAATTATTTCCTGCTGACATTGCTTCTGATTTACCCGGTTGGTCGGTCATACTTGGAAAAGCCCAAATAGTCATGATGAAGCTGCCACAAGAGCTAGCGAGTTTACACTGCGCCGGCGTAGATCAGGCTGAACTTTATGGTGTTGGCTAAGGCATGAGCGATAATGGTGATCCACAAGTTACGGCCGGAACGGAGATAGATGAAGCCGAGGACGAAACCCATAATAGCGGTTTCGATCATCCCGGCCGGACCCCAAGAAAAGTGGGCCAGGCCGAATGCCAGGGAACTCCCCGCCAGCGCCAATGCCCACCTGGCTTTGAGATCACCTAATGTCCCAGCCAGGCTTACGGTCAGGAAAGCCCGGAACAACATCTCCTCACCGAAGGCAACCGAAGTCCAGGCGGTCACAACCAGGATGAGGAACATGGGCAGGTTTCCGGTCAAAGGATTGTAATCGCTTTGGTCGGAGGCCTGGAGTTCTATGCCGGGAATGTTCATCAGGATTATCTGGACAATGATCATGGCGGCAACAAAGGCCACCATTGCGCCCAGGGCCATGACGATAGTCTTCGGCCAGCTTTTGGGCCGGGCCAGTCCGATTTCTTGCCACCCACTGCCTTGCGATTTGAGGACGGCCGTCGCGATGACGATTGCCAACAGATAGGTGAACGTGATGACCAGGCCTGAAGCGAAGCTCGTATCGGTTCCCAGGGATTCTCCTATCAACCCGACAATGACAAAAGGCACGAAAACGGCCAATAGGCCAATTAAGTAACCACGCTTATTCGGGTTAAACAGGCGTGTAGCCCTCTGACTAATTGATAAAGTAAAATTGTCGTTCATTGCTAACCTCCATTTTGAATTTGGGTCAAGATACAATCAGGGTACAGATAAATCTGATCGACCACACGATTATGGAGAGGGGTTTTTACCAGTCCTGGGGAGGGGTGTTCGAACAGTCGAGAGGTTGGTAAGGAAATAGAAAACAGAAGAAAGGATCACCCAATGAAACAAATCATGATCGGAAGGAGAGGAATTATTCAGAACCTAAGCCCATCTCAATATAGCCGGGAATACAGGCGACAATTTAGATATTCGCCTGTGGCAACTTTAGAAGCTTTCTGAGATTTAATCGGGGGCAAACAGAATCATTATATCAGTTCGACTCCATCGATATCGATGGGAATTGTTTCAAGTAGATTTAGCTTCTCAAATTGTAGTCTTGATATAAATACTGAGGGATCTGAATTTGAGTTTAAGTTCTTCGGGGATTCGAACTCTTTTTGGGAGGGATTTAAAACAGAAGAGTGCCGCAAAAACGGCACTCTTTTTGTGTGTGCCCTCACGGAGATTCGAACTCCGGTTTTAAGCTTGAAAGGCTTACGTCCTAGTCCCCTAGACGATGAGGGCAACGGGCGGAATTTTATCATCCTGTCACAACCCGGTCAAGGTTAAAGTAATTAGTATTCAGTTTTCAGTAATCAATGTTCAGTTTTCAGGGCTTGAGAAAAAGATTGCTGATTACGAATTACGGGACACGGCTTACGGAGTCAACCTGCGGTGTGTAATAGGCCATGGAGCCATCAAACAGACGTTTTCCGGTACGTCGTTTGCTCCAGGCAGTAATGATGCCACTGAGCAGAAGGAGGGCAATCATTGCCATCAGGCCCGTGCCCACGCCTGCATTGCCACCCGTCCATACCTCTGGCCCCTTTTCAACCACAACCAGGAGAGAGGGATTTTCCGTTAAAGAACCAACCGCCTGTAATCCGTATATATTTAGCTGAAACACACTCCAACCGATAATGAGACCAATAGACATACCTAAACGCTGTGTCAGAATAAAGGGCAACGCCAATAAAATGCCAATACGGAAAATATTGGAGGCGAAAACTGTGGTGAGTTCTGGCACACCGTCAGCGGCAATGAAAACGAAGTAGATCAAGCACATGACGAGAGCGCCAATGACGGCCGCACGGCCGTTTAATCGGTTAAGATAGATGAATCCTTCGGCCGCGTTACGCAACGTGTAACTCCATATCCACAACGTCTGATAAACAGCCCCCGCTACCGAGGTCAAAAAGGAAACACTCACCGTAATCAGGATAATTTGACGGCCAGGAATATAGAATGTGTCTACAATTTCTATCCAGTTTAAGGCCAGCAGCGCTAGAAAAATCAAACTCATTGTCAGGGCGCCTAAAAGCAAGCCTATGCCCAAATCCTGCCACCACGCTTTTTCCCGAATGTTCAGTCCATATTCCGTAAAGCGACGGCGGTCTACAAACCGGGCCATAAGAATGACGGTGACAATGAGTGTGACCATTCGCACCCAGTCTGGCGAATGGATGAGGAAGGCGCCAAAGGATAGGGATTCTCTATTTGCCAACGCAATGGGTGCATATAAAAACAAGATGGACAGATTCCAGACTAGCATTTGGATGATGATGCGCCAGAAAGCACGAGGACGGTTATGGACTTCATTCCAAAAAAATCGTTTCATGGTATACATCTCCTTAAAACCGGGTATATTTTACGTCAATATTGGAGGGAGTGGCAGGTGATTTAGAATGATTCGTAAGTATAAACGGAAAGATGCAGCCCGACTCACGGCCGTACATAACATCCTTCATCCCTCTGACCAGCACACACACCGCAGTTGGCAACAGCACATGGAAAATATTCAAGATAATGAGGGCCATGTTTGGGCGCTACTGGTTGAGGGCTCGCTTGCGGGATATACGGCCGTGCTGCCAGTTCCCAGTTTGCCCGGTCTGGTAGAGATAGAAGGGTTTATTGTGCCCCGATGGCAACGGCAAGGCTGGGGCAGCCAACTGCTGCACCATATAAAATTAGACTTGGCCGAATCTGAGGTACGCCAGCTTTCTTATCCCGCGCCTTCATTGGAAACGGCCGCCGCCCGCTTTCTACAAAAAAACGACTTTTTCATCGAACATGAAGAATGGACGATGTCAATGGTCAACGGTCAATGGTCAACGGTCAATAGTCAACGGTTAATGAATACCCGCACCTATCCCCGGCAAAAAGCAATCTCTCTTTTCTGCCGGCTTTACCCGGCTTGTTTTGAGGGGTTGCCCTGGAACCAACCTTATTCTGAGGAAGATGTGGTTGATTTGTTGGAACACGGCCGTGACCTTCACTTTCTTTTGGAAGATGGCACACCGGTTGGGTTTGTGTGGGTGCAGCGAGAGTCGGCAACGGCCGTAACGTTGGAACCCATCGGCATTATTCAAGGAAAACAAGGGCAAGGGTACGGCCGTATCCTTTTACAAACTATATTGCAGCAGCTTACAGAGGAGGGCGTAACGGCCGTGACCATCGGCGTATGGGCAAATAACCAACGCGCCATCCACCTGTACCAAAGCCTCGGCTTCCAGCACACTAATACACTCACCTATTTAGCCTACAATATCTCAATTACCCAATTATGAGAACCCGTTTGCCTTTCCCATTTTCCGACTTACAATCGGAAACAGCGATGGCGACTTGATAACTGAACAAAAGTGCAGTGTTTTGTAATAGAAATTTGTAGTATGGTTTGATAGTTCAAGTGGGAAACATCAAGATGCCGGATGCCTTTTAGGATAATACCCGGGTAGCTGGCCGCAACTTAAAAATGGAGAAACAGATTATGTTCAAAAACATTGACGATGTTCGACAACAGCTAGGCCGCCAGCAATACATCGCCTCCGAAGAAATCGGAACGGTCGTCTACCTGGCCCACGCCCTCTGCAAACCTATTCTGGCTGAAGGTCCGGCCGGGGTGGGCAAAACCGAACTGGCTAAAGCATGGGCAACTTCTCTGGGACTGCCTCTGATTCGCCTGCAATGTTATGAAGGGCTAGACGAGAGCAAAGCGTTGTACGAATGGGAATATGCCAAGCAGATGTTGTACACACAGCTGCTACGCGACACCCTGCACAACGTTCTAGGGGATGTGCAAAGTCTGGCCGACGCTGCCAACCGGCTGGCTGAAGAAGAAGATGTCTTTTTCTCTGAAAACTTTCTCCTACCCCGTCCTCTCCTTACCGCCCTCACCTCTGACCAACCTGTCGTTTTACTCATTGATGAAATTGATCGTTCTGATGTGGAGTTTGAAGCATTCTTGCTTGAAGTGCTAAGCGATTTCCAGGTGAGTGTGCCTGAATTGGGTACCATTCAGGCCAAACATCAGCCCATGGTACTGCTGACCAGCAATAATACCCGTGAACTGAGTGAAGCGCTGAAACGACGCTGCCTGTACCTTTTTGTAGATTATCCCACCCAAGATGCGGAATTAGATATTGTGCGCCTGAAAGTGCCGGATTTACGACCGGAAATGGCAAAACAAGCCGTCGCTGTTGTCCACCAACTACGGCAAATGGATTTACGCAAAATGCCTAGCATCAGTGAAACATTAGATTGGGCGCGGGCGTTGGTGGCGCTTAATGCCCAGGATATTGATGAAGAAACGTTGACCAATACCTTAACCGTCCTGTTGAAATATGAAGCAGATGTGCAAAAAGCAAAACGGATGATGGGTGGCGATGCAGGGCGGCACGGCCGTTATAACCGGTGAGCCGTAAATTCGTAATCCGTATGCCGTAACCCGAATTACGGAATACGGATTACGGAATACGGAGGAAACATGGACAAGCGAGTGGTTGAATTCATACGAGGATTGCGAGCAGCCGGAGTGCGTGTCTCGCTGGCAGAATCAGTGGATGCAATGAATGCTGTGGGGTCGTTGGGCGTGACGGATAAAGATGTGTTTCGCTCCTCTCTGCGGGCTACATTGGTAAAAGAGAAAGATGATTTTGCCGCCTTTGAGCAATTATTCCCCCTTTACTTTGGCAGCGGCGGGCCGCCCCTGCAAAATGGAATGGAAGACTTTAACCCGGATGAGCAAGAATTGTTACAGGCAGCGTTGTCGGCATTAAGCGGCCGTATGCAACAGTTAATAGATTGGCTGACCAGCGGCGACGGCCCCACCAAAAAAGAATTGGAAGATATGGCTAATCGGGCCGGCGCGCAATGGGCCAGCGACCCGCGAGAAGGCCGCTGGGTCACACGGCGAATGCTCCAGCAAATGGGATTTTCCCACCTGGAAGAACAATTACAACAGTTAATGCAGAAGTTGCAAGAGATGGGCATGAGCCAGGAAGCGATTAACCAACTGATGGGCGTGGTGGAAGCCAACCGTGAAGCTCTAGCCGAACAGGCCGCCCAGCAGGTGGGCCTACAAATTGCCGAGCAGCGGGCTAACCGGCCTAATGATGAATTGCACGGCTCCGATCTGATGAACAAACCATTGCAATCGCTGACAGAAGAGGAAGCTAACCGACTGCGTAAGGAAGTGCAGCGGTTGATTACGCAATTACGCAGCCGGGCAGCATTACGGCGTAAACGGGGCAATAAAGGGAAGTTTGATCCTAAAGCGACCATTCGCGCCAACCAGCGCTATGGGGGTGTGCCGATTGAGCTGAAATGGCGGCGCAACAAGCTCAAACCAAGTCTAGTGTTGATTTGTGATGTCTCTACTTCGATGCGGGCGGTGGCAGAGTTTATGCTGCGGCTGACGTATGAGCTGCAAGACCAGGTGGCGAAGGCGCGTAGTTTTGCGTTCAACTCTGATATGCACGAAATCAGTGTGACTCTTTCGGGGACGCGGGCGGCCGATGCAGTAACGTCGGTGCTGTATGACATTCCCCCCGGTTATTATGCCACGGACTTGGGCAATAGCTTGAATACATTTTATCAGAATTGGCTGGACTCGGTGGACGGTCGTACCACTGTCGTTATTTTAGGCGACGGCCGTAATAATTACAATTCGCCACGACTTGACCTAATGAAAAATTTACAGCGTCGGGCGCGTAAGTTGGTCTGGTTGAATCCAGAAACCAAGCGGCAATGGGGAACCGGGGACAGCGATATGTGGGATTATGTACCGGTTTGTGATGATGTGTTTGTAGTACGGAACCTGGCCCAATTGGCTACGGCCGTAGACAAATTATTGGCGTAGCAATGCAGCTATACTGATCGGGTATGATTGGTACGGCCGTCGCTTTAGCATTGACCAGTTTCAAAACCACTTGACAGGATTGATATTGGCCGAAATTGAAGCGCTTTCGGAAGAGAAATTATTTGCCGTCCCTCGGCCGTCGTTTGCCATCCGTGAGGCGACGGATGAATTGTTTTATACTGGCGGGCAATTGATTTTGACGACGGCCGTGCAACTCCAGACAAAACGACAAGCTGAATTTACATAATCCTGTTATTCCGAACCCCCAGAGAGCCTGCCCTGAGCAATACCGAAAGGTAATGTTTACCTGACAAATTCTTTCACACTTGTTCCGCGTTTGTCATGCTCCCCACATGATCTTTGTCACATCCCCTAACCTTATCTTGACAGGATGATTTCTTTGTAATAATATGTACAAATAACTTTGCAATACAAAGTATATTATAATGCAAAGTGTATTATTTAATGGAGATTGTTATGGCTGATCCTGTTTCTTTAACGCAAATCGAAAAAGATGCACACCGTACATTCAATCAAGATGGGTTGATGTATCTGTTTATGGGAGTGTTGTTGGCCGCAGTGGGGTTGTCGTTTTATGATACCCGCTTTGGCTTTTTAGGTGGTTTGGTTGCGCTGCTCATCTTCCCTTTTGAACTGTTTCGGCGGCGTATTACATACCCACGGGTGGGCTATGCTCGTTTCAAGCCCCCCGATGGCTTTGGCCGCGGGATTCTGGGGTTCATGGTAGCAGCGATAGCTGTGCTGACGTTTTTTGCCTTTTTTGACAACGGCCGTTTGGCAAAATATTTACCATTTATCATCAGCATCGTTATGGGGTTGTCCTTTTTCTTTGGCGCGTCCATGCAAGGTTTACGCCTGCGCGACTGGGCAGTGATTGGGTTGATGATTGTCAGCGGCGTAATAGCGATGGTTGTGTTTGATGATTGGCATACGGCCGTGGCTGTACAATTTTGGTTCATCGCTGTCCTTCTTATCATCATAGGAACTGTTGATCTCATCCGCTTTCTACACAAATATCCAACGACTGTAACACAAGGAGACATTTAATCATGAATATCAATTTGAAAGTAGCTATGCTCATCGGTTTTATCCTGTTTGGTCTGCTCGTATTGGGCATTACACTCTATAAAAACAAAACGGGTAAAGGAAAGTCCAACTATCGTGCTTTGTTTGCTATGGGCGCTGCCTGGCTGCCGGCCGGTATTGTCTTGGAAAATCCGGGTTTATGGGGTATCGGCGCTGTCTTTTTACTCGTTGGCCTGGCTAATAAGGACAAATGGCAAGAAGAAAAAACATGGTCTGACTTATCTCCGGCCGAAAAGAAACTTAAACTGGCGCTGGTGGGTGGTCTGTCATTATTGCTTATCACCGGCGTTGCTGTTTATTTCCTGACCCAATCTAACTTGGGATAAATGAAACCATTTTCTCGGAAGCTTGTTTTCATGCAGGCTTGATATTGGACAGCTTCCGGGAAGATTAGTTAAGGGGTATTAATCATGTCACAACAAATCAATCTTAAAAAGTTAGAACAGAAGGCTTATCGTTCCAATTTTCAAGATGGAGCGTGGGATATATTTTTAGGATTACTTCTGTTTCAAAGTGTCATTGATGTTGTGCTTTATCGAATTGGGTGGCCGCCGACTCTCATTTTAATGACGACACTTGGTTATGTGGTTTTGGTACTTGTTGCCTTCACACTGGTGAAAAAATATGTCATTACGCCACGTATTGGCCTGGTTAACTTTGGCCCGGTCAGAAAAGCAAAAAACAAGAAGTTGATGCTGCTTTTGTCATTATCTATTTTAGGCGGTGTCATCGTTTTTGCAGGCATCGTAGCCGGATACTTTGAAGCAAATAGTGGCGCCGTAACAGATGAGGCTCCAATGACATTCGTACCACTTGGTTTAATTGCAGTTGTGCCCATAGTTGTATTTAGTGTGGCTGCTTATCTTTTAGACTTTTCCAGAGCCTATTTATACGGCTGGTTTTTTGGTCTGGCATTGCCACTAAATGTATTGCTTGATGAAAGGTTTGGTATTTCGTTTCCGCTGGCCACGGCCGTGTTCTCGGCCGTCATGGTGTTAATAGGACTGGTCTTATTTGTTCACTTTTTGCAGACACATCCGCTGAACCGGCCAGATTGGCCGGAGCAGGATGCTGTTTAATACGAGGTATGTTATGTCTACACAAATTGATTTACGGAAATTGGAACGTAAAGCATTTCGGGCCACTTTTCAGGACGGCCTGACCGATGTGCAGTTAGGGGCAGTATTTGTGATGTTGAGTCTTGTTCCTTTGTTTGAAAGCTGGGGACTACAACGGCCGTTTGGTTATTTCGCTGTCTTCGGATTATTGTTTTTACTCTGGATCGTCATAAAAATGGTCAAGATACAAATCGTGCAGCCTCGTTTGGGAACGGCCGTTTTCAGTCCTCAACGCAACAACAGAACAAAGCAGGCGCGGCTGGCCTTAGCCATCATGCTACTGGCAACAATTGCCCTCGTCGCCTTAACGGCAGCCGGCGTCATGCAAAACTTATTCGGCGCCTTCAATGCCTGGAGCGGTTACCTGTTCATTGGCGCGATTTTTGTAGTGACCTTGAGCCTACTGGCTTTCTTTTTGGACTACCCTCGCCTATACGCCTATGGTTGGTTTCTGGCCTTTATGGATCCGTTCAGTGTGTGGATGGAAATGAAGAGTGGCTGGCTGTTCCCCAACGGGGCGACTGTTTTTGGCAGTGTGATTGTGCTGATTGGTATAGCTACATTTGTCCGTTTTTTGCATCGTCATCCCCGGCCACAGCAAACGGGAATTTAGGAGTTTGGTATGAGCGATAACGCAGACAGCGCCTACGCTTCACCGCCGCCAACCGCTATTGACAAGCTGATTCACGAACCGGCACGGCTGATGATTATGGCTAACCTGTATGTGGTGGAAAGCGCCGATTTTACCTTCCTGATGAATCAGACTGGTTTAACGTGGGGCAACGTATCATCCCATCTAACGAAGTTGGAAAAAGCGGGGTATGTGGCTGTGGAGAAGACATTTGTGGGCAAACGGCCGTATACCCTCCTTCACCTTACCGCTGACGGCCGTGCCGCCTTCCAAACCTATCGCCAAAAAATGGCCCTGGTTTTTGATCCTCTACCCGATTAAGCTGATTGTTGGCAACGGCCGTTCTCTTTTCATTATAATTTAGCCGGAGTCAGATTCAATCATGGTTGAATAACTTGATCAAATTTATGTCTACATTGTTGAGCATTTTATGCTAAGATATGTAGAAATATTGTTCTATCAAAATCACAACCCTATTTTATATGGATCAACCAATTGTATGATTAAATCCACCGCAAATGGTTCAAGTGAATTGCCCGAGGCATTTTTAGATGCTGTTTATGAGCAGCTTAATTATGTAGATGGAACTTTATTAAGCGCCGCCAATTTGCTACAAACTGAATTATTTGATGCTGTAACCTGGCTAGAAAAAGGAGACTGGCTGTCTCTGGCTGAAAAAGTTGGCGCCGAAAAGATTTTTTTTGTCAAAAATGACCCCATAATCATTTTCTGTAATTCTCCAGACAGCGATCCCCAAAAGTTATTAACCATTTTTCGGCGTACATGGTGCATGGCGCGACCTCACTTTCTGTATATTGCTATTCCCGGAGAATTGAGAGTTTACAGCCTCAATGATTATCCGGCGCGTACCGTTTCCGAGTGGGAGGAAGTCAAACCCTTAGCTGTAGTCAAAAAAATCGCAGATGTAAGTAACATACTGTATGAATATTATCGTGAACGAGTAGAGTCGGGACAGGTTTTTAAAGATAAGAAAGCGGGTCAATTAGATAAACGGGCAGACAAACGCCTGATTTTAGATTTGAAAACCATTCGCAAAAATCTTCTTGAGATGGACCCAAATATAGAACAAAGGCATATCCATGCTGTCATTGGTCGCTCTATCTTCATTCGCTATCTCGAAGATCGGGGCATTCTCACCCCTGACTACTTCAGACGTGTAGCGGAAGACCAAAATCATCCAAAATGGCGATCTGATTGGCTGCAAATCCTGGAAACGCCTGAAACACGGGTCTTGATATCAGGTAACGAGAATAACCGTTATACTCGCGTCCTACGTAATAAAGATTTTACCTATGCTTTGTTTAACCAACTGGCCAAACATTTCAATGGGGACATGTTCCCTCGTGATCTAGAAGAAGAAAATGCAATTACTCAGAAACATTTGAATTTACTTCGCAGATTTTTATTGGGAGATACAGACCTACGGCAACAAAAATTATTTCTTTGGGCCTACGATTTTGAAATTATTCCCATAGAGCTAATCAGCAGTATCTACGAAGAGTTTTACCATAAATCGAGTACAAAAGATAAAGGTACCCATTACACACCCAGCGTGTTAGTAGAATACGCTTTGTCTCAACTATTAACGCCAGAACGGTTAGCCACAACCCCCAAAATATTGGATTTCGCCTGCGGATCAGCCATATTTTTAGTCCAGGCTTTTCGGAGAATCGTTCGCTATCAAGAAAGCCTTTCTCAACAACCATTAAGCGCCACGGAACTACGCCAAATTCTCAGAGAGCAAATAACAGGCA
>JAAEOP010000104.1 GCA_024223125.1 Chloroflexota bacterium
GACGTGAAAGTCGTGACCCAGGCCGCGCTGAAGGTGTGGGTGGGGGCGTGGGGCATTCTGCTGGCGCTGGGCGTGTGGGCGTGGCGCGGCGGCTGGCTGGACGCTTACCGGCTTGCCCTGGTGCGCGGTGGCCGGCTGACGGCCGGTTTGCTGGCGGTTATCACACTTTTTGCAGTGCTGGCCTTTGGCATCGCCTTCGTGCTTTTCCACGAAATCTTCTTCGACCCCGGCACTTGGACCTTCCTCTACTCCGACACCCTCATCCGCCTCTTCCCCGAACGTTTCTGGCGCGACTGCTTCCTTTACATTGGCGCGCTTTCCATTTTGCAAGCCCTCCTCCTTGTTCGCTTCGCGCGCCCCAAGTAACCCCTCGTGAAAATTGGGCAGCCAGTTCTGGCGCCTGGAGCGCCTCACTTTGAACTCGTTTTTAGAAACACTTACTATGAACCCCAAAACGCCCATTTTTACCCTTCTTACATTGTTTATTCTGTTGTTTTTTCTTTCAGCATGCACGGTCAAGATTGTTCAAATAGAGCCAAGATATGCGCAACCCACGACTGGAACTGGGATGTTCCAACCCTTCCATCAGACCGCATTTTCAGGCATCGAGGAGCTAGGAATCCTGTCGGCGAATGTCGCAGGGAGTGTGGTTGCAATGAAATACCTGCCCGATCAGAACAGAGTGGCAGCAGCCTATCGGGATGGCTATCTCAGAGTATGGGATTTGGAAACGAAACAAATCGTGACCGTGTTTGACTTTGGATTTATCGCCAGGGAAGGAACGGCCTTTAGTGCGGACGGCTCATTGATCATAACGCCAAACAACGTTGTGGAAGATACGCTCGAGTCAGATGCCTATGTGTTCACCTTGGTAGATGGCATAAACTTGTGGGAGACGCAAGCGGGAACCAAAGTTGATTGTTTTGGCGATCACTGCTATCCGGATCTTCAGGCCTATGGGTCAACAAAGACAGGGGCGACTTTACATCCAAGTGGCAACTGGTTAGTATATTATGGGAGCACGGTGGTTGTTTTTCACAATATTGATGGCTCAGAGCTTGGTCTAATCAGTAATCTCGACAATCCAGATGATGGGATAAAGTGGTATATCAGCAAGTTAGTCTTTGATCCGACTGGAGAATATTATGCGATTGCCTATGAGGAAGGACATGTAGTACTCTACGAATTTTATGATGCTGTTCTCAATCGCGATATTTGGGCTCCATCGCAACGACAATTAGGCAAGCCACAAAATGAGCGCACGACGGTTACTTCAGTGGCCATTGATGACACACGCACATGGCTGGCGCTCCTACAGGGTGATAACCTCAAAGTATGGACTTTAAGAAGCACAGCTAGAGAGCCATCAATGTCGTTTCAAATATCCACAGCTAGTGCCCTGGCATTTGATCGATCTGGTAACTTTTTAGTAGTTGGTACTAAGATGAATATCCACATTTTGGATTTAAATGCCAAAGTTCTAATAGCGCAATTTGAGACTGCTGAGGTTACAACACTCTTAATCAGCCCCGATAATCGCATGTTGCTTTGGGGGGACGTCAACGGTGTCATTCACTTATGGGGAACAAGGGCCCTTTCTGAGTAATGAGTTTTCAAGAATGATTTTTTTTTTACATCAGCCAGTTTTATCTATGTGGATTTGAACTTGTTCTTTGACGTATTCGCGAGCTTTTCCACCGCAGAAGCAAATTGTTGATTTTCAGTAGATCGCGATTTTGACACCGCCCATTTCGCCGGCCTAAAGCCTGCGCTCTACATTGTACCCGCACCCTTTATGGGTGCGCTTTCGCAGGCATAAAGCCTGCGCCTACAAATCCGCACCATGTACGGGCGAAGCATTTGCACACAGAGAGTCGGGGTAAGCTGGATTTCTCGGTGCAAATGCTTCGCCCCAACCTACCCCTATGCCCATTGCCTTTTTCGACCTTGATGGAACCCTTTTTGATGGCTACACTTGGCTGTCGCTCAAGCGTTATTACGAGCTTCACCGCTTTAAGCTGCCCACCCTGTACGCTTTTCTAAGCCTGCACCTGCCGGCCTGGCTGTTGGTCAGACGGATCGAACCGTTGCGCAAGCAGCTTTACCATGCCTGGGGCGCGAATATGGCCTGGTTGATGCGCGGCGTACCCGTGGAGCAGGCTGAGACGATTTGGGATTGGCTGGTAGAAAACGAGATACTGCCCAAAATTAGACCGGAAATGAAGGAAGCCACCCAGTGGCACCGCCGCGAGGGACACGGTATTGTGCTGTTGTCCGGCGCATTTGCCCCCCTGGTGGACCGCCTCGCCGAGCGGCTGGACGTGGATGCAGCCCTGGCGACTCCGCTGGCACAGCGGAACGGGCATTACACTGGGCGCATTGTAAAACCGCTCAACATCGGCGCGGCCAAAGTGCAGCGCATAAAAACATATCTAGCCGGGTTGGAAGGAAATACTGACTTACGAGCGGCTTACATGTACACTGATTCCGTCGTTGACCTGCCCGTTTTAGAAATAGTGGGCAACCCGGTTGCCGTTTACCCCGACCAAAAACTGATGGATGCAGCCATACAGCGGGGATGGGATGTAATTGGGGAAGTTACGGAGGGGTGATATAATCAGGTAATTAGTTATTTGAAATTGAGGAGGTCTATAATGGAAAACGTTGTTAGCGTGACAGAAGCGCGCATTCACTTGGGTGAACTCATGCGAAAAGTTGTTGAAACCGGGCAGCCGGTGGTGGTTGCGCGGGCGGGGAAACCTCAGGTGGTGATGGTATCGGTGAAAAAATTTGAGCAGATGCAAGAATTCCAAGAAACAACGAAGGATTGGCGAGCGCTGGTTGCTCAGGCCAGAACGCAAATAAAAAACGAACTTGGCGGTCAATTGCTGCCTGCTCCAGAAAAAATCATCCAGCAAATGAGGGAAAAACGTGATGCCCAACTCCTCGACAATTTGCGTTGACGCAAATCTCGTTATTCGCCTCGTTGCTGACGCAAATGATGAGCTTGTTCACCATTTGTGGGAACGCTGGGATACCGAGAAGAAATCGTTAATCGCACCACATTTGCTTTATTTCGAAGTATCCAACGCTCTGCATCAATACCAAAAACATGGGTATTTAAGCCCTCATGCCGTGGGTCTTGCTTTGCAAGCGGCACTTGCTCTGGATATTAAACTACAGGGAACGAATAATCTGCACCAGCATGCCCTCAAAATTGCCCGCCGGCATGCTCTCCCCGCTGCTTACGATGCACACTACCTCGCACTGGCGCAGCAGTTTGACGCTGAATTTTGGACTGCTGACCGTCGTCTGGTTCATACCGTGCAAAATACATTGCCCTGGGTGCATTTCGTGGGCGCGAATTGAAAAGCGTAATCTGTACCCCATTCATCATTCACAATTAAGCATTTACAATTCGTAATTCTTCTCTCCATTCTTCCAAAAAAGGAGTCCATATGAACCTATCAGACTTACCCGCCCCCACTCCCCCAGATAATCAAACTTCTCTATTGAAGATGCTGGGGAACCTGCTGGTGTGGATAGCGCTGCCCCTTGTGCTTGGATGGTGGCTGGCAACAACCCGCATCCCGCAGCCTGCCGTGGGCATCATCCACCTCGAATCCGACATCTGGGCCGGAAGCGCTCAACTTGTCAAAATGCAAATTGACGAGGCGCGCACCGACCCCCAAATCAAAGCCATTGTGCTGGTAATCGACTCGCCCGGCGGCGAGGTGGCCCCCACCCAGGATATGTTTATGGAAATCCTCTCTCTGCGAGAGGTGATGCCCGTGGTTGGCTCTATCAACAGCATGGCGGCCAGCGGGGGCTTTTACCTTGCGATGGCCTCCGAACCTATCTACGCCAAGCCCAACTCTACCATCGGCAATGTTGGGGTGTGGGGCTTTGTGCCCTCAGACATCGGCGTGAACGAAGTGGTGCTCGCGAGCGGCCCGTTCAAACTCACCGCGGATAACAGCGACGAATTTTTGCGCAATATCGAAGCGATCAAGCAAGAGTTTATTGCC
>JAAEOP010000105.1 GCA_024223125.1 Chloroflexota bacterium
ACGTTGTCAAACATAGCCGAGTCGCTGCCGTCGGGGGCCACAATGGGCAGCAGCTTTTTCATATCATCGCCAAAGAGAGGTGTTTCAAACAGGGTTTGCTGGGCGTGAATCCAGTTGATGTTGCCGCGCAGGGTGTTGATTTCGCCGTTGTGGATAATGTACCGATAGGGGTGGGCACGTTCCCAACTGGGAAAGGTGTTGGTGCTGAACCGGGAGTGAACCATCGCCAGCGCGGATTCAACCGTAGGGTCTGACAAGTCGGGATAAAATTCTTCAAGCTGTTCGGTGATGAGCATACCTTTGTAGATGATTGTCCTGTAAGAGAGGCTGCTCACGTAGAAGTAATCACCCCCTCCAGCCTCCCCTTCAAGGGGGGGGGCATAGCGAATTTTATTTTGGGCTACCTTACGGATAACGTAGAGCTTGCGCTCAAAGGCCATATCGTCAGCAATGTTGGGGTTACGCTTGATGAAGATTTGGCGAACTACCGGCTCTACTGATTTGGAGGTTTTGCCCAGCGTGCTGCCGTCGGTGGGCACGGTCCGCCAGCCGAGCAGTTCTTGCCCTTCTTCGGCCACAACTTCTTCAAAGCGGCGCTCAACCTCGTTGCGGTCTGCCTGGTTGGGCGGCAGGTAAACCATCCCCACGCCATACTGGCCGGGGTCAGGCAGTTCAAACCCTATCGCGGCGCACTCCTTTTTCAAAAAGGTATGGGGAACCTGAAACAGAATGCCGGCACCGTCGCCGGTATTAGGTTCCGCCCCAACGGCGCCACGGTGAATCAGGTTTTTTAGCACCGTGAGAGCCTGCTGAATAATCTCATTTGTTTGTTTCCCTTTGATGTTGACCACAAAGCCAACACCACAGGCATCGTGCTCAAACTGGGGGTCGTAAAGTCCTTGCTTGGGCGGCAATCCCATTGGGGGTGTGGAATAGTGCATCTCAAACTCCTTTTTTAATACGATGGTTGGGCGTCAGGTGCCGAGTGTCAAGTATCAGGTTGTCATTTTCAGACCCTAAAGGTTTTAAAAACCTTTAGGGTCTGGGACGCTGATTATTGACCTCTGGCCCTGACTACTATTTACTCC
>JAAEOP010000106.1 GCA_024223125.1 Chloroflexota bacterium
CAGTCGTCGGCCGTCACTCGTCCCCGGTTGGTAAGCCCCTTCATCAAAAGCAATATTCGGCCCCACCGTAAACGCTTTGGCCTGTAAATCACGGGAAAGCTGCACCGCATCAGAACCAGTATGTACCCGCACCTGGCTTAAGTCCGCCCCCATCCGTTCCTCAAAGAAATCCTGTTCCGCATGGGGCAGCGGCGCTCCCTGTCCATTTAAGTTCTCAATGCCCTGTTCCGTTTCCGACGATACATCTGGCACGCCGCCGCCGCTGGCCTGCAAATCAGAGATGGGCGGCTGTCCATTATTGTTGGCCTCATCATCTGGCGGCGGTGGCGCGGCCGCCGATTCAGCCCGCATCACATTGTCAGCCACCTGATCCGCTTCCTGCTCAAACTTATCGCCCGGTTCATTGACGGTGAGTTTGGTTTGCACGGCCGTCCGCCCCGCAACAGAACGCCCATTATTACCCGGCTTCATCTGGTTACGTAACATGCGTTGCACGGCCGCATTTCCTTGCTGCTGCTGCATCCGTAAAACCGTCGCCTGGCGAATAGAACGTGAGGTAGCATGGTTAGGCAATCCATCCAACTGTGCCGGGTTTTGCAGAGTCGTTTGGGCAGGGGTTAATTCGGCAACGGGGGTCTGGTCTTGGAGGGGAGACGGCCGTTGCACTTTATTCTGTTTCTGCTGTGTCTGCTGTTCCTTACTCATATTCTGATACCTGACAACAGTACAAAATGAAGCTGACCAGAGTCTATTAAGGTTGTTGCGAATTTTTATGTTCTTGCAATGCCCTTTCCGCCTCTTGTCGTCGCCGTTCAATCATTGGGTTTAATGGATGACTGCCGCCGGGCGGGGCAATGAGTTGATCTAATGTCCTATAAATATCCTGTAAAGAGGCATCGGCCGACTCTGGTGAGCCAATATCAAATACCTGACGCATCGCAGCCAATATTTGGCGGTCGGCCGCCGCCGCTAATTCCTGAGCCAATTGAAACTTGATCGTGCGTAAACGGCCGAAAGCATTATCTTCATGTCCTGGTTGATCTTTTGCCATCGCCGTATGAGAACCGGGTTGCGCCTCTTCTCGGGATTGCTCCTCTAACATTTCAGAAACCCGGCGCAGCATTTGCACACCGGCCGGCGTTGCTATTACATTACGAACGGCCGACTTAATGCCCGAACGTAACCCCATAATGCCGCCAAAAATAGCGCCGGGTAAACCACCCACAATACCACCGGCAAGAGATCCGCCAGCAGCGTGCCCTAGAATCGTCCCAATTGCCCGCAAACCTGTTCCCCCCAACGCGCCCATCCAGGAGCGTGGTTCGTCATGTTCCTCGGTAGGCGGCGCTGCATTGCCCACATTTACTTGAGAAGGATCAGGGTTCTGAGTAGTGCGCCCCGCTACCCGATTTACCAGCGGCATTTCCGCTTCAATCTCATCGGCAACCGACCGAATTTTATGAGCCAGGGCATGTTTTTTATCCACAGCATCAAATGTACCCGTTGCCAGAGTTGCACTTGGCTCAACTTCGCCAATGGCAATTTCTACAAAGTTAGAATGGGCAAAGAAATCTTCCAGAGCATGAGACGCCCTGCCCATGGCATCAGCTACATTTTGGTTCCAACGTCCAGCAGGATTTAACGGCCGTCTCCCCGTCACAACCTGCGGTGGCATTTGCATAGGTTGGGCTTGCTGCCTTTCTGCCCGCACCTTGTTTCTAATTTGCAGCCAGATTTTCACATACGGCTTGTCTTCCGCTAAGTTGGGGTCCAATCGCTGACCTACTTTATACTGCGTTTTGGCCCAAAAACGACGGTCAACCTCGGCATTAAAGGCTGGGCCGCTGGTGGGCAAAGCGCCGTTGGTTCCGCCTCTATTTGCCCCGCCAGGCGCCGGCACAGTAATCTGATCATCTGGGAAAGTAATCTGAGTAAAAGGCGTTTGTCGCACCTGTTCGGCCGTTTCCTCAGCCACGGCGGCTGCCGGAACACTACCACCAGCTACCTGTCCCGGAGGAATCTGTCCGGCTACTTCTTGCGCCCGCCGATTAAAAGCAGCGGCCGTTTGTCCAGCCCCACCCTGCTCGCTCATGTCTCCGCGATAACTCTGTGCCGCCCGGAAAAGCTGCGCCTTAATATATTCCCGTGAATCTACCATATACTGCGGAATCACCTCGCCTTCAGGGATACGCAGCATAGATTCTCTGGCTTCTCCGCTCATATCGGCAGTTGGATTATCCATATGCTCAAAATAACGGTAACCACCATACGCCTCTTCATTCAACAATTCACCAACCCGAAAGGGAACCATATCTACCAGACTGCTAATGGAACCTTCAAAGGCGTTGATCTCCCTTTCCGTCAGGCGTGATTTACTGGCTGCCATCTTCACTCGTTTCCAGGCCAACACAATAGCGCCTAAAGCCGGATGTGCCTGAGAAAAATCACGCTCCCAGTTAGCAGCGTACATCTGCCCAATTTCTTCCGCAGAAAAACCAGACCCCACCATCCCTTCAACTAAAGATTGCCGGTGGTAACGAGGATCGAACTTCTGGATAAATGAAGACTCAGGCGCAGCCAGCTGCGGCCGTGCAGTTTGACGTGGAAATACCGGCCGACTTAGATAGCGTTGCACGGCCGCATTCCCCTGCCGCTGCTGCATTCGTAAAACTGTAGCCTGGCGAATAGAACGTGAGGTAGGATGGTTGGGCAACCCCATCATTTGCCCTGGATTTTGCAGCCCGGTTTCAGCCAACGTTAACTCGGCCGTGGCTAATGTTTCTGGGGTGGACAACGGCCGTTGCGGTTTATTCTGTTTCTGCTGTGCCTGCTGTTCTTTACTCATATTTAACTTTCAAATTTCTTATTCCATTGTGAATCCAACATCATTACTTGGTCGGCGGCTCCATGCCCCGTCCATAGATCAGCCGCCAGACCATATCCTTGTTATAGAAAACCCATTTATTAAGCTTATTGGGATCAGCCTCTTTCCCGAAAAGGTACCACGTACGCTTTGTTGGTACCTTTGACCAGGATTTGCCCATGACTTCTTTAACAGATTTGGTGAACATTTCTCGATTATCGTCAAAGAACTCGACAACTTTGTCTGATGGATTTCCCGAAGGTGGCGCCGAGACTTTATAGATTTTCTTCATATACGAAAAAACTGCTCGCCCTCCTGGTTCCGCGCCGGGATGGGGTAAATCATCCCCTACAACTTCACGCGCTTCCCACCACATTCGGTTTTTTTTACTTAATGCCGCTACCAGCCGACCCCACCCTTTGGCAATACCATCCAACAGCGGCCCAATGTAACTAAAGAGGGGCAGAAATTTACCAAACCCGGTTAAACTAAGCCCCGTGTTAGCTAAACTCAATGCATTCTGTAGAGCAGCAATCGCTTTTGTGCTATCAGCGGCAAGTGAAGATGTTACTTTCCAGCCTGCAATCACATTGACAATCGACAAAATTTTATCTAGTACAGGAATAACAGGCGTTATCGAACGGCCGCTTATTCCCGCATCGGCTTCATTGATTGCTTTCAATAAATCAACGCCTTTTTCAGCCATACCTTTCATCGTGTCCAACCCGCCTAGTTTTACATCTTCCGGCTCTTTTCCGGCGGCATAGATATCGTGGTAAGAATATAAAAGCTGTATTTGCAATGCCCGCGCCCCCTCCCTGGCTTTGGCTAGATTTTTCTTCATCTGTCGTTTGTGGTTGGCTTCCATACTGGCTTTAACATTGGCCCATTTTTGAGCTAAATTGTTGGCTGCATTACGCTGTTCGAGTGTGGTAGTGGCCCCGTCAGGCATCTTTTTCAAGGCTACAATTAACTTACCAAAACCCCAGTAAGTTGTATATAGCGTTTCAAAATAAGGTTCGCCCGGCTTCAGTTGGCTGAGCAACTTGGCAATGTCATCGGCAATAGATTTTGCCTGTATGGCCATGACCTTGGGATCCTCCATAACGGCCTTAGCCCACATCTCAGAAAAGGTCATGCCTTCATCATCCGGTCCTCTTCGCTGAATTTGAGATTCGTCAGCTTGTTGACGAGGAAACAAGCGTTGGACATGAGCATTGCCGCGACTTTGTTGTAGATGTAATAGAGCCGTCTGGCGCAACGGCCGTGCTGTCACATGAGATGGCAAATCCAGGATTGATTCCGGCGCGACCTGGGTAACAACTTGTGGCAACAATGCTTCTGTAGATCGGGCGGCCGGCGGCGGCCGTTTAACCCTATTTTTTGTTTGTCGCTTCGGTTTGGGGGCTTGTTTTTCACTCATCTCAGAACGTGCCTCCAATTTGGGCAGGAGTTAATTCGGCAACGGGAGCCTGGTCTTGGAGGGGGGACGGCCGTTGCAGCTTATTCTGTTTCTGCTGTGATTGCTGTTCTTTCATTGCTACATGCTCAAGAAGCTAAGGGACCTCAAAATGCATAAAGTCTTTTGAATGGGGTTTGCCCCAATCACCACCCCACTCCAGGCCGGCATCTGTTAACGCCGTTACAATATCCTTAGACAAGTTCAGAAAACCGGTACGTGCATATTGGCGCAACTTATCCGAGTCTCTTTGTTTTTCCTTTTTCTTTAACTGTTTTTTGGCCTTGTTCACAGCACGTTGTTCAGCCTTCTTCTTGCGCTTTAGTTTATTTTTTTCTTTTCCGGTTGTATTTGAAATGGCAATGTCTAAAAAGGGAATCGTTAGATTGCCCCAAAAAATCTCGCTTTGTAGTTTGCTGATGGCATCATCCAGGTTCTCAAATTTTTTCAACTCTTTTTTTAACAGCTTTTTTTGGACAGCTACTGATTGCGCCTCTTTTTTTAGCTCCTTCAAGGAATCTTTTAGCTCTGCTCTTAGCCTTTTATCCTCCGCCGAAGCCGCCCGCCCTTTGGGCACGGAGTCCAAATGCCCGCGAGTTGTCATTTTTCGAGTAACGATGAAATCCTCCTGGCCTGTGAGTATCTCTAGGCGATCTCGCAACCCCTGCGGATTGAAATTCTTTTGAAAACTCTCACTGGCAGCTTTGCTGGCATCGTAACTATCCAGGCCAGCATCTGCTCCCGGATTGGGTTTGGTCATATCAAATCCAGTCAGGGCAGAAATGACATTGCGTTGATTTTTATTGCTCAAGCGCGGATTTATATCGGGATCAAAATCTATTGCTTTGCCATCGGCATGGTTGCTCCAATTGCCTTCGCTCGTTGTACGGGGATTAAAAGCATGGCCCGACGTAAGTGGGATTTCGTCGCCATACCCCTTAGCTTTAAGACTGGTTTCGGCCGCAGTCAACGCGGCCGCTAAACCGTTATGTGCCGGTGTAGAGAACTGGAAAAAATTGGCCGTTACAATGTGGTCGCGGATGTAGATTAACGGCCGTTGGATACCATGATCAAAATAACGCGGACACAAAACATCATATCGCTGCTTGGATGTTCCCGACGGCCGACTGTCTCCCCTAAAATGACGCTGATATCGCTGTAAACTGGCGTCATTCCAATCTGTTTCCCATTGGGCTTGCTGTGCCGCGCTGGGCGCCCGCTGCACAATGGCGGCCGCTGGCGCTCCCGATCCGGAGCCATTCAAGAGTCGCTGCGTCACAATGTTTCCTTGCTGTTGCTGCATTCGTAAAACCATCGCCTGCCGAACAGCGCGAGAAGTGGGATAGCTGGGCAGCCCGTTTAACTGCGCCGGATTTTGCAGACCGGTTTGGGCCGGCGTTAGTTCGGCAGCGGGAGGTTGGTTTTGGTGGGGTAACGGCCGTTGCACTTTATTCTGTTTCTGCTGAACCTGATGTTCCTTGCTCACGTCATTCCTCAACTATTTACTAGGGAGCATACGATTTTACTTTCTTGGGTAGCATCTTCGGATTTTTCTGGAAATAAATACGAATTGCATTCTCGTCAAAAACGAAAGAATAATTTTTTGGCTTGCCAGCCGGTAGTTCTTTTATAAAAATATCTGCTACCTTTTTTTGTTGCTGCAAATGAAGATATTGGCGTGCCTGTCGCCATTTACCTTTATCCAAATTGATGTCATGTAAATTACCCTGACCCATCCAACCCTTATAGGGATTTTTCTTGGGGTCCTTGAAAACCTCGTCCACTATCGCTTTCGTATTATCAGCACGTGGCTGCGCCTTTTTCTTAAACCAGCTATTTTTCTGGACATATTCGGATAAGTTTTTATATTTTTTAGGATCGCCATGCGATCCTTTATCTTTGGCAAATGCAGTCTCGCCCAGAGCGGTGGCCCACACTTTGTACCACATACTCTTGTCACGATAGGCTACCGAGGCTTTTAATCCCTTGTCTCCCTGTTTCTGCCAACGATTATAGTAAATCCAGGCAATGTCACTTTCCTGTCCGGCATATGATTCAGCCAGAGCAATGGCCGCAATTTTTCGTTTTACTGAGTCACTCGCTTTTTTAGCGCCTTTATTTTTTTCATCGGCCTGTCTTTGAATAACTTTGCTTTGCTGGAAATGGACAAACTTTTTCACATGAGCATTACCATGCAATCGTTGTAGTTGCAGGATTTGAGATTGGCGCAACGGCCGTGTGGTAGCGTGCTGTGGCAAGGCACGTTCCATGCCCATTGCCGGTATCATATCCAGGAGTGGAGCCAGGTTACCTGTTGTTTGTGCTGTCGCCGCTGTTGGCGATGAATGCACCTCTTTTGGTTTAGGCTGCGCTTTTTTTTGTTTTTTACTCACGATATCTCTCTTCCCACTGTCCATTTCTTCCCCGTCATTTTAAGAATGGCGGCTACAAAAGGTATATAGTGACCACGCTTCACCTGATTGCCGTGAGACATAATACTGTTTGAGTTTTGTACCAAGAGATCATCGGCCGTTTCTGTACCAAGCACCGTTTTCACAACCCCATGATGTGTAGGCTTATCGGCCAGAAATTTTGGTTCTAAATCTGGATCCTTGGGCTTTTCTTCTACATACTCATCACCCAGGCCAAACATATGGCCAGCCTCGTGAGCGGCTACATTTTGTTTTAACTGTTTGCTTTTTCGCGAAGGTTTAGAATAAGCCACATCAACGCGGCGAAACTTTTTATCTCTGGTAGCATTTTCTTCACCAGCCACAATTGTCATAGATAGGCCAATATCTGGTCTCAAGTAACCAGCTACCTCATTGGCTCGCTTGTCAGCCAATCTTTCATTATACGATTTTCTCCCTTCTGAACTGGCTCTACCTGTGAGTGTAAGATTTAGATCATCCGGTTTTTTAACGGCCGGCAGCAGCGGTTTAATGCCATCTTTGACCTTTTCTAACTGGGAAGACAGTTTAGGGGTTAGTTTGGAGCTGTTAAAACCAAAAGGCCCAACTTGTCGAATATAATCTGCTTCATCATTTGATTTGGACTCCAGAACGCTAGGATCACAAATATCTAATGTAGCCTTATCCCCTTTAACCGATGAGCGTAAGCGGGGCGCGCCTTTAGGAACTTTCTGGGCGGTAATTTTTGTGTGCGCCAGGCCAGGATCGCTCACGCTAACAACATCAACTTCTACCCGGCTGCGATATTTGGCAAAACCCGGTTCTTGCAAACGAAGTATATGTTTGTTACTCCAACCATTTCTTGCACTGGAGACAAAGTCACTTTCAAAGCTCTCCTTTTCGGTTTTAGTCCAAGCAAAATCAGCCAACTGTTTCGACGTAAAACGATGAGACTTAAATGGTTCTTTCCGCATCATGACTCGGGAAATATTGGCAAAGGTGATATGTACCTTCAAAGAAATTCTCAAGTCGCCAACCTTGGGCATTGGCGCCACCGGCTTGTATTTAGCGTCAAATCGGCCGAATTTCCGACTAAACTCTTTTTTGGTAAATGTAGCTGCTGTTGGGGCCGCCGCAGGGGCTGGTGGAACTCCAGCAGGCAGTGTGCCCGCATCCTTTGGCCCGCTGCCATTTTCACGTTGCACAGTACCGTTTCCATGTTGCTGCTGCATATGTAAAACCGTCGCCTGCCGAATGGAACGTGAGGTGGGATGGTTGGGCAACTCCATCATCTGCCCTGGATTTTGCAGCCCGGTTTCAGCCAACGTTAACTCGGCCGTGGCTAATGTTTCTGGGGTGGACAACGGCCGTTGCAGTTTATTCTGTTTCTGCTGTACCTGCTGTTCTTTCATTTCGTTTTTGCCAGGAATGTACGAATGAGATCAACAAAAGCGGTTGTCTTCTTCAAATAATTGCTACGATTACGTATGGTGGCTACACGAGCGGGAATATCAGCTCCAAAGTTACGGTCTTTTAGATTTCGATCTCGTAATTTAACCCAGCCAATATTATACCCAAGCGCTAGCATATCATTTTTAGCATCATCAGTAAGTGTTGCTTTTTGTGCAGCCAGAAAAGCATCTAATTGTGTCTGAATTTCACTTAACTGGGCCGCTACATAACGCGCCGCTCGCTTTTTGTTCAACAGATCATCCACGACACCGCTACCAACAAGCTGGGGATATTTCTGACGCAGTTTTTTTGCCTTTCCTACCTGCATCTGCCCAATACCAATAGAGGCTGAATCTCCCTGGATTTTGGCCTGTAAACGTTCGGCCGCATTTGCCAACCATTCAAAGGAAAGCTGAGCGCGTTCAGCAGCCTGGGACTCGTGCATAATGATCACGCCGATAATTTCTGGCGCTACCTTGAATTCCTGTCCGGCCTTATTGATTGTTTTACCGAGATCAATAACCTGTCCCATTCCCCTAATCTGGCGCATACCAATTTTCCGCCGCTGAATGAGAGTTGATGTTGGCCGGCTTGTCACCTGCTGCAAATAACGCTGCACGGCCGCATTCCCCTGCCGCTGCTGCATCCGTAAAATCGTCGCTCGCCGAATGGGATGCGAGGTAGGATGATTGGGCAGTCTCTCCAACTGCGCCGGATTTTGCAAACTAGTTTGAGCAGGCGTTAGTTTGGCAACGGGGGTTTGGGGAGTGGGTGACGGCCGTTGCCCTTTATTCTCTTTCTGCTGTGCCTGCTTTTCCTTACTCACTCACATTGCCTCTATTCTTCTGTCATCATCCCCAATTGTTGCATCGCCGTGGTGTCGCCACCGAAGTAAGCTCGACGCAGGGTTTCTTCGCCATAATATTCTGCCATTTGCGTCACCTCGCGCACAGCATCATCGTAAGCTGTATGAGGATGCTCAAATTGCAGGTATCCTTCCGTTAGCAACTGCAAGGTAAAATATTGGGTTGTGCCTTCGCGCAAGACCTGATCAGCCCGACGAAAACGAGAATGCTGACCAACCTCTTCCTCGGGTACAGAAGACCCGGATGGGCCAGAAAGAACTGTATCTACGGCCGTCCGAATAGCCGTCCGAAAAAAAGCTGGCGACGAATAAAAATGGATCGCTTCATGCGCCAATGACCCCACCAGAGCAGGTGATTCTGATAAAACCGAGATTTGTGTAGATTCACCACTTCCCGACGAACTCATTTCTGTAAAGCCTTCGCCCACGCCCATTTCAGCCCGACCTCCATAAGTTCGGGCTGTGGCCATGGCCAGATGAGACATCCATCTACGCCAGGCTGCCAGAGCCGCTCCGGTCGAACGCCAGGGTTGTGCTGCGTTTAAACCATCCAATTGATGGCTTTGAGCCGCTGTTACAAAGTTTGTCACGGCCCAGGGGGGGCGTCCGCCAGCGGCAACCAGACGTTCAATTTCAGCCTGAGTTTGAGAAGCCATTTGTTCCGAAAGCGTTGTTTGGCCTCGTTCAGTCTGAGATTCATCACGAGCAGCTACGAATTCTTCCAGATTGAGCATTCGCACCACGCCCGGCTCGGTCAGATGTTCGGCACGTGTAAAATAAGAGCCATACAATCCCCATACTGCCCGATCCACTTCACGAATCAAAACTGTGTCTGGGCGAGTAGTTTCTCGTCCTTCACCAGGTGGCCTGGCTAATGTGGTGTCCAGTAACGTGCGTACACGATCGGCCGGAATCTCCTCTGGCAAATCTCGCTGCACCATGTTTAGGCGCGTTCCGGAAACATAATGATTTATCAAAGCCCGCTGCACGGCCGTATTCCCTTGCCATTGCTGCATTTGTAAAACAGTCGCCTGGCGCAGCGGCCGCGCCGACCTTTCCCCCGGCAAATTCATAATCCCATCCCCGACCATCTGCCGCATGGCAATTTGAGTAAAGACCGAAGCCGCCGGAGACAAGCGTTTGGCCCGGTTTAATTGTGGAGAAGGTGAATCAGATATGGAAGAGACACGGCCGTTTGCCAACCCACCCCATTCGGTCGCAATCTGCTCCGTCACCGGCGGTGGCTTCTGCGGTTCCTTAATCTTTGGTTTGGGCTGGTTGTTTTGTTCGGCTGACATCTGTCATACCCTTCAAAAAACAGTTTCTGTAAAAAAGCTCTATTCTGAGGTACTGTAGCTGATATTGAGCGTACCTGGGCTTGGCCCAACCGCCTCATTGACACGAAATTCTGAATAATGTCCCTGGTTTGTACGAACACAAACATAAGTACCTGGCGGAAGGGCATTGATGTGTATTCGGCTATCTGCAAGGGAAACCGCAGCACATCCGTCTCTCCCAAGAGACGTCGTTCCCACGGCTGCAATTTGAGCGCCGTTTCGCGGCGTTACATAGCGTTCGGTCTCCGTAACCGCTTCAAACCAGATATCGGCTAAACTACCCGCACCGATAAGTCCCGTATCCAGGTCAACCGTCCAGGTTTGAGGAATGGTCAGATTACCGGCCGCCCAAACGGTGTAGGTGACAGTGAGTGTTCCAGGACTTGGCCCCACGGCGGCATCAAGCCTAATGACGGCATAGTTTCCTGAATTAGTCTGAACACAAACGTATGACCCCACAGCCAGCGTGTTAATATCAATCCTGGTAGTTGAAAATGGCGCTTCAGCACAATCCTCAACCTGTATCTCACCGGTTAGAACAACTGCCGCTATTAACGCGCCATTTCGAGGAGTAATAAATCGTTCAGTAGCTGTGTCCGCCTCAAACCAAATATCTGAATTTTCACTACTGTCTAGTTCGCCCGCTTCCAAATCAACCGACCAAGTTTGAG
>JAAEOP010000107.1 GCA_024223125.1 Chloroflexota bacterium
ACGGGTGCCCCCCCGATTTTGCGTTTCAGCATCAATTGGGCGGCTTCCTCCAAGGGGTAGTCGGGGGAGACGGTGATGACCGGCGTTGTCATCACCTGTTCTACCCGGTGCTGGCGTTTTACAACGCCCGGTGAAGGGCTGGTTGTCAGAAAGAGATTCAAATCTGAGTCCGTAACAATACCGATCAACTGGCCCTTTTCATCGACCACGGGCAAGCGCCGAAATTTGTTGTAACGCAGCAGCATTTGAGCAGCCATAGGGTCGCTATTTGGGCGGACGGTGGTTGGGTTGGGCGTCATGCGATCACGGACAAGCATCAGTTTTATCCTCCCTTCTTGAGCGGTGAGCTTTGTGCCGGCGGTTTTTAGGAATTCTCAAGGGCTTATAGATTCTCGCCGGCTGATTCTTCAGCATTATCGTACCTGCCTATCTAAATGTTTACTAGCCTACGGGTTGGAATCCACCAAGCGCATCACAGGCCACCAACTGGCCTTCTTTAACAACTGTAGATTGATGTTGATGAGATAATACTGCATTCGGCAAGTATCATCAAGTTCAACTGCCAAGATGGTTTGGCTAAGGGAGTTCCAGAAAAATAATGTTCCCAAAACCGTTTCAAACATTCTTGAGTTTTAGGCGTCAGAAGGCTATAGTTTTTCAGAAAAAGTGTAGTGGTCAGGATGATGTTGAACACAATCTAGCCGTCATTCCCGCACGCTTTTAGTGCTAAGGGAACCCTTAGGAATGAGATTTAATTAACTTCCCTATTTGCTCTCGCTGGATTGCCAAATCCAGCGTTTATGACCCGGATTTGGCAATCCGGGCCGAGCTAAATGAGGTCGCCAGATTGGCG
>JAAEOP010000108.1 GCA_024223125.1 Chloroflexota bacterium
AACAGGTAGACCATCCGGCGGCCAAACTTCATCTGGATACCTACCATCTTAACATGGAAGAGGATAATATTGCTGAGGCCATTCGCCTGGCGGGTAACAATATTGGTCATTTTCATTGCGCTGCCAGTAACCGTAAACTGCCGGGACAGGGCCATATTGATTGGACAGCCGTCAATCAGGCCTTAACCGATGTGCATTACCAGGGCGGCATTGTGATTGAAACATTCCCTAATCCAAATGCTGAAACAGGTCGCACCGTAAATGTGTGGCGCCCTCTGGTTAAAGATTTTGATGCTGAAGCTCAACATGCGTTATCCTTTTTACGTCAGCATTTTACTCTGAATGAGAATTAGTTGAGTGTCCTGCTTTATTCATACTCAGTGATGCGTGAGGATTCTCGAAGTAAATTTATCACGCGTCACGAATTACGCATCACGGTAACTTCTCAAACGAGTAAGTTACTAACCAAGTTTCAGGCTTTAGAACCGTTTTTTAGTGAGGATATATGTCAGCACGCACAAAAAAGCTTATTAATAATCCGGGCTCACTCGTCCCAGATATGCTGGCGGGGTTTGGTGCAGCCTATCACGACATTGTCCGCCTGACCGATGATGGTCTGATTGTGCGTCGTACGCCTAAAGTCGAGGATAAAGTGGCCCTGGTTATT
>JAAEOP010000109.1 GCA_024223125.1 Chloroflexota bacterium
AGTGGCGCCGCCATTATCGGCCAGCGAGCCAAGAAGCGGGTTCTGATTGGTGATGTTACCGGTGAGGTCACCAGTTATGGTACAACCTGACGTATCCCCAATCAGGTTATACCCTTGAGAAGTTACACTATCAAAGTCGCAATCAGGTCCCCCACTGGGGGCGGTGTTGCCGGCAATAATGGTATTTTTTGTGTTAACGGTACCGCCATTAAATATAACCAAACCACCGCCTCTTGTTGCGGAATTGCCAGAGATAGTTGTATTGGTAATGAGTGCTGTACTTTGGTTAACGACTAGAGCCCCCCCCCTATTTCCAGTATTATTATGAGAGAGGGTACTATTGACCAGGATCAGGTCACTTTCGAAATTATACATACCACCACCATCGCGGTTATCAGATACGGTATTGCTGATGATAGCGCTATTTACGATGTTGACCGTGGCAAACATGGTGTAAATAGCGCCGCCTTCAGCAGAACCCGAACCTCCGGCAAGATTGCTAATGACCGTACTATTGGTAATGTTAACTGTGGCAGCAGATGCAGCATAAATGGCCCCGCCCCGTGCTTGCACGACATTGTTAGAGAGAGTGCTGTTGACCACGGTTACCGTATTGCCATTGTCAACTACAACAGCGCCACCGCTGTCAGCGCGTCCTCCACTAACTGTCAAACCGATCAACTTCAGTTCAAAGTTTGGCACACTATTATCAGTCACATCAAAAATGCGGGAGTTGCCATCTCCAAGAAACGTAATAAGCCCGCCGCCATCGATGGTGGTACTCCGCGTAACAGTTATCGGTGCGGTCAGGGTAATTGTGGCGGGACCACAGGTAAATGTAACCAGACCCCCACCAGTCAAGGCGATTCTTAACGCGCTTTCGGTGCATGTCGTTACGGGCCCGGCAGCATAAACGGGTTGAGGCA
>JAAEOP010000110.1 GCA_024223125.1 Chloroflexota bacterium
AACGATTCGTTCCATTCCGTATGGAGAGCAGATATCCAGCTTCACAGCTTCACGGTGCCACCGTAAGTCCGGTCGGCAATCGCTTCCCCTGGCGTATCCCCGCCGGCCAAAGTGACGAGTTTGTGTTGATGCTGAGGCCGGATGGGGAGGGGCAGGTTGGGGCAATCTTGCCGGATCAGGGGATCGAAGTGACGTATTGATAGTCGTCTATTCAGCCACCCGAAAGCCAAGCTGGTCATTTTTTTCGGTGAGGGGCAGGCTTTCTTCTGTTGGCAAGATTTTATACGTATACCCGTTTCCACTTCCGGTTTGGGTCCATTCCGAAATGGTACTGACCTCAAACTCTTCTGACGCGGCCTGCCATTCGTGCGCTTTGGGTAACCGTTTGCCGGCCCAGCCGCAAAAGGCCTGAGCATCTTGCCGGCTAACACCGGTTACCGGCCGGCTGCCCTCTCCCGGAGGGTACCAGCCGTCCTGCCAGCCCTGCGGTGGCTCCTGTTTTGGGTTTTCTTTGAGAAATAGTTTGTAACCGGCGTTGCTGACCGGATAGCGACCGATTTTGAAGCCTTCAATAAATTGTTTGCCGCCGCGAGACCCAACGGGATATTGACCGGCAGCAATCGAGATCAACTCATCAAACATATAGGCCAGGGCCAGGTTGGCAGCCGGTCGCTGTCCCGGTTCTGTGGCTTGTTGGACCAAACCTTCCAGCCGCTTCACTACCCCCTCCCATTCCCCGGGGGCTTCGGCGCGAATTTCTGACAGGGCGTTGTTGATCTTGGTTGAGTCGTGGCTGAGAAGCTGCGCCCACCAGCGATCAATATTTCCCGTTTCGACGGCTTTGGCCTGGCTTTCGTCGGTGGTGTAGGTCAGGTAGAGATAGAGTTTTACCTCGGCCAGGGATAGATTGGCAAAACAGGCCTCGCCTGCCCGCAGTAAGCGCTGCAGCGGGCGCAGGTTTTGGTATTTTTCCAACAGGGTGGGGGCAGGCTGCTCTGCGGCGACTGCCGGTTCAAGGTTCAAAACAACATCCTGTGACTCGCCGGCCTGATTGAACGTTTCAGGGGGCTGTTCTCCGGCCGGGGGCGCGACGGACAAGCCCGGCTTTTGGCCGCTGACAAAGAGCCGCTCTAAATCCTGCACCAGGATGGGAAACTCAACCAGGTCCGTGTACAGTTCCCGGTAGCGGCTTTGGATGACCACTACCTTGGCCAGCAGTTGGGGCTTGATTTCAACCGGCTGCCCCTCGACCCGGAACTCATCTTGCCGCATGCGGGCCAGTTGGTGGAGCAGGCGAAAGATATTGAGCGTGCGTTTTACTTTGCGCGGGTTGGCTTCCAGCCCGGCGGCAAAGATATCGGCACAGCCCGGCGGCAGTTCAACCCCACTTTTTTCAATGAACTCCTTCACCCGTTCTTCATCCAAAGGCAGCAGGTGGAAGGGGAGTTGGACAATTTTTTCCAGGTAGTTATCGCCACTGATGGGAATGCGGCGGTCGGCTGCCGCCGGGTCATCGCTATCAACCAGGAAACCCTGGTATTTGACCCGAATACCTTTTTGAATCACCTCCCGGTCGGCCCCCAGAAAGAAGATACAGCCGGGCACATCGATAAAGAGCTTGAGCGCTTCCAAAACCTCGATGGCCTTTTCCGGCAGGCAGCGATCCAGGTCGTCAATAAATACAAGCAGTCGCCGATTTTTGTCCAGCGCCTCTGTTTTAACCAACTGCTCAAACCTTTGCTGAAACTGCTCCAGCGATTGAATGTGCTGCCGGTACACCTTGCGTCGCTCGCGCTGAATGGCTTCGAAGATGGTGGTTAAATCTTGGCCGGTAATCTGCTTTTGGGCCTCTTCCATCATTTTGCCCAGGACCGAGCCCACGCCGGGCAGGGCGCTGAGGCTGAGATGGGTAATGCCCATTACCGAACCTTTGAGCAGTTTGTCCCAATCAAGGGTCACCCCGCCCACTTCTTCCCGCTCAACGGTGCGGTAAAGGCTGGCCTCCAGGTCATCCAGGCGTTGGTTGAGGGCTTCATGCGCTTTTTTGCGCCGGGCCAGCTCTTGCAAATGGCTTTCCGGGGGGGATGGGATATCTTCAGCCGGCTCTTTAGCCGGGGGGCGGAAGGCGTTGAGAACCTGGATGACCAGCGCCCGCCATAGGGCTTCTTCCTGATCGTATTTCCAGGCGTTGAACCAGACGGTGACAGGGGCTTGCGCCTGTTGTTGCAGGGCTTCCTCTATCAAGCGCATCAGGCTGGTTTTGCCGCTGCCCCACGGGCCAAAGATGCCCACGGTCAGCGGGGTGTCGGCCTGGCCGATAATAGCGGTCAGCACCTGGCAGTATTGCTGAAAGCGCAGGGTGTCCTGGTCTTTTGCCCGGATTTCCCGGTCGGTCCAGTTGGGTTGGGTCATAGAGTCTTCTCCTTGTATAAAATAGAGATTAGGAGATTAGAGATTGGGAGATTGAAATGGATCTCCACAGTACTTACGCAGTTGGCCGTTTAAATGTCATTTCGAGGCGTTTTTTGCCGAGAAATCTTTTTGGCTGATGCCTAACCCGGACGAGCCGGAACCAAACAAGGTGCTTGTTTACAACTTTCTTGCTCAATGTACAAGAATTCCATGGGTTAGGTCCTAAATAGGCGTTGAACAACGAAGATTTCTCCTCGTTCCTCGTCGAAATGACATGAGGGTGAGTACAAGTTACCAAAATAGTTATGCAACTGACTGACCCATATCGTTAAGCGAGGAGTCCCCGAAGGGTTAAATTTTAAATCGACCCCTTACGGGGGAAATCTTTTGCTTGACTTATCTCTACCTTGATTTCTAACCTCTCCCTTACTTTGCCTCTTTTCAGAATTACAGAAGTCCAGAATTTCAGGACTCAGAAAATGGGGGAGACTACTCGAAATCCATAGTAGTTGTAACCATTGTCCGGGTAGTGGCCGCTGCGGGAGTCGCAGCGAGCGAGGGCTTGGTCGTAGTACCAGGACCCGCCCCGCAACACACGGAACATTTGTTCTTTTTCGTCACTCCAATCCGAACACCACTCCCACACATTGCCGCTCATATCGGCGCAGCCCGGGGGAGAATCTCCGTCCGGAGAAAACTGTCCCACCGGACTGGTGCGTTTGAGGCCGGCTTCGCTGGTGTTGCAAACCCCTTTTTGCCAGTTATTACCCCAAGGGTATTTTCGGCCATCATCACCCTGAGCCGCTTGCTGCCACTCTTTTCCTGTGGGCAGCCGGCACTCACGTCCGGTATATTCCGTTAGCCAATTGCAGTAAGCTTCGGCCTCGTACCACGAAACACCGACCACAGGCAGCGTTGGGCCGTTCCATTTTTCATCAGTCCAGTATTCAGGCTCAACGACCGACTTCTGGCGATAATTCGATGGATTGTGCCGCCACTGCCAACCTGCTTCACTCCACCATTTTTCATTTTTATAACCATCCTCTTCGACAAAGCGGCGATATTGGGCGTTGGTCACCGGGTAGCGGGCCATGTAAAGCGACATCCCCGGTACTTTGGCCAGAAGGTAGTCGAGCCAGCCGGCCACCAGCGGAGCAAGACGGTTGTCAGTTAACAAGGCCACAATCGCTTGACTGACCGGTGTATGTTTTTTAGCAACTATGCCGGGCAATCGGGAAACAATTGCCGTTAATACAGATTTGTCTTGTGGGGCCAGCGTTGCTAATACTTCCATTGCCGGCTCGACCAGGTTTGAGTTTGGCGTAAAGGCTGCCTCCATCAAGCGGGGGATAACCTTATCGGATACGGTTTCATCTTGCTGTGATAACACTGCTAATGTTTCCATTGCCGGTTTAACATATTCCGCGTTCGGGGTGAAGGCTACTTTCATCAACTCCGCTAATACGGATTCGTCCTGTCGAGCCAATTCTGTCAAGGCACCCATTGCCGGCTCGACCAGGTTTGAGCTTGGTGTAAAGGCTGCCTCCATCAAGCGGGGGATAACCTTAGCGGATACGGTTTCATCTTGCTGTGATAATACTGCTAAGGTTTTTATTGCCGGTTCGACCAGTCCTGAGTCCGGGGTAAAGGCTGCCTTCATCAAGCGCGAGATAACTTCTGCCGATACGGATTTGTCCTGTTGGACCAGTTCTGTCAAGGCTTCCATTGCCGGTTCAACCAGTCCTGAATCCGGGGTAAAGGCTGCCTCCATCAAGCGGGGGACAACCTGGGCCGATACCGATTTGTCCTGTTGGGTCAGCCTGACCACAGTCATCATAGCCGGTTTAACATATTTGGCGTTTGGAGTAAAAGCGGTCTGCACCAATTGCGCCCGATACCGCTCCCTCTGGGCCTCATTGTCATCATTTAACATCTGCTCCAAGGCCCAGGTGGCGGCGTTGCGGCGGGCTTCGTTGGGGCCGCCGGCTACTTGC
>JAAEOP010000111.1 GCA_024223125.1 Chloroflexota bacterium
ACTTGCATACTTGCATACTTCCTCACGCATTGTACGTACCTGACGTCACATCGCCGCCTTCGCCGGTCCAATTGGTGTGGAAGAATTGGCCGCGAGGATGATCCACACGTTCATAGGTGTGCGCTCCGAAGTAGTCTCGTTGGGCTTGTAAAAGGTTGGCCGGTAAACGGCCGTGACGATACCCATCATAAAACGATAATGCGCTAGACATGGCTGGGGTGGGAATGCCCAACTGTACCGCTTTGGCAACGACCCGCCGCCAGGCCGCCTGCGCCGCTTCTACCTGAGCCTTAAAATAGGGGGCTAACAGGAGGTTGGTTAGCTGAGGATTTTCGTCAAAGGCCGCTTTAATCTTGTCTAAAAATGCGGCTCGAATAATACAACCTTCCCGCCACATCAGAGCAATACCGCCGTAATTCAAATTCCAGCCTTGCTCTTGCGCGGCCGCTCGAAACAACATATAGCCCTGAGTATAGGAGATGATTTTGGAAGCATACAATGCCTGCCGCACATCTTCTACAAAGGCTGCTCTGTCGCCACCATATTGAGCTTCCGGTCCAGACAATACTTGGGCCGCCGCTACCCGTTCCTCTTTCAACGCCGACAGAAAACGGGAAAAGACAGCCTCGCCAATGAGGGTTAAGGGGATGCCAAAATCGAGGGCAGACACGGCCGTCCACTTTCCCGTTCCCTTTTGCCCAGCCGTATCCAAAATCTTGTCCACCAACGGCCCGCCATCCTCATCCTTAAAGGCCAGAATTTCGGCCGTAATTTCGATGAGGTAAGAGCTTAAATCGCCCTCATTCCAATCAGCAAAAATAGGACTCATTTCAGCCGGAGTCAGTCCCAATACATCTTTCAAGAGATGGTACGCTTCAGTGATCAACTGCATATCCCCATATTCAATCCCATTGTGAACCATCTTCACAAAATGCCCGGCTCCATCTTCCCCTACCCAATCACAGCAAGGCGTCCCGTCGGCTACTTTGGCGGCAATGGCTTGCAAGATTTCCTTCATATGCGGCCAGGCGGCCGGGGAACCACCGGGCATGATGGAGGGACCGTACCGCGCTCCCTCTTCACCGCCGGAAACACCACTGCCAATGAACAACAGCCCTTTTTCTTCCAACTCATGGGTGCGGCGGATGGAGTCGGGGTAATGGGAGTTGCCGCCATCAATAATGATGTCTCCTTCTTCTAAATAAGGCAGCAGCGATTCGATTACCAGGTCTACCGGCCGTCCCGCTTTTACCATGAGCATGAGGCGACGCGGCCGTTTGAGATGGCTGACCAGTTCTTCCAGAGTGTAAGCAGGAATTACGGCCGTGCCCTGCGCTGGGCCGTTCAAAAATTCATCGGTTACGGCCGTGGTGCGGTTATACACCGCCACCGTGTAACCATGATCGTTCATATTCAAAACTAGGTTCTGGCCCATCACGGCCAGCCCAATTAGAGCAATGTCTGCTGTGGGGATTGTCATTTTTTCTCCTTGTTAGATGACCGTCATCCGTCTACCGTCTAAACAGTAATGTTGCCAGGCCACCAGGCACATCCGCGCCCAAATGGAAACGGAAGAAGCGGCGGTTTCCGTCCAGCAAAGCTTGCCCATCCCCTAACGCCTGAGCCATTTTCAATACGCCAAAGCTCATGGCTGATTGTGGTTGACCGGCTTCATCGGGAATGGGGACATCTTGGGCCGGGTCGGAGGTGAATTGGATGAAGAGTCCACGGCCGTCGTCCCCTTTATGCAGTTGACCGGTGGAATGTAGAAAGCGCGGGCCATAGCCAACGGTAGTGGCCACTTTGTATCTGTCGCGGATGTGGGTTCGCAGGGTTTGTAAAGCTGCGTCCGTTTCTGGCGTGGGTTGGACATACGCCTGGAGGGAAACGTAATCGCCTGGTTTTGTTTGGGAGAGGAAGGTTTGCAGATTGTCGGCCGTCCCTTCTACAGATTCACCCGCCGGAAGTTGCCCTGTTTCATGGTAAGTGGCTACCATCTGGCGAGCTAATATTTTGGCCGCTTCTACGTTGGGTTGGTCAAAGGGTTGAATGTTTAACAGGTGTCCGGCAACGGCCGTCGCCATCTCCCACATCATAAATTGTCCTCCCAAATCATACAGGTCGTTCAGCCCAATGCCTACGGCCGGATGTCCGGCGTGTTCCAGAGTGATGAGTTGGCTGGAAGCGGCCGTACTGTGAGGCAAATGGATGTAGACAAAGAGGCGATCATGGCTATACGCTTCTGGGCCGGCCAACAGTTCCCCCACAACAGGCACAATTCCTTTGCCCTCTTTGCCGGTGGATTCGGCCACAAGCTGCTCAATCCAATCGGCCAGACTGCTAATTTCAGGTGAAAGGACGAGGGTGAGTTTGTTACGGCCGTACTGCGCCAATGTCCCTATTATCACGCCCAACTTCACCGCTTCTTGAAACTGGGCGGCTGCGGCCGCTCGCGCCAACAGGTGGGCAATATCTACCCCCACCAACGCCGCCGGAACCAGACCAAACAACGATAAGACAGAGTAACGGCCGCCGATATTAGGATCATTCAAAAAGGTGTCCCGGAAGTTGAATTGGGCAGCCAAAGTTTGCAGCTTGCTGCCGGGGTCAGTAATAGCCACAAACTGCGCCCCGGCATTTTTAGCGCCGGAAAGTTCGCTGACACAATTGTAGAAATATTTGAAGGCAGACAATGTTTCTACCGTGCCGCCAGATTTGGTGGACACAATAAAGAGCGTTTTTGCCAGGGGAAAGGTTTGGGCAAAAGCCAAAATCGCATCGGGATCAGTGCTGTCTACAACAGCTAACTGTAAGCCATCTGCCTGAGTAAAGGTGCGGGCAAACATCTCCGGGGCCAGACTAGAGCCACCCATCCCCAACAGAAGCACATGGCTGAAGCCATCCGCTTTTACCTGCTGTACAAAAGCGTTAATGCGTTCCAGTTCCGGCTGCATGGTTTGAGGCAGATGCAGCCAGCCCAACCGGTTAGTTATTTCGGCGGGGTCTGGTTTCCAAACGGTATGGTCGTGCTGCCAGATGCGTTCTGCGATATTGTCTCGTTCAACGGTGGCCTGGGTTTGGGCAACGGCCGTTTTAAATTCGCCCAACTCGGTTATAAATTGTATCGGATCCATATGTCAATTTCCTTATCCACTCCTTACTCTAATCTGTTGCTGCCATTTGTAAAGATGAAAAACATGATTGAACCATGCTATTCTTTTCTATATATGACGCCATTCAAAACCATCAAGGCGCCCGGCACTTATAAACGAGTGTGCTACTCCAGTGGACTTGGTAATGAAGTGCCGGGCGCCTGAATGGTTACTCTTATTGATGCGCTTAAATGGCGAACCCTTACAAAGCGTAAGATAATAAGTGCGACGCACCTGCGAGGTGCGTCGCACTTGATGAACACTTGATCGAACACAGAGAGGGCAAGATGTCATTTACAACCGAAACCTGGCGCCAAAAAGCCGCCGACCAATTCAAACGATTCCCACATTGGCTCAAAAAAGGGGAGGCTCCCTTCATTGCTTACGGCACAGTGGCCGGGCTGACTCTATGGCCGCTTGTGGAAGCGGCCGCCAATGCCCCAACCACAGAACAACTATCCCTGTCTCTCATTCTGGCTCTGGGCGGCGTCGCCGGTGGCGTGGGCGGCAATCTCATTGCCGAGCAACTGCAACGGTGGCACGACGACGCCCAATCGCCGGATGAAGATGAGATTATCCGTTGGGCGCGGCAGCAAGCCGAACAGGAACCCCACATTCGCCAATCGCTGGACGACATTCTGGAAGCGTTCGACGCCATCCCCCAGGCGCAGGCCGGGCTATCAGACACTGACCGAGCCTGGTTTAACCAAACCCTGCAAACGGAACTGAAAGCGTTGGGTAATCTGCCTCGTTTTACGGCCGTATTCACCCAAACTGTAGATTCTGGCGCCATCGCTTTGGGGGACGCGGCCGTCGCTGTTGGCGAACGGGGCGTCAACATCGGCGGCGATGTTCATGGCCATGTTGTCACCGGCGATGAAAACCGCATTGTTGGCACAAACCAATACATTGAGAATTACCACGAAGCCGATCCCGCCGCGACCGTAGACATCCATACTTTACGGTCGCAATACCTGCGTCGTTTGCTGGCAGCCGCCAACGCCCTCTCCCTGACCGGCATTGACCCCAAAGCGGTCAGTGACACCCGCGACACCCGCCTCAACCTGGGCGCCGTGTATACTGCCTTGCTGACAACCCGCGTAGAAAGCCTGGGCAAGACGGCCGCAGGAATAATGCCCGGCCGATCTGCCGAAAGCCGACAGACGGCCGCATTAGCCCAACTAAACCAACATCAACATCTGGTACTGTTAGGCAACCCTGGCAGCGGCAAATCCACCTTCGTCAACTTCATGACCCTCTGTCTGGCCGGGGAATGTTTGCAGCGAGAAGACGTGAATCTGCAAACGCTCACCGCCCCCCTGCCCAATGAGCGGGGAGAAGACCGGGAAGAACGACAAAGCTGGGATCACAACGCCTTGCTGCCTCTGCCCGTCGTCTTGCGCGACCTGGCCGCCCGCGGCCTGCCGCAGCCGGGGCAAACTGTCACCGCCGACCATCTATGGCATTTTTTGGAAGCAGAAAATAAAACGCAGTCGTTTGTCCCCTACCTGCGCCAAGAATTAGACGCAAAAGGGGGCTTGATTTTACTGGACGGCCTGGATGAAGTTCCTGAAGCACAGCAGCGGCGGACGCAAATCAAACAATTGGTAGAAGATTTGGCCGCCACCTTGCCCCGCGCCCGCATTTTAGTCACCAGCCGCACTTACGCCTACCAAAAGCAGGATTGGCAGCTGGACGGGTTTCATGAGGCGGCCCTGGCTCCCTTCTCGGCCGGGCAAATTCGCCGCTTTGTAGACCGTTGGTACGCTCACATTGCCGCCCAACGGGGACTGCATGAAACTGACGCCCAGGGACGGGCACAACTGCTGAAACGGGCTATCTTTGGCAGCGGCCGTTTGCGTGAATTAGCCGAACGCCCTCTCTTATTAACATTGATGGCCAGCCTACACGCCTGGCGCGGCGGCAGCCTGCCCCAAAAACGGGAAGAACTGTATGCCGACACGGTAGATTTACTCCTGGATTGGTGGGAAAGCCAGCGCATATTGCGAGATGAGAACGGGCAAATCATCAACATCTACCCCAGTCTGGCCGAGTGGCTGAAGATTGACCGGGACAATGTGCGCAATTTACTGCACGAGTTAGCCTTCAAGGCCCACAGCAGCCAGCCAGACACCATAGGCACGGCCGATATTCCCGAAAGCGATCTGGTGGCCGGGTTGCTCCATTTGAGCGAAGACCCAGATGTGAAACCGGCGCGGCTGATTGAGTTCCTGAGCCAGCGGGTCGGGCTGATTGTGCCCCGCGGCGTACAAGTATACACCTTCCCCCATCGCACCTTCCAAGAATATTTGGCCGCCTGCTACCTGACCGACAATGATTACCCGGAACAAATTGCCGCTCTGGCGCGGGACGACCCCAACCGCTGGCGGGAAGTAGCCCTGTTGGCTGGGGCCAAAGCGGCCCGGGGCAGCGCCTCTACCATCTGGTCATTGGCCGAAGCATTGTGTTACCAGGCAGTCTCTGACGCCGGCGCGAACGACCCTGACCTGTGGGGGGCGCATCTGGCCGCCCAGGCGTTAACCGAGGCTGCCAATTTACAAAAAGTCAGCCCACGTAATGAAGTGAAAGCGGCACGGGTAAAAGAGTGGCTGCTGCATATCATGATCAGCCGCCACTTACCGGCTACAGAACGGGCCGCCGCCGCCGCCAACCTGGCCGTTTTGGGCGACCCCCGTCCAGAAGTAATGACGGTGGACGGTATGCAGTTTTGCTTTGTGCCGCAAGGGGAATTCTGGATGGGGAGTGATGAAGATAACGAGTTTGACAAAGATGCTGAACGCCCTCTTCATAAAGTAGACATCAACTATGATTATTGGCTCGGCCGTTACCCCATTACCAATGCCCAGTTTCAAACATTTGTGGACGACGGCGGCTACAAAGAGGCTGGTTATTGGACGGAGGCAAAAGCACATGGTTTTTGGAAGGATAACCAGGCGGGTGGCTATACCTGGCTGCGGGAAAAGCAAGAATATGAGGAACAGTGGCGCGATCGGCCGTATGATTACGGCCGTCCCTTCAACCTTCCCAATCACCCTGTCGTCGGCCTCAATTGGTATGAGATGTTAGCCTTCACCCGTTGGCTAACTGCCCGTTGGCAGACGGCCGATTGGCTGCCAGCCGGTTGGGCCATTCAATTGCCCTCTGAAGCCGAATGGGAAAAAGGAGCGCGAGGCGGCCTGACCATTCCCACCCAACCTAGCTTAAGCGGTGTAAATGCCTGGCGCCAGCATGACGATGTGACCATGCGCCAGAACCGGCTGTCCCCACGCCGTTTTCCCTGGGGGGACGATCCGGCCGCTGCCGAGCGGGCCAACTACGAGGAGACAGAGATTGATGGCAGCAGCGGCGTCGGCTGCTTCCCCACCGGGCGCAGCCCGTATGGGTGCGAGGAAATGGCCGGCAATGTCTTTGAATGGACACGCAGTTTGTGGGGACGATATGATCGTGAACAGTCAGAGAAGGCAGATGAAATACTCTTTGATCCCCAGTATACTTATCCGTATAAAATGGACGACGGCCGAGAGAAATTAAACAAAGATGATTGGTGGGCGCGTGTCCTGCGGGGCGGTGTTTGGGCAGGCGGCGAAACCTGGCTGCGGTGCGCGGACCGTCTCAGGTTCTATCCTCACTTCTGGAACGTCAACCTCGGTTTTCGTGTGTGTGTGCGTCCCCATTTTTCACCGCTGGCCTCTGATGCCTCTGATCTCTGAATCTCTGATCAGGCGGCGAAGCCGCCCCTCTGTCCTCTGGGGGGTTCGGGGGGTCTCCCCCCGCCGCGCCGTAGGCGCGGATCGAAAAAATTTTGCAAATTCGCAACTATACCTGTCTCCGTCATTCCAAAGCGCTTTTTGCTGAAGAATCCTACAATTTCAACCCCCGAAAGATTCCTCGGCAAAAAAGCCGCCTCAATCTGCCAGATTGAACCAATCTGAGCCAGATACTTAAAACAGATCATGAAATGGCTGCTACCTTTGGAAGAAGTGACTGTCACCTTTATAACCAAAAAGATTAAGGAATGAGGATTAAATAATCCCATGAACTTTAATTTGTCATTCCCGTGAAGGCGGGAATCCACTCGACTAAAAAGATGGATACCTGCCTTCGCAGGTATGACAAGTTCGGGGTTTAATAAAATCTCCATTCCTAAGGCGGAATCTGCAAAATAATTAGGAAGAAAGGACACAGTTTTGCGGATTTCGCTTGAGGCGTTTTCGGATTGAAGGGTTATTTAATTTTCCGAAAACGCCTAACTAAAACGAGGCCGGGGAAACCTGCCAAGTGAGTATTAGTGTAACAAATGAAGTCTGGTTGCTGGGGGAAAATGGATAAGTGGTTCTGTGAGTAGATAAGTGGTTCATTGTCGTTAACTTAAGACCTCGCAGGTTTCCAAAATGATCTACGCCCCTCTGAGGTTTTGCGTTAAAACCTGCGAGGTCTTCGCTTAAGTTAACACTTATGATAAGTGGTTGAATTATTCGCGTGAAACGTGATGCGTCTGTGGTCACGTTTCACGTTTTACTATTTGGCGGGAATAATTCGTACCCGACGGCGGCTGCCTTCACCGGAGCTTTTGGTAGATACACGGCCGTCTTCGCGCAAAGCCATGTGGATAATGCGTCTTTCGTAAGCGGACATCGGTTCCAAGCTGACAGGACGGCCGCGCTTAATGGCTTTATTAGCCATACGTTCAGCCAATCTTACCAAAGCTTGCTTACGCCGTTCGCGGTATCCTTCTATATCTATACCGAAGTTTGTGCGCCGGTGTAGCTGGTGTCCGCCCATCAGGCGAGTAACATATTGCAGAGCGTTTAAGGTATCGCCATGCGGGCCAATGAGAACGCCTAAATCTTTGCCGTTAATGTCAATATCAATCATACGCCGACCGGTCATATCATCCGGTTCGCTGAGAGCGGCCGTGACAGTGGCTTGAACCTGCATCTTATGCAAAATTGTCTCCACCATTTCCATGACCAGCGCCTGTTCTTCGGCTAATTGCTCATCGCTTTGTCCCTCTTCTGTAGAGGGTTTTACGGGGGATGGTTTGGGTGGGGGGGATACGCTTGCAGTGAATGCAGCCGAAGTGGCTGTGGGTTTTGCGGCTGGCTTCTCAATCCGAGCCGGCTTAGGTGGTTGAGTAGCAGGCGCTTCCTCAACTTCAACTGGGGCTGGCGACGGTGCGGATAAGGGCATTAAACGCACAACAGCATCTCGCGCCCCAATGCCTAATAAGCCTCGGCTGCCTTCATCAACCACATCTACGATGACATCGCTCAGGCTTAAGCCTAGCTTTGCCAATCCTGACTCCACCGCTTGCTCAACTGTTCCTCCCCGAACCTCGATTTCTTGTCTTTTTCCAGCAGTCATACTATTCCCTCTTATTTCATCGTTTACGTTTACGTTTCGATTTTTTCTTTTTCGATTTTGACTTGGGTTTTTTGGTTGCGGCCGTCCCATTACTGACGTTGTCAACCTGGGCTGTTTTTTCAGTATCGGCCGTTGTATCTGTGTTATCAGCCATGCCCATCTTTTCTAAGTTCTTTTGTTCCTCACGGTCTACCTTTTCCCGTTCCATAACCCGCCGGGTGTAATACCCCTGACCAATCTGAATAATATTCGATAACACAAAGTAAATAGACAAACCGGCCTGAAACGACAAGGAAAAGAAGCCAAACATAACCGGCATGGTATATTGCATAGATTGGGTCATGGCGGCCGTGGGATCATCTCCATTTTTCTCTTTGCCTTTTCCCTTCTTATCATCCTTTTTCTTCGCTGGTGAAGAAATCTTGGTAGAAAGGAACATGGTGGCAAACACTAAAACGGGCAGCACATAATAAGGATCTGGCTGTCCCAGATTCATCCACAAAAATTGGCTGTCAATGGGCAAAATAACTGTCAGATCAATCCAGGGCGCTGCCCGCTGCGTTAATTCTAACAACGCCTGGGGGGTAGTCCCTAACACAATCCGCAAGACTGCAAAAAGGCCAAACAAAATGGGCATGGTGGCGACCATAGGCAAACAGCCAGTCAAGCTTTCAGTCGGATTATAACCAATCTTGGCAAACTCCTCCTGCATTTTTTGTGGATTGTCTTTGTGTTTATTTTGAATTGATTTGATTTGCGGCTGCATTTCTTGGGTACGAGCCATACTGCGCTGCTGCCGTAAATTTAGTGGCAGCATGATGATCCGTGTAATAATAGTAAAGACAGCAATCGCCAAGACGAAGTTGTTACCCAAAGTCCCATACAACCACAGTAAGGCGTTAGTCATTGGGTTAATTATCAGTAAATCCCACATAAATTAAATCCTATTCCAGATTGGGCACATAGCTCCAAATTTGGTTACCATTTTCTAAATTGAAGGCTTGTAAGGTCGCCTCCTCGCTGGTTAAGGCGATAATTATGGCCTCTCCGGCAATGACGGGGGTTGTTAATAAAGGGGCAATAGTTGTCCGCTGCCAGATTTCATCCCCAGTGGTTTTATCCAAAGCTACCAATAAACCCTCTTCCGTTTCCCGGTTGCCTTCGGAGGCAATATACAGTATATCATCCATAACAATCGGGCTGGCTTGAATAACGCCCTCAACTTGTTTTAGAGCGCCATCAGCAGTACGCATCTCATTAACAGGTTTTTGCCAAATCAGATTGCCTGTTTCAGCATCGGCTGCATAAACCTGGGCGCTGCTATCTGCAAAATAGATAACGCCATCTGATAATGCCGGAGCGCTCCATATCCAATCGTCTGCGTCTACCTGCCAGACCTCTTCTCCTGTTTTCATATCCAGGGCATGGAGGGCATTATCATAAACGCCAGCATATAAAATCCCAATATCGGGATTCAAGAGTGGTTTGGCAGAGGCGGCGCCATTTAACTGACTGCGCCACAATTCAGCGCCCGTTTCAGCATCCAAAGCATAGACGTGCTTGTCCAACGAAGACACATATAAAACGCCTTCATGATAGGTGGGTTGGCCCCAAATGGCGCCATTTGTTTCAAAGCGCCAGATTTCAGCGCCGGTATTGGCATCTAAGGCCAGCACATTGAAGTCGGCCGTGCCAACATAAGCCACATCACCCACCTGTAAGGGGCCAGCTACGATTTTATCTTTGGCAAGGGCGTCATTGGTCCACAATGAAGCTAACGTAGGGTTCCCCGTTTCGGCAAAACCATAAACAGAGACGATGATTGTGGGCGAAAACATACCGCCAGCTGCGCCATAATCGCCGAGGACAACACGGCCGTCTTGCACAGACGGTGGGGCGAAAAAAAGCAAGCTGTTATTTTCAGACTTATATATCCAGGATTCTTGTTGGGTGACAGTGTTATAAGCGGCAACGGCCGAACCAAAAGCAACATAAGCAGTTTCGCCATCTGTAGAGAGACCGGGCCAGTTTTGATTATTTGTCTGTCCCGCACAGCCAGCTAACAAAAAGCTAGCCAAAATGAGTAGGAGTATGAGGGGCCGAGTTAACGGCCGTTTTGCCTTGAACAATGAAAAACCTCCGCCTTGCTGGGGGAACCGTTTAGGGAACCGGATCGTGCCCACCGGGGTGCAATGGGTGGCAGCGACCAATACGTTTGACAGCCAGCCACCCACCTTTGAATAGGCCATATTTTTCTATGGCCTCGTATCCATAATGTGAACAGGTGGGCTGAAAACGGCAGCTAGGCGGCATATTTGCAGAAATGGCTTTCTGATAAAAACGAATGAAGTATAAAACAAATTTTTTCATACAAACTATCTTAAATGATTGCTGTTCAATGAAACCAAATCATTATCAATCACTCACTCACCATTCTTATCGGTGACCTCTGGCGTCTTTAGCAGATTTGCTCGTTTTAGACATTGTAAAACGGCCGTCTCCACTTCCCAAAACTTTACTTCAGGCATCCCCGGTCGGGCGATTAAAAGGCAATCCCACCCTGCGCTAATTTGAGGATAGTGCAGACGAACTACTTCCCGCATTAAACGTTTGGCCCGATTTCGTTTTACCGCATTGCCAACACGCTTGCTGGCAATAAAAGCAAAACGACTTGCATCCAGGGCATTGGCTTGCACCAATAAGACAACCCGGGGATGACGCCAACTGTGGCCTTGCTGCCGTACCCGCTGTATATCGGCCGGACGCCGCAAACGATATTGTGATTGCAGCATGAACCCACCGCGCAGGTGCGCTATTACTTGCCCCCACCAAACCGTTTTACAGAACGGTAAGCTGTGGCTGATGTGCCATTCCAATTAATCCGCTTCACATGTTCATTCATGCTTACAGAAAGCTGTTTACGACCTTTGGCCCGCCGCGATTTTAAGACTCGTCGGCCACCTTTGGATTTCATACGTTTGCGAAACCCATGAACGCGCTTGCGTCGTCGAATTTTTGGTTGATAAGTACGCTTTGTCATTATTCTTCTCCTAAAAAAACCAGGGCTTAATGCCCTGTAGATTTGTCTTCGTGAAAATTATTTATTAACCGTTTTACAGTCGCTAAATGGGTGACTATATTAAGCCAATGCTGCTTCTTTGCCTGTTTTCCAGGCGACAGAAAATTATACCCAAGCGACTAGAGGCGGTCAAATGACCCGCGATCAATTTATGGGTAGTTAAGTTTTTTTGGGGGCGGGCAAGGTATTTAGACATTATCTAGTTGATTTATGTCTGGTAGAAACTTTGTCGGTCTCGGAGATTACAAAAAACAATCAGTTGGGTAATTCTGATTCTCGGCGCGGGTCTAACAATTCATCTAGGTGCATCCACACAACACGGGCATAATGAAAAATGAGCGGAATTGTCAACAACAAGGTTACAACGCTGCCTATTAGATAGGTCATCATCGGCGG
>JAAEOP010000112.1 GCA_024223125.1 Chloroflexota bacterium
ACGATATTCTGGCCGTTGGCGCACGGGCGCAAACTCTTTCCCGGCTTTTCAACCTGCGCGAAGGCTTCACTGCTGATGACGATAAGCTCCCCAAACGCGTGATGAAAGCCTTTAAGAGCGGACCGCTGGCCGACGTTGAAATCACCGATGAGGCGTTCAACTGGGCCAAAAGTCGCTACTATGAGTTGATGAAGTGGGACCCGGAGACCGCCGTACCCAGTGATGAGTGTCTTAAAGAGCTTGAATTGGAAGACCTGCTGGATTTTTCTTAGCGGTTGATGAAAAAGACTGGACCAGTCTCGAAAGTGCCTTACCATCGAGACTCAGGCGTAGCTCTTGAGGTTATTCTTGATGAGATCACATAATTAGACTGGTCCAGTCTTGCCCACACTGTTTAAGACAGTTTCTTAATAAAATACCATTCCTCCATCTATATTGATTGCTTGAGCGTTGATAAAGGCGGCATCATCTGAAGCCAGAAAGGCGGCCAGCCCCGCGATGTCAGCGGGCTGACCATAGCGGCCTACCGGAATTGTTTCCAATATTTTGGCATCCCAAGCTTCCAGCGTGGTGTTGTGCCGGTCGGCCAGAGATTGGTGGGTTGATTTTAGCATAACCG
>JAAEOP010000113.1 GCA_024223125.1 Chloroflexota bacterium
ATCAAATTGGGCGGCAATATTATTACCAACCAGTTCTGGCGGCGGATCCTCATCGTAAAATTCAACCAGCGGGCCATCTCCAAAACCTGTCTCCCCATGACAAAGGGCGCAATGAAGGCCATACAATTGTTCGCCCCGCACCAACGAAACGTCATCAGCCGGTACCGGGTTTGTAGGCAGCGTGTCTAGCACAATATCTTTGCCTTGTATGGGTACGGCCCCCTCCGGCGGCAGCAGACGCGGCCCTTCCTGGTAATTTGTGGTAGGATGATCGGCCATGTCTGTGGGAACATTTATTTTGATTATTTGATAGGTGAACAACAGCCCTATTGTAAAAGGCAGGATTAATAAGGCAATAATTGTCCAGGCACGTTTTGCTTGCCGGCTCATAATATCATCCTCTCTGGACGGTGGATATCTTCACCTTTGTGGGCTTCCAGGGTGTCGGTTACGGCCGTTTCCAACTCTTCCGGTACATCACGCAGCAAAACAGCCAGATAGCCGCTGGTCACACGTTTGTCGTATATTTTCTTCTCAAAACTAGGGACGCCCATTTCCCATAAGACACCCAAAAATGTTGCCACAATTGTAGCCATCATTGTAAATACGTAGGTGATAACGGCCGCTGGCGGTCCGCCAGATAAGGGATGCCCACCCACATTAAGTGGGTACAAATTTGGCGTCACCACCGATAAAAACAGCCCTATTGCCAAACCGGTTAAGGCCCCGCCCAACACAATATAAGGCAGCCGAATCCAGTGATGCTGCCGCCCTAACGCTTGTTCTGGATATGGAATCCCGGTGATGACTGTCACATTCTCATCGGGAATGCCCAATTTATGAACAGCGTCAATCGCATCGGCCGTGTCCGTAGATTTCTGAAACAGTCCCATTAACATAATCGCTTCACTCATAAGAATATCCGTTGATAACGGTTGGTTGACGGTGACTCATTACTACTAACCACCATCCACTAACCACCTACTCAATGTCTGCTGCCGTCGGCACCAACAACCGCCCAATCCGCCGCAGAGAATAACGCAGCCGTCCTTCCTTAATTTCCCACACAGGCACATAAGGAATAATGCGCGAGAACAATAGATAGGCCAGCATAAAGCCGGCAAACGTCATGGCGACCACGCTGATTTCTACCCAGGTGGGTGTGTAATGTCCCCAGCGGAACGGCAAATAATTGCGCGTCAGGTTGCCCACCACAATCAGGTAACGTTCAATGAACATGCCCACATTTACCATGATGGCTAACATGAGTAAAAGGGCTGGATTGGTGCGTACCCGCTTAAAGGCCAAGAAGAAGATGGGAACCAGATTACAAAACATCATGACATAAAAGAGGGGAGCCATTGGACCATATAGCTCATCGTGTAACAGTTCGGTAACAACAGGCATATTGCTATACCACTCGACAATGAACCCGGCAAACCAGATGTACAGCCAGGTTAACCCGGCCACCATCACCAGTTTGCCTAGATTGTTGAAATGTTCAGCCCGTAAATATTTTTGCAAACCCATGCCCTTACGCACCACAATTAAAATGGCTGCCAACGCCGACAGCCCGGAATAAACGGCCCCAATAATGAAGAAGGGGGCGAAGATAGTGCTGTTCCAGCGAGGCTGCACCGTCACGGCAAAGTCCCAAGAGACAATGGAGTGGACAGACAGGAAAACGGGAATGATGACGACGGAGAAGATACTTAGGGCGCGCACTAATTTGTGCCAACCCGATTCTGTGCCCCGCCAGCCCAACGCCAGGATGCGATACAGTTTATACCGCCAGCCGCTTGTATTATCTCGTGCCATAGCCATGTCGGGAATGAGCGCCAGGTAAAGATAGAGGCTGGAACCAACGAGGTAGGTGAAGATGGCTACCATATCCCACATGAGCGGCGATTGAAAATTAGGCCACAGATGACGGTTATTGGGGTAGGGAATCATCCAATACACTTTCCAAATACGGCCGACATGAATCAATGGAAACAACCCAGCCATCAACAAAGCAAAAGCAGTCATCGCTTCGGCGCCGCGGGTAATCGGCCGTCTCCAATCTGCCTTAAAAATACGTAACACGGCCGAAATCATTGTACCCGCGTGGCTGATGCCCACCCAAAAGACAAAAGTAGCAATATACATTCCCCAGTAGACAGGATTGTTAATGCCAGCGACGCCAAAGCCCCAGCGAATCTGGTAAGCCCAGGCGTACAGTCCCCAGCCAAATATTGCCAGGAGCAGGACAAACACAATATAGAAACGGGGACCGGTGCGGGACATCGGTTCCAGAATATCCTGGTTTATTTCGGCGTCGGTTGTTTCTTGCAACAGCAGTAAGCCCCGAAATTCTTCAGGGATATAGGCTGTTTCTTCACGGCCGTCGTCCGGTTCAGGAATTGAGGTTGCTTCAGACATTCGTTTCGCCTCCTTTCAAATAAATAACGGCCGGTTTTGTGCCCAAATTGTCTAATACCTGGAATGAGCGGCGGCTGCGGGCTAATTTGCTGACCTCGCTTTCTAGGTCGTTCAAATCGCCGAACAGCAGCGCGCCTGGGGCACAAGTTTGCACACAGGCGGGTAATATCTCGCCATCGGCAACCTCGCGCCCCTCTGCCTTTGCATCTTCCTCTACCCGACGGATGCGCTGCACACAAAAGGTACATTTCTCCATAATACCTCGGGTGCGAACTGTCACATCAGGGTTCAACTGTTCCGTTAACGGTTCGGGGAACTTGGGATCAAACCAGTTATAGACGCGCGTTTTATAGGGACAAGCGCTGCCGCAAAAGCGCGTCCCAATGCAGCGATTGTAAATTTGCCCATTCAACCCCTCTTCGCTGTGATAGGTGGCGTAAACGGGGCAGACTGGCTCGCAGGGGGCTTCGGTGCATTGTTGGCAAAATATGGGGCGAAAACGGGCTTTGATGTTGGGGTATTCCCCTTCCCAATACCGTTCAATTCGTATCCAGTGTAGCCAACGGCCGTAAGCCACTTCTTCCTCGCCCACCACCGGCACATTATTTTCGGCATGACAGCTAACCACACATGCCTGACAGCCGGTGCAGCGGTCTAAATCTACAACCATTGCCCAGCGGTGGCCTGTTGTTTCCTCTTCATGGGAGGGCTGGACACTGTTTTGTGGTTGGTTGCCAGCCTTCGCCAATGCGGCTAATGATTTACGTAAGCCTTTCTCTACCTTCGCCATCCAAACTCTCCATACGGGCTAAATGATGTGTCTGGCCCGCGCGTTCAATCCGCACGCGAGTGGCTCCCCAAGCCAGCGTGCCCGTTTCTGTATCTGTTGCCGTTCCCAGTAAATCTACAGGATTGCTGCCCCGGTCTTTGGCGTAACGGCCGTAACTAGAATGACCTTCACCCACTGGCACAGCGACGACATCCGGCCGTATACCAGGGTAAACCACAACAATCGCTTCCATTTCTCCATGCAGCGAGGTTATTGTCACCACATCATTATCTGTGACACCCAATTTGTGGGCTGTTTCCGGGTTTAGCTCTACCCATGTGTTCCAGGCGGCCGTTGTCATTGGATCTGGCATCTCTTGTAACCAGGGTAAATTTGCGCCGCGGCCGTCGCTCAGAGCCATGCTGGGGTAGGGGTAAAACATAAACGGAAATTCACGAGCAGGGCCATCAAACGTAGGCCCGGCGGCCGAAAGCGGCTCATTCTCAAATCCCACCGGTTCTGGTTCGATGGGTAGTTCTCTGTCTGCCCACCAGCCGCCAAACTGCCGCCACGCCGCCCAAAACTCACCAGCCGACTTCGTGCCATACGGGCTGAGGCTGGAACCAAACAACGTGCCCGACATATCTTCAAGAAACAACATCTCGTCACCCCAGGGAACTGCCTCGGCGACCGCGCCGCCCATCGCTTCGGCCAATGCCAAAATAACACTGGTGGTGGAACGGGTATCGTAAACGGGCAGGACAACTGGCTGTTGGCTGCTGACGGCCGGTCTATCTGTGCCCGGCGACGCAACCTGGTAGCCCCAACTTTCCAGTTCCGTGTGGTCTGGCAGCGTCAGGTCAGATTGAATGACCGTTTCATTGACGAAGGGGCTAAAAGAGACGACGGTGGGCACGTTGACTAATGCTTCTTTGAATCCGGCCGTTTCTGGCAGTTCAAAAACAGGATTGGCTCCATGAACCAGCAGCAGATCCACATCCCCCGCTTCCATCCGTTCGATAACCTCTTGTACCTGGGCAAATGAATTGGGAGGCGGGGCCGTTCCAAAGGCGTCTGAGGGGGCGGGAGAAGACAAGTACACGCCGCCGCGCCGTCCTAAGCGGCTGAGAACCAGATTGAGCGCCTGGATGGCTACGGTGCTGTTGTAACCATTTGTCTGGCTGCTAAGATAACCGCCTGGAATAACGATGGGACGGTCGGCCGTTGCCAAAATATTTGCCATGCGGTGCAGTGTCTCTACAGAAACGCCGCTGGCATTGGCAATGGTTTCTACATCTACACCTTGATAGAAGTCGGCGTATGTTTGCCCAAATGTGCCCACATTGCCTAAACGTTCGGCCACAATAATGCGACCCAAAGCCAGAGCCACAAGTCCGTCCATGCCTGGACGCAGCGGAACCCATTCATCGGCGGAAGCGGCCGTAGCTGAAAGACGCGGCTCAAATTGCACAAAAAAGCCCCGCCCGCCCGACTGCCCACGAAAGTTGCCATAAGCGCGGCTGTAGGCCACGGGCGACTGCCATGTTTCCAGGAAGTTGGCTCCGAATGAAAAAAGAACATCGGCGTTGGCAATATCGTAAACAGGCAGTTGGTCAAAACCAAAGAGGGTTTCTGCGGCCGCGGCGGCCGTTGTTCGTCCAGTCATGGCAGTGAGTAGATCGTATTGCACAGGAGGGGGCGCGCCAATGGCGGCTAACCAACTACTGACCAGATAGTAGAGATGGTCGGACATTTGCCCGCCCCAAAAGACGATCTTGGACGGGTCGGCCGTTTCTACTTTTTCCAATAATTGTTCCAACCCGTCTGTCCATTGGATAGGGGTAAATTGTTCCGAACCGCGTGGGTTTTGGACGACGGCGTTTTGCAATCTATCCGGGTTGTATAAGGCTTGTAAACTGGCATGGCCCCGGGCGCACAACTTCCCCTGGTTTAAGGGGTAGAGGGGATTGCCTTCTATTTTCTTGGCGCGGCCGTTTGTTGTGCGCACAATAATGCCGCAGCCGGCCGCACATTGGCGGCAAGTGGAAGCAAACCAACTGCTTCCACCCGGCAGCAATTCTTCCGGCGGCCGCGTGTATGGCGTTAATTCCCGGCCAAACTCGCGTGCGGCCGTAGGTAAAACAGTAGCGGCAGCGCCAACAACGGCCGTGCCCCCGGCTAATCTCAAAAAAGCTCGACGTGACAATTTTCCTTTCATAAAAATAATCCATTGCCTACTTGTACACTTGCAAACTTGCTACTTATGACAAACCAAACAATCCCACAAATGCGGCACTTCTTCGGCCGGCTGCTGTTCATGACAATCCAGACACCAGCCCATATCCATTTCCACATAAGGTTGGGCGGTATCCATTTCGCTCACATTCCCATGACAGGTTTCGCAGCTTTCTCCGGCCGCCAGATGGGGCTGGTGGGTAAAGTAGACAAAATCTGGCTGATCGTTTACGCGCTGCCAGGGGATAGTTTTTCCATGTTCCCATAGTTCCGTTAATTGCTGTACGCCGGGGTCTTCGGTGGCGATTGATTGGTGGCAGCCCATACATTTTTGCATAGAAGGGATGGTGGCCATGGGGCCGCGTGTAGCGTCGGAATGACAATAGAGACATTCAACGCCTGCGCTTACATGGCTGCGATGGCTGTAGGGAAAAGGCTGGTCTACCTGGGCGCGTACCGACCGCTGGCTAAGAAACCCGCCTGCCAGCAAAATAGCGACCGCCAACACAATCAGCATCCCAATCCAGATACGCCTTTCGGGGTTGTTTTCAGGCATACATACTCCTTAATCACCAATATAATCCGATTCCTGATAATCTTTCAGTGATTCCAATAAAGCTTCGGCCTGGTGACGGCCGTAATCATCATCCGGGTCGGCTAGTTCCATATAAAAAACCAGGTCAGTGGCCGCCAATTCCAATTCGTTCAATTCCATGTAGGCGACGGCGCGGTTAAAGTAGGGAGCGGCCGTGTCGGGAGATAACTCAATCGCCTGATTAAAGTCGGCCAACGCATCTTCTGGCTGCCCCATCTCAATAAACAACACCCCTCGATTAAAGTAAGCGGCAATGAGCGAGGGGTCATGTTCGATGGCAAAATTAAAATCTTCCATCGCTAGTTCCGGTTCGCCCATATTCAAATACGCCTGCCCGCGATTGATGTAAGTGGGGATATGGTCTGGCGACAGTTGAATTGCTTTGTTGAAATCATCTAATGCGGTGGCTGGACGGCCGGAGCTGACGTAAGTTGTCGCCCGCGCGGCATATAGTTCGGGCATATGCTGGTCGGCGGCAATGCCGTCTTCAAAATCGGCCAGCGCTTTTTCCAAATCTCCGGTTTCGGCAAAAATCAGGCCGCGATAGTAGTATGCTTCGGCCGCGCCGGCCGGGTCTGTGGCAATGGCAATGCCTAACGCTTCCAATGCACCATCCGTATCGCCGCTACGGGCGCGGGTCAGGGCCAGGGACACAAAGTCGTTGGTAGGGGTATCGGAAACGGCCGCTGCGGCCGTTTCCGTTGTTGTCGTTGTTGTTTCTGCGGTCGTGGATGTTTGACGGCCGTTGAACCACAAGATGCCGCTAAGAATCAATAAAAAAGCGCCAAGTGCAATCAACAGCCAATGCCAGTTGCCGTCTAGTGGGAATTTCTTTTCAGGTAAAGCTGTGTGTTTCATTATTCACCTCATCAAAAAGGATAATGAATTGTGAATTCAGATTGGCGGCAATCGTCCGCGTGATTGCCGCCACAAAAAACCTGATAGGTTAAAGATTTGTAACTGTACAGGTGCGACGCACTTTTCCCAGAGTAATGTCAATGCCGCTACTCTTTGCAAGTGCGTCGCACCTCTGGAAGCTGACATAGTTACAAAGATTTATCTATTCACGTTTCACGGCATACATCACGCCAGCGCCCACCAGCAGCCCGCCGATGAGGGCGATAACTGTATAGAGGGTGTTGTTTGATGCGGCCGGTTCGGCAGCAGCCGAGACTTCTTCTGGCACTTCGACGGCTGTGCTTGCTTCGGCCAATTCAGCTTCCGTATCTGCCAACGATGCTTCTGTTTCGGCAAGTTGAGCTTCCAACTCTTGTACCTGCCCGGCGGCCGTTTCCGCATCCGCCTCCAGAGTATCAACTTGTGATTGGACTTCTGCCAGTTCGCTTTGAGCAGCTTCAGCAATGGTCGCAGCCGCGATGGCTTCACCGCCGCCTACGGCATCTTGCAACAGTTGGTTCATCAATTCGATGTGATCATCATTGGAAACAACCTCGCCGTATTTGGCAATGACTTCATCTGTCCAGAAACTGGCATCGGCCATGTTGGTGTGGCAGCCCATACAAACGCCAGTGCGCTCCATCCGATCCCGCTGATCTTGTGATAACGGGCCAGAACCAGGCCAGTGCGAACCAACCGTCATAAGCTGTTCGCCTGTTTCCGGGTCTACAATTTGGCTAAGATCGTGGGGCAAGTCGGGCACGGCCGGCATCTGTACATCAAAGTTGGCTGGAATCACATTCCCGTCAGCGTCGCGCAGATCAATGACCCGATCTGTCTCGTAACCGAGCAAGAATTTGCCGCCTTCAATGCCATAACCCAATGCTTTAGGATCGCTGTGGCAGGATTCACACGAGCGGGCTTCACGTCCGGCCGTGTGCGGTTGCGCTGGAGCCATATCTAAACCAAGCTGGCCCTCAGGTCCGCCTCCTTCCATATTTGGCGGAGTACGGCCGATCATGTTATTCACAATATTCGTGCCGTCTGGCCCAATGACCGTGTAGATGACCTGGCAGCCGGGGATGAGCGGTGTTACGCGCCCTTCGCCGTTGATGCCCAGAATTGGATTTTCCCATCGTAGATAGGAACGCCCTTCAGAGATTTTACCGGCTGTTAGCAAACTGGTATCTACTGTGCCATTGGCGGCGGCAGAGTTACCAATCTTTACCCAGTCAACGCCTTCGTTACCTTCGGTGTAATCGGCCGTTACATGACAACCGTAACATTGGGGCGCCCAATCTGCATGGCAGGCATAACATTCTAGTTCTTCTTGATGTTCGCTAATCTTGTCCATTGCCACTTCGGCGTCTGGGCTAGACCAGGAACCCGCATCTTTGATGCTCTTCAACGTGGGAACTGTGTAATCCCGTCCCGTCGCTGAATGAACGATGACCTCATCGCCGCGCCGCACAACATTGCCAAACGGATTACCGCGAGCTGTCAGCACATACCCATCTTCAGGTTCATAAACGGTGCCAAATGACAAGTTGCGTGGCAGTCGATCTCCTACGCCGCGTCCTTCATCGGAGATGGTTGTAAAGACCTCTTCGCCATAACCAAGCGGCAAATCCCAGGGGAACTCATCTGGTGTACCGTGACAATCTGTACATTCAATTTCTACCTGAGCCAGTGTTGTGCCCGGCAAATTGCCATCGCCGTGCATTTCAATGCTGGTGTGGCAATCCTGGCAAAACATACCCCCTTCAGGGTTGCCGTCTTTGCTGATCGGATCATGGTGCAGATCGTCTTTGATATACAGATATTGCTTGGTGTGTAGTTTTGGCTGTTTGCTGCCATCTTCATCAAACGGCGTTCCATAAGGGAATTCCATGATGCCTTCAAAACTGACGCCGATACGTTTACCCCGGTTATGGCAGGAGTTACAGCTTTCTACGGGAATGCCGCCCGTTTCGCGCGTACCCTGAATGGTATGAGATAACATGTGACCAGCTTCATCTGTAGGCACAGTGGGGTCGCCGCCTTCATAGAAACCTTCGTTACTATACGGGATATGGCAGGAAGAACAGCCCATACCGCGATAGTCGCCGCGACGATCTCGGCCGGGCGTGCCTACATGGCAGCGTTGACATTGGTTGCGTTGGTAGGTAAAAGCTGCTAACGAGGGGTCAGCTATGATCTCTTCCACCGTCGGTTCTGGCAGCATATCTACATGCGTGGGGAACTGATCAGGGTAAGTTTCTACCATCGCTTCCATGTAAGCTTTGTAGGCGTCCGAGCCAAAGATTGGGGTAGGACCATCCTCGTCGTCCAATGTGTAATTGGCATATTTGGTGGTCATCCCTTCGCCATATGCGCCTTGTACGCCCCAGGCCCACAGATTACCTTGTATTTTGCCCGCTTCGGTGTTCATCAACGAGAGGTTCATGGCATAGGTGTAATCTATATGGCAGCTGCCGCAAGTTTTATCAGATACGGCCGGCGCGCCGGGGTCGGGGTAGAAAGCGCCTTCTACGTCTACTTGATGGGCAGCGTCTGCATTATCAGCTTCGGTGGCGTCGCCGCCATGACAGGCGGTACATTCACCTTGATTTTCTAGCTGCTTACCCATGTCGGATTCAGGGTCTACAATGTCTTCAATACCTTCGTGACAGTTGAGACACGCTTCGCCTTCTTCCTGAGCGGCCGTTGAAGATACTGAATCGTTTGCCGAAGAAGCCATTGCTGCGCCCACCATGACAAAACCAAGTAATAGGGCAATTATGGTGATAAATGTGTACTTCTTCATTGCGTTGCTCTCCTCTGACCGGTGTTTACCTTAATCTAAAATCTAAATGGAGATAATGTGTCCCACCAGTCCGAAAAACACATCATCGAAGACTGTATCTGAGATCTCTCGATAGGCACCTCCTTTTCGTGCGGGCAGGTCGCCGCCAAAAGTGACGCTTTTGACCTTGATGTGTGTTTTCGGCTGTTTAGGCTATTCATAAATCAACCTCCGGTAGGATATGCTCTCATACCGGAGGCTGATATTCGGTTAGCAGTTCACTAAAAACTGATTACTGAACACTGAAACCTGATTACTGCCTAATGCCCCAACGTCTCATCTCGGCGGCTGCTGTTGAAGATGCCGGTTGGGGTGACAATATCTTCAAAGACGGCTACGACTTCAAAGGTATTGGCGTCGAAGACATACACTTTGCCAGTGCCAAATTCGTCGTATTGTTCCGGGGTCGGCCAGTCGCTGATGTAAACGTATTGGCCGTCGGTTGTGGGTTCAGGATGTAAGAATCGCGCCGCTTCGTCCAGGTGAATTTCGTGGACGGTGAAAGGCGGGTTCTTTTCCATGGCATAGAATGTGTTGGGATTATCCGGGCTAAAGATAGCGTCGGCCCACACATAGGGGGAATTGTGGTTGGTGTTGATGAAGAGACCAGGGCCGCCGGTGGGGATGCTGGCAACTTCTTCCTGGGTGGCTGTGTCCCAAACCAGGATGCTGGAATCTTGAATATGTACGGTGGCAGCATAGATTGTGCCGTCGTCGCCTTCCCATGACCAGACTGCGCCGGGGCCGGGATGGGGTTTTTCACCAGCGGGGATTTGGGTGATCAGTTCCATGCTTTCCACATCAATGGCGGCCATCCAGTTGCTGGCTTGCGAGGCAACGTAGTAGATTTTTTGGTCTGGCGTCAGGAAGGATTCGTGTAAAATGTCGCCTACGCCTTCTAATTTAACAATGGGGGCATCGAGATCGGTGTAATCAACACGCCATACTTGCCCGGCGTCTTTGAGGTTTAGTAAGAAGTAGGGGCCAACAAGGCTGGACAGGGTTTGGTTAATGCCGCCGACGCGGGATTTTACAAATTCGCCGTCCGGTTTGTTGCCTTCTGTTTCGATGATTTTGACCGGTTCCATTGTTTCTGTGTCCAGGATAACGGCCGTGTTCGGAATATAGTTCCCGCCAATGACATATTTACCATCATCGGAGATGGCGATAGCGCGAGCATCAATACCGATGCGGGTTTTGGCGACGGGTTGTAAGGTGTACAGATCAATCTTTAACAACCAGCCATCACGTCCCAGGTTATAGGCCCAACGTTCATTGGAAGGATCAAATGTGTATCCATGAGCGCGGTAGGTGGCTTCAATACGGCCGAGGTCTGTATGCGTCGTACCGTCAAGCACTTTGATGCTGCGATTTTCCCGTTCGGTGACTAACATGAGATTGTTCATGTCGCCATCATGGGTGGGCGCGTCTGGCAGGGTAGCCGGGTCCAACAGGAATTCAACTGAATCCATAATCTGCTCTTCGCCCCAAACAAAGGCTTCTTCGCTGGGTTCGCTGAGGATGTACTCTACAAGGGCTTCAATTTCTGAATCTTCGAGAGCTGGCTCGCCGCCAAGGGGGTCCATGGATGTGCCGGGACGGCCGTTTTGAATGGCCAGGAAGAGGATGTTGGGGTCAGCAGAGAGGCGTTCGGGGATCAGCGCCGGGCCGAGTGTCCCTTCCCGGAATGCGCCATGACAACCGCCGCATGTGTCCACGTAAAACTCTACCAGCGGACGGCCTTGAATCATAATGACTTCATCTTCTGCGGCCGCTTCTTCGCCAGATTCAGCTTCCTCCAATTCTTCTGTATCTGGTGTGTTGGCTGCGGCCAGCGCTTCTTCTGCTTCAGTCTGGGCAGCTTGGGCTGCTTCAACTTCGGCTTGAGCGGCTTCTACTTCGGCTTGAGCGGCGGCTAATGCTGCTTGAGCTTCTTCTGAATCGGCTACGGCCGCTGCTGCTTCGGCTGCGGCTGCTTCGGCCGCGGCCAGAGCAGCTTCTAAATCCGCAGCGGCTCCTGAGTCCGCTACAGCGTCTGCCAGAGCGGCTTCGGCGGCAGCCGCTGTCGCTTTGGCATTATCTATTGCTGTTGTATCTGGTGGGGAACCACCACAGGCTGACAGAATCAGTAGTGTGGCTAAAAGAATAAGTAAAGTAGTGAATTGTTTTTTCATATTTCCTATCTCCTCCAAAGGGTAGGGTTGTCTGCAGAGCGGACAAACAATGTATACGAGTTCCTTTTACAACGTAATTGGAGGCGCTCCCAGATATGCCAGAGGGGTTTGGCACCTCTGTTACGATTTTGATGGAACCTGTAGTAAAACAAAATGTAAAGGTTGAGTTTGAGTTTATATGAGGAAAAATTAATGTTCTTTGCACTATTGCAAAGAACAGGGAGAAATTGTGATGGAATTCACAACTGAGATCGATTTGGCGTAGATTCTCTGGTGAGGTGTGATCTCGGCCGTAATAAATGACCCTTTTACGGCCCCGTTTGCCCCGCGCGTTGGGGTGAGACGGGTGGGAGGATACGTTATTAGTGTGGCAAAGGTCATGTTCCGCCCGTCCTAC
>JAAEOP010000114.1 GCA_024223125.1 Chloroflexota bacterium
ACCGCCAGAAGAATGGATAGCGACATTCGGTATGCCAAATCTCTGGGGGTTAACGATTGTCTGCTCAAGCCGATTACTACCAAAGACTTACTGGCCGCAATTCAAGGGGGGCTACAATCTGCTCAGCTAATCTTGAGAGCCTTGGAGTACCAAACGGCCCATAAGTACAGCCTGTTCAGCATCAATGGCTATGAACTGCGGATTGATTTTAATCAAAATCGGGTCTGGTGTAACCAGGACGAACTGCCCCTGTCAAACAGAGAAGTGTTGGCCCTGAGGCGATTGGCTCAAACCCCGGGCAAGGTCGTGGCAATCACCGAGTTGGTCAATGTTACGCACGGGATAGAGACCGATAACATAGAAGCCGGGGTAATAATCCGGCCTCTAATCCGTGATATTCGTAATAAGCTGAAGCAAGTGGTAGGGCTTGAGGACGGCTCGCTCTTTCTGCAGAATGTACGGGGGCGGGGGTATATGCTGACCCATCTTCAGCGTGAGAATTAAATAGCTTCTCTGTCCCGAATTCCTTGCACTGATCCCGGTAAGGTGCGCCGCCGGCCC
>JAAEOP010000115.1 GCA_024223125.1 Chloroflexota bacterium
ACGGTCGTCGTCATTCTCAAGCGCCACATACCCCTGAACCGGCAGATGAATACCAACCTCTTCTTCTAATAAGGTGTGATATTGATCGTAGACTGCCAGATATTCAGTTAGTTCAGCGGCCGTTTCAAAAATAGACATCCGCTTGAGAGCCAGCCCCAGAAATGGTTCTTGCAATATTTCAAAAACTGTGCTGATTTCACCATATCCCAAAACACGACTGGGAACCTTATTCCTTTCCGGGTTTTGCGGATCCAGGTTACGTTCAAATGTTTGCAGCAGACGGCCGTCAATCTCTACGCCAGTTACTGTTTTGGACACTAACGTTTTCATGCGTATTGCCTCCCTGAAAAGGGTCATGGATTTTAAGGGATCGTCTCTTGGCGAGATTGGTTCAATCTTAAAGATTGAACCAATCTAAAAATCCCGAAAACTATCCTTTCCGGGCTGCCAATTCGGCCCGAATTTCGGCGTGGCGTTGGCGAGTGATGGGATATTTGTAGACGATAGGAAAACTGAGCAGCAAAATAACGGCCGGGACAAAACTAACAAATAAACGCAGCGCCAACTGCACTGCATCTGGCTGCACCGGAAACGCCTCCCCAGGCACGGCATTGATATAACCGGCCCAGTCAAACACTAAATTGGAGATGGCTAATCCCAACGAAATGCCCAACTTTTGCAGGAAGACGAAGAAGCCGTAATAAACTCCTTCACGGCGTAGCCCCGTGTTCAATTCATCCACATCCACCACATCGGGCAGCATACTCCAGGGAATGAGGTAAGCGACACTGGCTCCCGCCCCGGCCAAAATGGCCAGGATAATGAGCAAATTCATCTGTCCCGGCTGGATGAAAAACAAAACCAGTTCCACGGCAATCCAGAATGTAGCGCCGATAAAATAGACATGCCGTTTGCCGATGTGCTGGCTTACCTTTGTCCACACCAGTAGAAAGAGGAAAATGGATATTTGCAGCGCCATCGCCAGAACGATAAATTGATCTTCATTTCCCATCCAGTAGCGCACGTAAAGCAGCATATTGGCTTGTATAAATTGAATGGCTAACCAGGACATCAGGTAAATGGCTGTCACCATTACAAACGGCCGATTACCAAACGCAATCCGAAATCCTTCAATGAACCCTGGCTCTTTTTCATCTTCATCTTTGACATAGGTTTCTTTGATGGACATGAAGGTGATGAAGTTGGTCACGATGATGACGAGTCCCATGACGGCCGCGCTGATAGCATATCCTGTTTGCACGGCGTCGGATGATCTGAGAATCGTGTCGTGAACGAACAGAGCTGTCATGCCGCCTAAAATAGAAAAGCTAAAACGGAAGGAATTGAGGCTGGTGCGTTCATCATATTCAGGGGCAATTTCGGGAGTGAGAGCGGCGTAGGGGACATTCACGGCCGTTAATGCTGTATCCAGCAGCACAGCCACCACCAGGTAGTAAAAGAACAACCCCACATCCCCCATATCCGGAACCTGCCATTGTAAAAACCAGGCCAGACCAAAAGGTACAGCGCCAAACAACAGCCACGGCCGTCGCCGGCCCCAACGTGTATTTGTCCTGTCCGTCAGGGCGCCAATAATAGGATCATTGACGCTGTCCCAAATTTTAACAAGGAGGAAGATGAGAGCGGCCATTGACGGCCGTAACCCAGCCACATCCAACAAAAACGCATTCAAATAAAAGCCCGAAAGTGTCGCTACCAGCGCCGGTCCAACATCCCCCACACCATAAGCCATCTTACGCACAAAACTAAGCCTGGCTGGTTTTTGTGTCTCCTGGGCAACTGTCATGATCATGCCTCCTTAGATCGAACTCCAAAGTCCCCGGCACTTTGAAAGTGCCGGGGACTTCACTGTTATAACCACATATTCACTAACGCTGCTTTTTCTACATAGGGCGCTTCAAGTAGTTTGTTTCCATTCATTAAAATTGTCTGGCCGTTGCCGATTTGGTCCCAAAGACGGCCGTGAAAGAAAACATGCATTCCTGCCGCCGCACCAGTTGTGTGCATTCGGCCGGCCAGCGCATATTTCAGCCACGCTTCCCGTTCTGTTAATTGGCCTGTGTCACGTCCGTCTACATCCGCAGGCACAAATTCAGTGGCATACCCTGGCCACGGTTCCTGCCAATGGCCCTGGTTATTGGGCACGGCAATCAACTGTACATCTTTTTCTGCCAGGGTTGCATAGGTAGCCGGATACCAGGAATCGGCGCATATGAGAACCCCCAACCGGCCGGCGGGTGTCTCGTAAACGGGTAAGTCGGTGGCGTCGGCGGCCGCCAGAAAGGAGATTTCTTTGGCGACCGGATACACTTTGCGGGTGATGTGGGGGTGGATACGACCGTCGCTGCCAAACACACAGGCAATATTTTGTAGACGGCCGTCGCTCACCACCAATTCACCATCTTCTATCTGCGGATGAGGCAGCACAATCGAACCGGCTACAATCGTCACCTGGTAATGGCGGGACAGTTGGGCAAAGGTTTCCTGGTAGATGCGGGACATCTTTTTTGCCTTCATGCGAAACAGGGTGTCAATGATTTTGTCGTCTCCCTTTGACCGGGGAAGGGTCAGCAAAAATCGGGGCAGGCAACGGCCGATTAGTCGTTTCATGCCGCTTTCCAATCTGTCTGCTTGAAGGATGCTCTCATGCTCGCCGGCAACAACCAGCCATGTGCCAATGTATTCGGGGAAGATGACAACACTGTTCGGCCGCAGCCAGCCTTCCTGCTCGGCCGTGTCCAAATATCCATCCAGCCGGGCATAGAACTGTTTGGCCGACGCATAATCGGACGCACCCATGTATGTCTGGACGCCTATCATATTCCCCCGCCCTAAATCCTGGCCATAGCTGTTGATCGCTTCAATAGAAAGGTCTGGGTTTGTGTCGTTTTCAGTGACGCTTATGCTCATGATCTTTTCCTTATATCGAATTCATGTCCCATCATATAAAATGAGATGCTAAAGGGAAAGAAGATAACGCTTAAATTCACTCGGTGTTCGCTTGAACGGGGTAATCAGGTTACATGACCGTCGGCGGCAACGGCAACCTGACGAATATTTTAAGAAAGGGTATGATTGATAGCGACATTCACTTAAGATCATAAGACAAAATTCTGTTTTGTCCAGCAAGACATCATCTTGTCCTTAGATTTTTTTATTCATATCAACAGGTTTGCAAACCCGTGTCCCTACGTATTCACCTATTATCGGCATTAACTGTTACGGGCGAAAACGGCCGTTCCATAGATATTGGGTCGCCGACAGCGCGCTCTTTGTTTGCTTACCTGGTTCTCAACCACCGCCATTCAATTGACCGTCGCCGTTTAGCGTTTCTCTTTTGGCCACGGGGTAGCGAGCAAGCTGCCCGGCGCAATTTGCGCCAATATTTGCACCGTATCCGCCAATCGCTGGAAGTTGTAGACCCTGACGGCCGTCTCCTTTCTACACAAGGCCATCATATCCGTTTTGTACCGCCGCCAAATTGGTCATTAGATGTAGCTGAATTTGAAGCGGTCTGTACGTCGCCCGATGAAGATTTTCCTCAGGCCGTGCAACTATATACTGGCGATTTACTTGAAGATTTATATGATGATTGGGTTATGGAGGAGCGCGAACGCCTGGCTCGTCTCTACCGACAAACATTGCTAAAACTGATAGACCAACATGAAACAGTCCGAAAATATGAAGAAGCCCTCCCTTATGCGCGTACCTACCTGGCCGCCGAACCTTTGTTGGAAAACGCTTACTTACGTTTGATGCGTCTTTACTACGCAGCCGGGGATCGCGCCCGTTTGAGCCAGACTTACCAACAACTCGGCCAGATGCTTGAGCAAGAATTAGGAGTTTCCCCTCTGCCGGAAACAGAGGCTGTTTATGAAGCAATGTTAGCTGGCAATTATCCGCTACAAAATACACAATCACTGTCCCCCGGATTCGCCATATCGTCTAGCCCCAAAAAACCGACCGCACCCGTTGTACAATCAGTGTCCCCTTTTGTAGGACGGGAAACAGAAATGCAATGGTTAGATAAAGGATTCACGGCCGTTACCCAATCCACCGGCAGAGCTTGCTTTTTACTGGGAGAATCCGGAGTAGGCAAATCGAGACTCCTAGATGAATGGGTACAACAATTCAACCAACCAGCCTACATTTTTCGAGGGCGCGGTCACGAATTTGAAGCCATGATTCCATATAGTCCCATCGCCCACGCCTTGCGTGAAGCAGATCAAACTTCATTGCCCTGGGACTACTTTCAGCCACCGCCGCCCTGGCTTGGTTCCTTAATTCCCTTGCTGCCCAATCTACAAACCCATTTTCCAGGGCATACATTTGCCAACCAACATCATGTCATCGAAGGTATGGGTAATTTCCTGCTTACATTGGCCCAGCGCCAGCCTGTCATCCTCATCATGGACAATTTACATTGGGTTGATATGCCTACCTGGAACTTTCTGGGTTATCTGGCTCAACATGCAGTCCACGCCCAACTTTTAATCATTGCGGCGGCTCGGCCTGAAGATATTCCGCTCGATAGGCAGCGTCTCATTCGTAAAATGGAACGTAAGCAGTGGCAGATACGCCATTTACAGCGCCTGACACGCATAGAAACTGAAGAACTTGTGCGCCAACTTATGCCTGGCGGAGCAATTGATCCTGTTTTTGTACGCCGTATCTTTGAAGAAACAGAAGGCAATCCCTTCTTTATTATTGAAACGATTCGGGCTGTGCGCGAAGCGGGTGGCGATTGGACAGACAGCGTACCCACAGACGCGGCCGGACAGCGCCCTCAATTTGCCATCCCCTTGCAAGTACAAGCAGTTATTGAATCGCGCCTGGATAAATTGGACGAAAAGAGTAATTCGGCTTTAGGTGTAGCGGCCGCTATCGGCCGTGCTTTTACATTTGAATTATTACAAGAAGTCAGCCAATTAGCTCCCCAAGAATTGTTAGATGCTTTAGATGTCTGGCTGGCGCGGGGAATTGTGAGCGAAACACGCGAGGGTTATGATTTTACCCACGAAAAACTGAGCCAGGTTGCTTACCAACGCCTTAGCCGAGCGCGTCGCCAATGGATGCACCGGCAAATTGCCGATTATCTGGCTGTCCATCAGATTGAAGTGGACCCGGCACAGATGGCCCATCATTATTATCGCAGCACAAAACCGGAGAAGGCATTGTCTTATTTGGCTCTGGCCGGGCAACGCGCCTTGCGGGTGCGCTCTTATGATGAGGCTCGTGAGTTTGGTTTACAGGCCATTGGTTTACTCGGCCGTTTTCCAGGCGTGACTAAAACCAGCCGACAAGAACGCATTGACCTGAATTTACAATTGGCCCGAGCCTATGCGTTTACCGGCCAGCTTAAGAAAGCGACGCAGTTGCTGCAAGAAACGGAGCGCATGGCAGAGATGTCTGACGATGCCGGGCGGATGGCCCAGATTTTTTACCAGTCGGCGCAGTTATTTTGGCTGCAAAGCCGACCGCAAATGGCTAATGATTATGCCCGCCGGCTGCTGCGCCATGCCGAGGAGATTGATGAAAGCGAACTGCGAATGGCGGCCTTACGCATGTTGGGGCGCACCAATATTGTTCTAAGCCAATATGATGACGCTATTGCCTTTTTGCTGCGTTATATTGATATTGCTGAACAGGAAATTGCCCCCCCAGATTTACCTGTGGTTTTGGGGTATTTGGGGGTGTCGTATGCGCGTGTGGGATCGTGGCAGCGGGCGATTGACGCCGCTCAACGCGGTTTAGACCTGGCCCCGCCGGATATGCCGGGGTCTATGCACGTGGTAGCGCGGATGCAGTTGGCTTTTGTGTATGCAGATTTGCGGGAATGGGAACAAGGGCAACAGATTGCGGCGCCGATAATGAATCTACCGCAGCAGGTGGGGATGTCGCCTCATTTGTTTATGCTGCGGGCTGTCTACGGCCGTTGTCAGGCCCATTTGCAAGAAAACCCCCAACAAGGCGTTGCCGAGATACAAGCAGCTTTACAATGGTCAGATGAAGTGGGCTACCGGGTCATGGGGCATGTGGTGCAGTTGTATCTGGCCCAGGCCCAATTTTTTGCGGGTGATTATGATGTGGCCAGGCACACGGCCGTGCAAGCAATGCAATTAGCCCAAGCCAGCGGCGACCTATGGGCCGAAGCCGTAGCAGTACGCACAAGGGCCGAAATTAGTATGCGGCAGACTCTACCTGATTGGCTGCAAACTGAGAGCGACCTCATTCATGCCCGGGATATTTTGCGTGATATACGCGCCCGTCCCGATCTGGCCCGCACTTATCTAACCATGCGCCGGCTTTATGATCGCGCCGGACAAATTGCCTGGGCTGTAGACTGCCATTTCCGGGCGACGACGATTTTTGAAGAACTGGGTATGGGCATGGAAAAACGGGAAGCGCAAGGACATGCGGCTCGTGATCGTACTGGCGCTGTGGTGATACCGGAGATGGCTTTACGGGGACCAAATCTGGCTGAAGCAAATTTAGATTGAAATTGATGGCCGCCAGCCATTAACGACCATGTTAACGGTTTTATAGACAACTTGTTAACGCCCCTACTATAAACTCCCCTCCATTGGATACAACTCATATTTTTTCCTGGAGGAAAAGATGCCTCGCGGATTTTCGCACATTCTTAACAGCAGCAATCTCGAACCAGGTGCATTGCAGCTAGAAATTGACGCTATTTCTCTGGCTTTTGGCGGGGTCAGGGCATTACTCAATGTCAGTATGCAAGTACACCAGAGTAAAATAACAGCCATCATTGGCCCCAATGGCGCTGGTAAGACCAGTTTGCTCAACTGCATTAGCGGTCTCTACCATCCCCAAGAAGGCACAATCAAATTTCACAACGACACAGTTCATGAACTAACCAAAATGAAGCCCCACAAAATTGCCAAATTAGGTATTGCCCGATCCTTCCAAAATATTGAGTTATTCAAGCACATGACCGTGCTAGATAACCTCATGTTGGGGCGGCATAATCATCTCAAGTCTGGCATCTTTTCGGGTGGTCTTTATTGGGGTAAAACCCAAAAAGAGGAAGTGGAAAATCGTTTCTTTCTGGAAGACATTATTGATCTACTGGAAATTGAGGCTATCCGTAAACAGGCGGTGGGGACGTTAGCTTATGGCTTACAAAAGCGCGTCGAATTAGGCCGCGCCCTGGCAATGCAGCCCAGCATGTTAATTTTGGATGAGCCAATGGCTGGCATGAATGCCGAAGAAAAAGAAGATATGGCTCGCTTCGTTCTGGATATCAATGAAGAACACGGCGTTAGCATCATCATCATTGAACATGATATGGGTGTTGTCATGGACATTTCAGATCATGTTGTTGTGCTGGACTTTGGCGCAAAAATTGGTGATGGAACCCCAGATGAAGTACAGCGTAACCCGGATGTGGTCAGAGCTTATTTGGGTGAAGATCATGCGGTATTGTAACGAGTTCGTGGGTATTCCGCGTTAGGATTTATAATAAAAATGGCTGAAACATTTCCGCAACTACTCATTGATAGAGCAAAAGAATTTGGCGATGCCCCGGCATTGCGTGAAAAAGATTACGGTATCTGGCGGTCAATAAGCTGGAGCGAGTATTTAACGCATGTGCGTCATTTTTGTCAGGGTTTGGCCTATTTGGGACTAATCCCAGATGATACGGTAGCCATCATTGGCGATAACCGGCCAGAATGGATTTATTCTGAGCTGGCCGCACAGGCTGCCGGGGCCAAGGCCATTGGCATTTACCAGGATGCTGTCGTTAAAGAGATGATCTACATTATCACCCACGCGAAAGTAAAGTTTATCGTGGTTGAAGACCAGGAGCAGGTAGATAAAATTCTGGAGATGTGGGATGATCTGACCGGTGTGGAAAAGGTTATTTACTACGACCCTAAGGGTTTGCGAAACTACACAGAAGAGTTTTTGATATTTTTTGGAGATGTGGAGGAATTAGGAAAAGATTTTGAGCAAGAAAATCCGGGGTGGTTTGAGCAGAAAGTGGCCGACGGCCGTGGTGAAGATGTAGCAATTTTGTCCACAACCTCAGGCACAACAGGCGACCCCAAACTGGCTATGATCACACACAAGAATCTCGTTTCTATGGGTGAGAGCTTGATGGACTTAGACCCTTTGCAACCAGATGACCGTTTTGTTAGTTTCTTGCCATTAGCCTGGATTGGCGAACAGATGATGAGCTTTGCTTGTAGTCTGCAAACAGGTTTTTCATTAAATTTCCCAGAAAAGCCAGAAACAGCTTTGGTAAATATCCGCGAAATCGGCCCACAATCTATGTTTAGCCCTCCCCGTATTTGGGAAAATCTTGTCAGCCAGGTATTGGTGAAAATGGAAGACAGCACAAAGCTGAAAAAGCAAGTGTATGATTGGGCTATTGAAGTGGGTTATGAGATGGCTGACGTTCGTTTTCGTAAGGAAAAACCATCAGCCAGTTTGAAATGGCGTTATCGTATGGCCGATTCACTGATATTTGAAGAACTGAAAGATCATCTGGGTTTGCGTCATTTGAAACGGGCTTATACAGGGGGCGCTGCTTTAGGGCCGGATGTATTCCGCTTTTTCCATGCGTTGGGCGTCAATCTGAAACAAATCTATGGCCAAACGGAAGCAAGCGGTATTAGTGTGCTGCATCGAGATGGCGACATAAAGTTCCAAACAGTGGGTACGCCTGTACCGGGTACGGAAGTGAAGATTGCTGAGAATGGGGAGATTTTGCTGAAATCAGAAGCGATTTTCCTGGGCTATTATGGTAATCAAGATGCGACAGATGAGTCGCTGGTAGATGGCTGGTTGCAATCGGGTGATGCTGGTTATTTTGATGAAGATGGGCATTTGATTGTGATTGACCGGGCCAAAGATGTGATGACACTGCATGACGGTACGAAGTTCAGCCCGCAATTCATTGAAAATAAACTCAAGTTTAGCCCTCATGTGAAGGAAGCGGTTGTGTTTGGCGGTGATTGGCCTTATGTGACGGCGATGATCAATATTGACATGGAGAATACCGGTAAGTGGGCAGAGAATAATCAGATTGCCTACACGACGTATACTGATCTGGCCCAAAAATTGGGTGTGTATGAGTTGGTACGGGAACAGGTGGAACGAGCAAATTCTGATTTACCGGAAGCGGCCCGTATTCGGCGTTTCTTGCTGCTGCACAAGGAGCTAGATGCGGATGATTCGGAGTTGACACGTACACGTAAGGTGCGGCGGCGGTTTGTGGCTCAACGGTATGATGACATTATTTCTGCCCTGTACAGTCACAATGATTTTTTGGATATTGAGACGAATATTACGTATCAAGATGGTCGGGTAGCCAATATTAAGACTCGGTTGAAAATTGAAACTGTAGAGAATGGGAGTGGTTAGATGGAAACTTTTTTGCAGCTAACACTAACTGGCCTGACAAACGGCGCTATTTATGCTTTGGTGGCGTTAGGTTTTGTGTTGATTTATAAGTCTACGGATGTGATAAATTTTGCTCAGGGCGATTTTATGGTCGTGGGCGCATTTATTACTTATGGTCTGATTGTACAGTTGGGGCTGCCCTGGTCGGCGGCCGTATTGGCAGCGATACTGCTGGCTGTTGTGATGGGGGTGTTGATTGAACGGTTTGTTTTGCGACCGATGATTGGCGAGCCAATTATCTCTGTCATTATGGTGACAATTGGTTTGTCTAGTTTGCTCAGGGCGATAGTGAGTGGTATATGGGGGACAACAGGACGGCCGTTTCCACCATTCTTACCTAGTGATCCTGTCAATATTATGGGGGCTACCGTACCCGCAGACAGGCTCATTGCCATTGTCCTGGTCATGGTGTTGTTTGTTATCTTTACGCTTTTCTTCCGTTTTAACAAAGAAGGGATTGCCATGCGGGCTACGGCCGATGACCAGCAAGCTGCTTTGAGTATGGGTATTAGTGTGAAGAAGATTTTTGCATTGGCGTGGTCTATAGCTGCTATCACGGCCGTGTTGGCTGGGGTTATTGTGGCCAATATTGTGGGGGTTAGCCTGTCTATTGCCAGCATTGGCCTGACTGTTTTCCCTGTTGTGATTTTGGGCGGGTTAGACTCTATTCCAGGGGCTGTTATGGGGGGGGTGATCATTGGCTTGTTGCAAGCTTATGTCGCTGGATATACCCCTAGTTATTTGGCCTTAAGTACGGTCATCCCCTTTATTGTGTTGTTGTTAATTCTGATGGTAAAGCCTTATGGCTTATATGGTGAAGAGAGAATCGAGAGGGTTTAGGTGGTAGTTTGGTAAACAGTAATCCGATACCGATTATCGTTTACTAATTACCGTTTACCGCTAACGGATAATCTACTATGGAATCAGGCATTTTTCATACCACTTACGAAAATGATATGGGTTTGCGGCGCACCCCTTGGATGCGTTGGCGCATTGGTTTGGCAATCGCTTTTATTTTGATATTTCCTTTTCTGGCTAACAATTATTATCTGACATTAGCAAACCAGATTGGTATTGTGGCAATTGCGGCAATTGGGTTAAACATTCTTACAGGATTTACGGGTCAGATTAGTCTGGGTACGGGCGGGTTTATGGCCATTGGCGCTTATGTATCGGGTTTGTTGGCCGCAAATATGGGGCTGCCCTGGTGGTTGACAATTCCGATAGCCTGTGTGGTTACGGCCGTTGTGGGTGGCGTGTTTGGTATTCCTTCTCTGCGGCTCAAAGGCTTGTATCTGGCGATGGCTACCCTGGCATCCCAACAAATCATCCAGTGGGCCATTGTCCGTTCGCCATTAACAGGCGGTGTAGAAGCATTGGTCTTGCCCTTACCCACTATATTTGGGCAACGAGCAAACACAGAATTTGGTTTTTACTGGATTATTTTTGCCGTCCTCATTCTAGTCATCTTGTTTGCGGTTAATCTGTTTCGTTCAAAGATTGGTCGGGCATTTATTGCTATTCGTGACCAGGATATTGCTGCCGAAGTGATGGGTGTCGATTTATTCTGGTACAAAATTATGTCTTTTGCCACATCCTCATTCATCATTGGGTTAGCTGGCGCTTTGCTGGCGCAATATCGTGGCATTGTTAATTATGAACGCTTCACTATTGAAGCCTCTATTTTTTATCTGGCAGTGATCATCATTGGTGGCCTGGGTTCTGTCTCTGGGTCTATCTATGGAGCCATTTTCATGACGCTGCTGCCCGCTATTTTGACAAATATAGGTCAGGCATTGGGCGATACGATTCCGGGTATGGCCGGTATTATTCCATTTATTCGTCAAGGTGTCTTTGGAGCCACTATTATCCTTTTCCTAATTTTTGAACCAGAAGGCCTGGCAAAAATATGGCGTGATATAAAGGATTATTTCCGACTTTGGCCGTTTAGTTATTAGGAGATTGGAAATTGGAGCTTGTTCATATCTTGGTTTCCCACCCAATCCCCTAATTACCAAATTACTCTTATTTATTCACCCTATTTACCCCTTTGAGGAGGAAGAAAAATGTCTCAATTATGGAAACGCTTTGGTTTAGTTTTGTTAATCGCGCTATTTGGCGCCGTTGTTCTGTCTGCCTGTGGTGGCGGCGATGAGGCTGAAGGTGAAGGAGCGCCAATTAAAGTTGGGGCTATTTTTGACCTGACAGGCCCAACTTCAGATGTAGGTACGCCCTATTCAGAAGGTATTAAAGGTTTTATTGAATGGAAAAATGAGAACGGTGGTGTAGACGGCCGTCAATTGGATCTTTATTCTGCTGATTATGCTTATGCAGTAGACCAGGCAGAGCAACTTTATAGCCAGTATGCAAACGAAGGCGTGGTTGTCTTCCAGGGTTGGGGTACAGGCGACACAGAAGCTCTACGTAGTCGTATTGCAGCCGATGAAATTCCTTTCATGTCTGCATCTTATTCTGCCGCTCTAGAATTCCCAGATGAAGCCCCCTATAACTTCCTTGTAGGCACTAGCTACTCAGCTCAGGCCATCATTGCCATTGATTGGGCTATGCAAGATGCTGGCGGCACACCCAAAATTGCTATTTTCCATCACGACAGCCCCTTTGGTTTATCTCCTGTTGCAGACGCACAGGAACATGGCGCAGCCAATGGTGTTGAGGTAATTTCTTTCCCCATGCCCGGTGGCGCAACTGACTTTACGGCCGAATTAACCCAGGTACAAGATGCAGATGTAGATTATATTCTGATTCAGAATGTGTCTTCACCGGCGGCAACATTAGCCAAGAACATTGATGACTTTGGCCTGGGTGCAAAAGTTATTTGCCTGAATTGGTGTACAGACGAACTGTTTGTTAGCCTGGCTGGTGACGCAGCAGAAGGTGTTGTTGGGGCAAGTCCCTTCGCCTTCCCCAGCAGTGGCGCCAAAGGGTTGGAAGAGATTGCCGCTCATGTGGAAGCAAACGGGTCTACTTTGGAAGAGAAAGGTATTCGTTACGTTGCTGGTTGGTTAACCATGAAAGTGATGACCGAAGCAATTGAACGTGTAGCTAAAGCAGGTGAAGAGATAACTGGCCCGAATATCCGCACCCAACTGGAAAGCATGACCGGTTATGATACGGGCGGTATTACTTTGCCCTTAAATTACAGCAGCTCTGACCATGCCGGTAACAAAGCTGTGCAGATGTTTGAAGTACAAGACGGTACGTGGACAGCAATTTCTGATTATCTGTCTGCACCATAATAATTAGTAATCGGTAATCAGTTATCGGTCATCGGTTTTCTGGAATTTGAAAAACCGATGACCGATAACCGTTTATCGTAACGGAGTGATCCATGCTCTCGCTTAATAATATCGAAGTCATTTATAACGATGTCATCCTAGTGCTAAAAGGTATGTCCTTGGACGTGCCGCAAAGCAAGATTGTGGCTTTACTTGGCTCCAATGGGGCAGGCAAATCTACAACTTTGAAAGCAATCTCTGGCTTGTTAAAACCGGAAGACGGCGAAGTGACAGATGGTGAAATCATTTTCCAGGATGAAAAGATCCATCACATGGATGCGGCCGATATTGTGCGGCGCGGTATTTTTCAGGTGATGGAAGGACGCCGGGTTTTTGTCCATTTGAGTGTAGAAGAGAATCTGATGACTGGCGGCTATACACGAAAAAACAGGCAGGAAGCACGGCAAGATATTGATCGTGTTTACGAATATTTTCCGCGTTTGCAGGAACGGCGGCGACAGGTTGCCGGTTATTTATCTGGTGGGGAACAGCAAATGTTGGCGATTGGTCGCGCATTGATGGCAAAACCAACGCTGATTATGCTTGATGAGCCTTCGTTAGGGTTGGCGCCTCTGTTAGTGCAAGAGATTTTTGGCATTATCAAGCGTATCAATAAAGAAGACAAAACTACTATTTTGCTGGTTGAACAAAATGCGCGTCTGGCATTAGATGTGGCTGATTATGCGTATATTATGGAAAACGGCCGTATTGTCCTCGCCGGTACGCCGCAAACCCTAACAGATAATGCTGATGTTCGTGAGTTTTATCTGGGCTTAAACGAAGTTGGTACACGTAAGAGCTATCGTGATGTCAAACATTATAAACGACGCAAAAGATGGCTCTCCTAATTGATTGTCAATGATAAGGAGTTACCATGACATATGAAGCGGTTTACGGCCGTTGGCAAACAGACCCGGTAACTTTTTGGGCGCAAGCAGCAGAAGATGTACAGTGGTATGAAAAGTGGAGTCAGATACTAGACGACAGTAATCCACCTTTTTATCGTTGGTTTGCAGGTGGGGTTGTCAATAGTTGTTACAACGCGCTCGATTGGCATGTGGCCAACGGCCGTGCAGATCAACTCGCCCTCATTTATGACAGCCCGGTAACAGATACAATCAAAAAATACACCTATGCCCAATTGCAGGATGAGGTGGCAAAACTGGCTGGAATTCTAACCAGCCTCGATGTGCAGAAAGGGGAACATCTGCAAAAGTATGACCTTAGCCATTTCAAAGCGCTCTTTCTGGCTGGCGAACGCTGCGATCCGGCCACCTTGCTTTGGGCTGAAGAGAAATTAGGCATCCCTGTCATTGACCATTGGTGGCAGACAGAAACAGGTTGGCCGGTTTGTTCTAATATGTTGGGTATTGAACTGTTGCCTTTTAAACCTGGTTCAGCTGCTCGGCCTGTGCCTGGTTATGACGTGTGTGTTTTGGACATTACTGGGGAGGAAATGGCGCCTGATGAGATTGGCGATATTGTGGTTAAACTACCCCTGCTACCAGGCTGCCTGCCTACGCTCTGGCAAGATGACGGCCGTTTTATTGAATCATACTTGAGAGCGTATGAGGGGTATTACTTAACGGCTGACGCTGGTTTTATTGATGAATACGGCTATCTCTCTATCATGAGCCGTACTGACGACATTATCAACGTAGCCGGACATCGTCTCTCTACCGGCGGCATGGAAGAAGTGTTAGCCGCCCATCCCGACGTGGCGGAATGTGCTGTTATTGGCGTACAGGATGATTTGAAGGGAGAAACGCCGTTGGGTCTGGCCGTGTTAAACGCGGGGGTAACACGTGACCACGACGACATTATAAACGAGTTAATTATGTCTGTACGCGAGCAAATCGGGCCGGTCGCTTCGTTTAAGGTAGCGGCCGTTGTGGAAAGGCTGCCCAAAACACGGTCTGGTAAAATTTTGCGGGGCACAATTAAAAAAGTGGCTGATAATTCTGCTTACCAGATATCAGCCACCATTGATGATCCGACCATATTAGAAGAAATTAGCGCGGCATTGGCAAAAATTGGATACGGCGTTGGGCGGGAATAGATTGAGTAGTTGCTCTGGTTAGGAACGAGGATTTAATAATTCAGAAAACTACAATCAGCAGATTTCACAGATTACGCAGATTTTATCTGGTAATCTGCGTAATCTGTTGATAGAAAGTTTTGGGTTTAATTTATGTAACTATTCAGCTTCCAGAGGTGCGACGCACTTGCAAAGAGCAGCGGCATTGACATTACTCTGGGAAAAGTGCGTCGCACCTGTACAGTTACTAATTTATTTCCCATTCCTTAGCGGCTCTACTGCCACATTTCTAACGCTTCACGCCACAGCTTGCTTTGGCTGCGGATTTGTTCTTGTTTACGTTCTACAAACACGGCCGTACTCACCAACGCCAATCCCACAGCCAATACCACTACCCAACGGCTGATATCCAACACATTCACCAGCACAATGACCTGAGCCAGCACATTGAGTACACAAAAGAATATGCCAATAAAGAAGGGGATTTTTACGCGGCGCACGGCCGTCCAGCCAATCAGCAATAAACTCTCTGCCATCAATAAGATGAAGTAAGGGAAACCATCCAGCCCGTTTAGTGATTGAATGAAGCTGGTGAGTAAAATGACGACGAGGCCAAACGCCTCCAAATAGGTCGCATAAAACGCTTGCTTACGTTGCCGTTCCAAAACAGCTACGCCCACCAGATACAATCCCAAAGGAATGGCAATCCATTGTGGCTGGCGGAAGCCCCAATCGAGCAGCAGCAATATCCAGGCAGACAGCAACAGCCCCACACCGCCATACCCTAATAAATGATGCTGCTGCCGCACGGCCGCAGTCAAATACAACAGTCCGGAAAAAATGAGCGTGACGGCCGTCCAACCCGGCTGCCAAAATATGAAAGTCAGGCTGACGACGGCCGCTATTGTTGTGACTGCTGCGCCCATGTGGCGTAACGGCCGTTGCCACACAATCAACCGGGGCAGATAAGAAAGCAGCATCCCCAAAATGTACAAACCAAAGCCGATGCCACTGACGACGGCCACTTTTTTAGAAACAGGTAGCGGTAATGACAACAGAAAATAGCCGACGGCCAATATGCCAAAAAAGAGACTGGCATAATGCAGCCATTTTGCCCGCCATAGATGAGCCAGCAGCCCCAACAACAACGCATGACCCAACGCAATGATGACGGCCGTACCCCAATCCAACGAAGATACCACCTGCCACACAATGACATCAAGAGCGGCGAAAAGGAGGAAGGGTTGCGCCCAGGAAGGTTTTATTAGGAGATTGGAGATTAGAGATTGGAGATTCGCCCGGTCACCCAATCTCCAATCTCCAATCCCTCTTTGCCACAAAACATACCCTACCATCGTTAACAACCACGTCAACGCCATAAAGGGGTAGGCCAGCAGGTAGACACCGCCACCGGAGGAGTTGATGGTGAAGTAGGAAGCCAAAGCGACATGGACGGCTAGTAGAGCGGGGTACAGCCACACCCAACTATTAAACATGATCGCCGATTCAAAGTAGAGCAGTGCGGCGGCCGCCAAAGCCACTGTGCGCGGCAGCGGCGTGCCCCACGATTGGCCGATCATCAGCACACTTAATGCGTAGGCGGCCAGGAAGAAAGGCATTTCCCACTCGGCGGGGTTGATGCGCCGTTTTTGTATCTTGCTGCCGGCAAAGGCAATCTCGCCTACAGCCAGGTAGATGATGAGCAGCGGCAGCCAAGTTAAGCCCAGCCAGGAAGAGGACACGGCCGTTAAACTCACCCCCAATCCATAACTTACCGTACCCAAAAACAGAGCCGGATACAGGAAATAGGCGGTGCGAAAAGCCCAGGCTGATACGCCATACAGTGCCGCGCCGGCCAATGTCACTTGCAATAAAAAGCGGCTGTCGTAAATGGACACGGCCGCACCCAAAGCCAACAAGCTCAACCCATACCCATAAATGTAAAAGGGCCAGGCAAAAGGAGACAGATGAGGTAACGGCCGTCGTCCGCCATCCAACAAACGCCCCAAACCCACATAGAGGCAGGCCAACGCCATCAGCGCCACTGTGCCCCGCGCCCAGGTCAGCAACCCGTTATCGGCCATCACTAGCAGCGTCACAATGGGCAGCAGCCCATTTGCCAAATACAACCAGCCCGCCTGCCGGAATATCAACGCCGACACAAAATAGAGTCCAGCAATCATGCTCAACACCACAATGATCATCTGTACATCCATTGTCAAAATGGTGAGGAGGGGAGCGACGGCCGTTAACGCATACCCGGCGCTAAACATCGGCCAACCATACTCTCGGCGCGTCTGTTTCATCATTACACCTAAGGTTACGTAGAGAACGGCCGTTAACGTTAACCCCAATCCCAGCCAGGCCATGTCAACCGAACGCCACAAAACGAGCCGCACCAGCCAGATGGGAAACGCATAGGCGGCCAGAAACAGGAACCCAACCCGGAACAGACGTGAAATGAGATCATACGGCTTCTGCCACAAAATGAAGAACAGTTCCGCATAAGTGTAATGCTGCCCGGTGTGGACCAGCCATTGGGAAACCAGGGCAATGAGAATGGCCGCGCCTAAGACGATGGTTGACACAAATTCATCTGGCCAGCCCCAAGCTACGGCCAGGGAAAGCAGCCCATAACCGCCTAAATAGAGACCATGTGCATACCGCCGCAGTGATTTGTCTAGCCAAAACGCAGCTAGCAAAGTGAGGCTTGCCAATCCTAACCAGACGAGGCTGTATTCAGGTGCAGTCAACGGCCGTCCTAACGCCGCTTCCCCATGCGCTGCAAAAAACAACGTGACCGGCCAGAACAGGAGCCACGGAACCAGATACAACGGCCAGCGTGAGCGGTACAATCGGGCCGCCAAAATTAAAGTGATGACGCCGATGAGTTGGGTCAGGATTGTAGGTTCGGCCGATATCCAACTATACCCTTTCAAAATACCTACACTGTTAGTCAGCAGCAAACTCCAACCCCAAATAATCCCCGTCGCCGCCTGCATGGGTTGACGATAGACCTGCTGCCAACCGCCCTCATTGGTCTGCGCCAGCAGACGAGCGGTAAGCAGACAGGCCATCGCCAACACTCCATAAGCTACTGGCATAGTGGTAGCAGGGAACGGAAGCAGTTCATAGGCTAACTGGAAGGTAGCTATGAACAGTGGAATGGCGACAAAACTTTCTAATTTGCGCTGGTAAACGGCCGATAATCCCCCCAAACAAACAACTGCCAGCAACAAAGTTCCCAACCACACACCGTCATCAGAGTTGAAAAAGGCGACTGCAAAGGCTGTCAGCAGCAGCGGGTACACGGCCGTATGCCAGGGCAGCCGGTACGTTTTGTCATATCGCGCCAACACCTGCCCCAGTCCAACAAAGATGAAGCCCAACCCGGCTAAAATAATCGCCAGCCTTTCGTCATACCATCGCGGCAGCCAGGCTAACCAGGCAATGCTGATCCAAAGGGGAATCAGCCCTGCCAGTGGCCATTGGTAAAAAGAGCGGGCTAACCAACCGGGGAAATCTTTGTTGAGGGAATGGGAAATGATCGGGTAACGGCCGTTATGGTGTAAAACGGCCGACAACAAATACAGACCCATCACGCCGGCTAAGGTCATTAGAATGGGCACGGAAGTCCATACGCCTCGATCTATCACAGTTGCCGGTAGCAAACCGATGACGGATGCCCAGACCAAGATATGTGCCCAAATGGTTAGCCAGACGGCCGTGCCGTAGGGCAACTGTTTAATAATGAATTGTGGATTGTGAATTGTGGATTGTGAATGTTGAAGTGGGAGGGATAGGAGAAGGAAGATAAGGGACAGGCCAGACCAGGCAACCATGAGCCAGCCGATGGGTTGCGTCATTTCCAGCAGGATGAAGATGCGATAGAAGGCCAGCGAATAGGGTAGGATGAACAACCCCACGCCAACCAAAATGAGGCGTGATTCCCGGTGTAACCAGCCTAAACCACAGATGGTAACGGCCGCCAGCAGCAAACTCAACGTTCCGCCCCAATAAGCGTGATTCAACCCGTACAAACTACCAGAAATCGTAAACAGCAGCAGCAGAAAAGGGAGCCGTCCGGCCGCTCGACCCAATTCATGCCAGCGCTTATTCGTTCGCGGCACAACCCAGGCCAGGGGTAACATGAGCAGGGCAGATAGGGTTACGGCCGTGAATATCCAACCCAATGGCAGCCCTACCGCCAGCGCCGCCAGACTGCTGCTAAAGGCGAGCAATGTAATGTAGCCAAAAAATTCGATAGGATAACGCCAGGCTGTGAGGGTGTAAACGGCCGTACACACGATTGAAGTCAGCAGCCAATATCTGGCCGGATCAATCCGTCCCGCCAGGCCGGAAAATTGGTAAACGGCCGCAAAATCTACCGCCACCAACACCGCTCCAATACCTACCAAAACGCCGCCGGCCTGGATTAGTTCCAGTTTGTGCCGCACCCACCAACCCGCTGCATAAAATGTTGTGGGAACGGCGGCAATAAAGCCTAATTGAGCTACCTTCGGAAACGCATCCCAAAAGCGCACTACCAAAATCGTTAGCGAGACGATGATCATAAACGCGCCCAAATAGAGCAGTCCGCGCAGCAGCAACCCGGAAACGGCCGCTTCTACCAATTTATCCCATAGACCGCTCCAATTGAGGGACGGCCGTTTGCGAAGTTTAGACGATGAGCGGGGAGGCGGTGGGGTGATAGAGGGTTCCGCAGTTGGTAATGTTTCTGTTTCTGGCAATGTTGCGGCCACTGGCGGCATCTCACCGCTCACTGAAAACTGCTCACTGAAAACTGAAGACTGCTCACCGCCCACCGGTTTTGGCTCAGCTTGTCGGGGTAACAACGTACCCAACAACGCCTCTCTCTGGCCCAAAACATCGTGGCGCAACTCCAGAAACTTTGCCAATTTCAATGTTTCATCATGTTCATCCAGCCAATTCAGCAAATAATCCAGATGGTGCAGCCGTTCCAGATCGGCGCGAGTATAGGTTGTTTCACAGCGGCCGCATTTCAGCTGCACTCTACTCGATTCGTAATCACAACTTGGACATTTCATGAGACACCTCGTTGGACTTGCAGTTTGCCCCAAATAGAAACGGTTAGGATGAGACCGATGACGGCCGTAATCAAACTCAAACCGCTAAATCCGAACCCAATATTCTTAAACGAGAGGAGGGCTGCGGCCGTGATCAGCAGCAACATCAACCAGATTGCATGCCATAAAACCATCATAATTACCTGTAAAAATGAGACAATAGCGTCCAGTCTGGGAACCAATTTCACGCTAACAAACAGCCCCGCTACTACCGCAATTAAAATCACAAACATATCCATCACAAATCCTCCACTTGTTCTTTTAGCCGCGCCAGTTCAGCTTCTACTATCCAGTTCAAACCGATGTGGTTCCCGGTCTCCGCGGTCAAGTTTACGGCCGCAGGTGGATTCAACCACAACACATTTTCAACATCCTCATCTAGCAGAGAAGCTCGCGCCTCCATCTGGTCAGTTTCTGTTTCCGCCAGATCAATACTTTGATCGAGATCCACCAGATCACGAAACAATTTGTGCAGCGCCTTGTTAAGCTCTACCTGGGATTCGGCGCTGCTGTAACGAGCCAATAAGGCTTCTCGCCGGGCAACATACGTTTTGATGTGCGTAACCATCCGCTGTTCTACCAGCAGCAGCCGCTGCGTTTCCTGGTCTAATTCGCTCATTTGGGACTGGATCGTTTGCTGTTCAATGGCTGCTATCTGTCGCTGCTGCAACCGTCGTCGCCCCAAATCTTCACGGCCGTTTGCCAGATCTGTTCGGGCTTGTTTTTCTAATGTATCCATGGTTGCCGCCAGCATGACCGTTTTTTCCGTAAGTTGTTGTCGCGCCTTTTCAATATCGGCTAGCAAACGACGTACTTTCACCAGCATCTCTCGCTGCCGTTCATCTGTATAGGCTGCGCTTTGCCGCGGATCTGCGGCCGGTTTCAGCAACGTCTGGAAACAAGATTTCAGAAAAGACATCTTATCCCTCGCCAATTATGTGGCTGACTGAAAAGTTTCTTCCAGCGCATGCCAGCGTTCTCTTTGAATGCGCCAGTAATAAGTTCCCAAACCGCCGACGGCCGCCATCGTGATCAGGCGCATGATCAGGGTTTCTAACACCGGCCCCGCGGTAATTAACTGAGGGGTTGCCACTACACAAACTGCCAGATATGCCAGCAAGGTGATTACGGTGTAAATGGCCGTCAGCGTCTGTGGAAAGACAAAGGCAAAGGCCAGCAGCAGCGGATAGTAAAAAATGAAGAGGTAATTATCAATACCGTGCTGCCCTGGCCCGGCAAAGACAATGACGGATACCATGAGAGTGTCAATGAAACTCAGACCTAGCAGGAGCGAACGGTTGATTGGCTTTTCCATCAGGTAACGGCCGTGTACAAAAAAGTTGATGCTGACGATAGCACCCAATAACAATATCGCTACAGAGAGCTGCGCGGTGTTGGTTGAAATCCACAGCGCATAAATGATACCGGCCGCAATCACAAACCAACGCGCCCAAATGATGACTACCTGACCAAAGAAAATATCTTCAACTGCTTCTTGTTTTCGATTAGGATACGTGTTCATTATCATCCTCCTGTCCATTTGTTTTAGGGGCATGGATGTGTCCCCGCCGAATTTCGGCTAATAATCTTTCGTGTGCTTTCTGGGCTGTCGACCGCCGGTTGCGCTCGATGTGCCAATAAAGATTGCTGCAAAAAGCAATGGCCACCATCATCAATATCCGGGATAGCAGCGCCGGGAAATTGTCAGCCATAACCGCGCCTGTTCCCAGACAAAGAAGGAAATATAGGGAAGCGGCCGACCCAACAAAACCGATGGTTACGGCCGTTTCAAAAGCCACTGAAATAGCTAAAATTGCCGGGAAGTAAAAAACATAGGTGTTAGATGCAAAACCGCCGTTTAACCAGATCAGCAGGGTAATCACCACAAAATCAACTATGCTGGCAGCATAAACAACCGGCGCTAACGCTTTTTGACCCATCAAAATCTGCGTCTGTAAATAGAAATTCATCAGGGCCAACATAATAATTGTCATCACCTGAATCCGTAGATTGTTTAAGGGATCGGGATTCCACAGAATCAGAAACAGGCCAGTGACCACCAAAATCCAACGGGCGGCCACAATGACCGATTGACCGTAGGCTAATTCAGATGATTCCCTAAAATACTTGCCGAACGGTGGTTTTGGCTTCTTCACTTTTGCGCCCCCAGATTTTCCTTGCGGCGCCTTTCTTGTAGGATAAGAGTGTGTTTGAGACATATATCATTCCCCTATTCATTATATTTGTTCATTCGTTATATTCTTGATTTGTAGAGCTAACTTCTACCAGAATGAACTGTGTCTTTATAATTGTTAGCGAAAATGGCTGTTACCGATGAACCATCATGTCAGCAATATACGCTTTTCAGAGCTTAAACTAAACAGGGAGACGCTTAAATTCGCTCAAGCAACGCTTAAATGAGGAAATGAGAATACTATTTTCAGTCTGCAGGGGTGGGTTATCTATATGCGTATTATGCGGCCGTATGTGCGAATAGGACTGCCAAAACGGCCGTCTTTTGTGTCCAATGCAACTATGTCAGACACACACTTGTTGAACCGGGAGGAGTTGCAAATGGCCGCAGCTTGACCTGGTTAGGCCAATTCCAGAAAATAATGATCCCGAATTGATGCCATTTCGGGAATTGGCTGGAGGCTTTTTCAAAACGGGTAGGATCATTTAATTTTTGAAAAAGCTTTAGGTTTTGGTCAACAAATAAGCCTGAAATTGAAATGGGCTTCATATGGACCAGTCAGTTAGCGAATACGATCTCTCATTACGATTCAATGGTAATGGCGATGGTGTGCGGTTCGCCGACGTAGTTGCTGTCTTTGACAACAATGAGGCGCAGCAGGTAGCTGCCAGGGGAAAGGGCATCGGCGTGGAGCATTTCTAACTGGCCGTTGACGATGGGTGTGTTGTGGGTATCGCCTAATGTCACCCAATCGTAACTGCCATTTCCGTTCGGAATTCCCAATTCAATTTTGTAGAATTGTACTTGCTGGGGGTCGAAGTCGGCTGTACCCACAATAGGCAGCACCCCACTCACTTTATCTCCCTGCGCCGGGCTGGTGATATGGTAAATGGCGGCACGGTTTGGATCCCGCACCAGAGCCAGTAAATCATCGTTGCAGATTTGGGTAGGCAGCAGAGCGATATTATTGGCCTGTGCCCATTCATGAGCCGCTTTCAAACTTTCCTCGTTGCGCGGCGGGGAGAGGAATAGTTGGGGCAGGGCGTCTGGGGGCAGAACAGCCGTATCCGTCCCTTCGGCAAAATGGCAAAACAATTGTGGCGGGGGCACATCCTCATCTACCGGATCAGAAATTAATTCAACAGGTAGGGGAGGTAAGGGCACGGCCGTCGTCCGCAAAACAGCCGGTTCAATCTCTTCCCATTGCACCAGGTTAGGGTCGGTTTCTGGCGGCGTGGTTTCAGCCAGCGTCAGGAACCATTCTTCGCCAGAGGGCGTACATTCTGTGGCCCCGAGGGTGACAGTGTTGATGCTGCATAACGGCCGTTTCTCCAACCCATCCGGCGCTACAAATTCACGCGGCGCATCTACCCCTAACGTTGCCAGCAAATCATAATTAGTGTACACCGCCTGCATATAATCGTGCCACAGTGGCGCAGCTCCCGTCAGCCCAGAGATGTGCAGCATTTCGCTATTGTCCGTGTTCCCTGTCCACACCCCCACAGCCAGATCGGGAGTGTAGCCCATTGTCCAGTTGTCACGGAAATCATTAGTTGTGCCTGTTTTTGCGGCCGCTGGAAAAGGCAGCGCCAACGGATTATCTCGTCCCATGGCTGGCACACGAGCGGCGTCATCATCCAGAATATCGCTGATGAGGTAAGCGACGCGAGGGTCTACCATCTGTTCGCCCGCTTGCGGTGGTTGTTCAAACAAGATTTCACCGTTGCTTTTTTGCACCCGCAAAATAGAAACCGGAGCCACCTTTTGCCCTTCGTTAGCCAGGACGGCGTAAGCGGCCGTCAAATCCAGCGGCGTCACTTCGGCTCCACCTAAAGTTAAGGAAAGGCCGTAATTGGCCGGATCATCGCCCCAGGTAGAGATACCCATTTGCTGGGCAAACTCCATGAAGCGGGGAATACCAATCGCCTGCAAAGTCAGAACGGCGGGGATGTTGTAGCTGTTGGCTAAGGCAGACCGCAGGCGCACGGGGCCGTGGAAACGGCCGTCATAATTCACCGGCGAATAGGTTGTGCCATTAAACTGGGGATAATCCACGGCCACATCCCACAAAATATCGGCCGCTGTCCAGGTTGGGTCTTCTTCACCCAATGGGGAAAGTCCGGCGGCGTAGGTGAGCGGTTTGATTGAGCTGCCGGGCTGCTGGGGAGATAGGGTGACGTTAACACGGCCGTCAATGGCTTCATCATGATAATTGACACTGCCCAACATCGCCAAAACCTCCCCATTGTTCGGGTTCATGGCTACCAGGGCGGCGTTGGTTAGATTGTGCTCTGGGCCAACAGCATCTACATGCTGACGGGCCAACTGCTCGGCCAATTTTTGGTAATTCATATCCAGCGATGTGGTCACGCGCAAGCCGCCGTTAGCTACCATTTCCGCGCCAAACATCTCTTCTAACAATCCACGTGCATAAACAGAAAAGTGTGGCGCGGTCAGACTCACTTCCTGGGCGGCAAAGGTCAATGGTTCTTGATAGGCGGCTACGGCTTGATCCTGGTTGATGTATCCTTCGCTGACCATGAGATTGAGTACCAGCCATTGCCGTTCTTTGGCTCCCTCAAAATTCCGCAATGGGTCCAGGTCTACCGGGCTTTGCGGCAGTCCGGTTAGCAGGCTGGCTTCCCCCAATGTTAGATCGGTGGCTGGTTTATCGAAATAGGTTTGCGCAGCCGCTTCGACGCCGTAAGCCAGATTGCCGTAATAAATTTCGTTCAGGTACATCTCTAGGATTTCATCTTTACTGTAGTTGCGATTCATAATCCAGGCCAGGATAATCTCTTTAGTTTTGCGGTTGTAGGAGACTTCGCTGCGTTCCTCGTAGTCGAATACAATATGACGCACAATTTGCTGAGTGATGGTGGATGCGCCTACGGGACGGCCGTTTGGATTCCTTAAATTAGCCACAAGCGCCGCTACCAACGAGGGTAAGTCTGCGCCTATATTTTCGTAAAATGTATCATCTTCCACGGCGACGGTGGCGTTAATTAAATCTTGGGGGATGTTGGTTAGAGCGACGTTGGTGCGTTTGCCCTCGCCGAAAATTTCCCACAGCAGTTCCCCATGACGATCAAAAATCTGGGTGGTTTCAAACGTTTCCCGGTCGCGGGCAGCGTCTAGTCTGGTAATACCTTCTTCAATGTCGGCCGACAAGTTAGAGTAAACTAGCGTCCCCGCAATGAGCGAACCGGTGAAGACGGCACAGGCCAACAGCAGCAAGCCACTCAGAAACAGCTTGCCCAGGCAGCCCAAACAGCCCCGTTTGCGTTTAGGCGAAGGGGGCTGTTGGTAATAATCTGGTTGTTGATTGACTTGCGCCATCATTGGCTGCGTTTTTTCTTGCAAACTCATGTTGTCCCTCTCTGAAAATGGTAGCTGGTGGTTCGTACCAGCCACTAACCACTGACTATAACTACTTCTTAATTCTTATCAATTTGGGGAAAATGTACCCGGCGTATGGGGGACGATTAAACGACGGGAAGCAGACGATGAAAAAAAGAGCCTCCACAAGAGAGGCTCTTTCAATGATCAATTGTCAATTATTAACAGTGACCGCAAAACCAACATACAAGTTAACCTGAATCATCCCAGAGACGTTCTGTTTCAGCCAAGAAATCCTCTGGATTCTTACGAAATCGTTGCATGTTGCGTAAATGTTCGCGAAGGGCCTCTAACTTGGCCTTCTCATTAACAAAAGCTTGATGGTCAACTTCCTGGAACCATTTCAGTAATTCTTCCGGGTCATCCTGATCATCATCGAAGGTAAGATACGGCCCGTATCGCATAAGATAATCCTTTAAGCTGTGGCGGCCTGTGATCCGCCGATATTGTTCTTTGACATCACCAATATCTGTTTCCAAATCTATATAGTGACAGGTGTCACCTTAGTTATGTAAAATGGTTGGTGAAAGCCATAAAAAAACCAATACTGTCTGGATAAAAAAAGCACCAATAAAGTTACAAAAAGAGAGCTGTAAAACTTGAAAAAAATGCGTCTTCCGGTTAAACATAGAGCAAAACGTCTCAAGGAGTTGTTCATATGGAAAAAGCAGAAGACGCTGAATAAATGATACAACATTTGATAAACTGATGAAACCTGTAGAAAGCAAAGTGGCCTCAGATGAGGTGGCCAAGCATACCGGAGATGGATGCGTTGGGACAACTCTATTGCATTGATGGGTCGCTTTTTCTGGCCATGTCTAAAATGGTGTGGGCCGAATACAAGAGCAAGAGCCAGAGTGTGTCGCCGCCACAGAGACCGACCTCCTGTTAGCCCAGGACAAGGCCAACCCGATTGAGACTATCCCTGGACTTATGGTTCAACCGGAATCCTTACGCTCGGCACGAGGACAAACTTTTCTGGCTACCGTCGGCTCTAAACTCCACCGTTACTGGAAAATCGGTATCCATTGGCTTATTACCTTACGCAATTTGTTAGCTCAACCCTTCGACCAGCGGGTCATTCACTTGCTGGGTACCACTTGACCTACTCATCATGAATGCTATCTGTCGTCAAAATGATGATACTCATAACCTTTCTATCAGCCCCTGTCTGGCGTTGATTGAATCCCGGCTAATGTTGTTTTCAGAACGATGGTCACCACTTTTTATTGTTCTCTATACCCGG
>JAAEOP010000116.1 GCA_024223125.1 Chloroflexota bacterium
AACAACCAATGAATGTTGAAATCCGCGATGACCGCTTTATACAAGTGATAGACCCTGCCGCTGAACTTGAGCAGATTGTCTCCGGCTTTGATTTTTTGGAAGGCCCTATCTGGCATCCCGGCGAAAAATCGGTCATTTTCAGCGATATTCTGGGCAACTCCATCTATCGTTGGACAGATGCAGATGGCTTGACAAAGCTGCGCCGCAACAGTTATATGGCCAACGGCAACGCTTACGATAACCAGGGTCGGGTCGTTACCTGCGAACACGCCACCAGTCGGGTGACCCGCACCGATTTTGCCAACAACGGTGATCTGGAAGTTCTGGCTACCCACTATCAAGGTAAACAACTGAACAGCCCAAACGACATCATCGTTAAAAGCGACGGCACAATCTACTTCACCGACCCCGCCTCCGGCCGCAGCGAGGGCTACGGCATCCCCCGCAAGCCGGAACTGCCCTTTTGTGGAGTCTACCGGCTTGATCCCAATAGCAAAGATTTGACGCTGCTGGTTGATGACTTTGCCAAGCCCAACGGCCTTTGCTTTTCGAGAGACGAAAAGCAGTTATATGTTAACGATACCAATCGTCAACATATCCGCGTGTTTGATGTGCTTGCTGACGGTACAGTGACAAATGGCCGACTATGGGCCAATTTAGAGGGTGACAAACCCGGCGTAGCCGACGGAATGAAAGTAGATAGCGAGGGGCATATCTTTTGCTGCGGGCCGGGCGGCATCCACATTTTTACACCGGATGCCGTGTGCCTGGGCATCATTTTGATGCCGGAACACACCGCTAACTTTGTCTGGGGCGATGATGATTTGTGCAGCCTGTACATTACGGCTTCAACCAGCCTGTACCGGTTTCGGATAAAGATATCGGGGTGGAGCACGTTTCGGGCAGAATAAGAAATTCAAAAAATGCACACCGTCGATAACCTGGTCTACGGGTGCAGGGATGTTTACCATTTCTTGAATACGCATACATCCATTCGGGGTTTGAATTCACTCAAGAAGCACTAACAAACCCCTGTTTAGTTTCAAATAATCCCTCATTAATTCACAACTTAATCGGAATTGATCATTTTTCAGAGTTTTACGCGGATTGTCACCAAATCCAAGTTCTCGAATTGACATTTTATTGAATACGTATACAATAGGCCAACTTGGCCACCGAAATGAGATGAACTGAAAAGGAATATCATTTCTTGCATTGTCGGCAGCCAAAACAAAACGGCATAACATCGCTCCCCATAAAGATCACAACAGAAACAACCGACATTGAAGCCGGATTTATAACAGCCGAACAAATCTATCTTGAAACGTAATTATCCAAGCCGATGAATCTTTGCAATGGTTTAACAGCAGAGTTCAAACTTAAAGTGACCTCAACTCGCAAGACTTTTCCTGTTTAGGTAGATGTTTGGCTTTCAGGCCACAGTGCCTAACACAAAAAAGGAGGTGTGCCAGAGGAAAAATCAAGATAATCAGCAACAAGCAACAAATATAAAATGAAATCAAATTTAACATCAGGAGGAAAAGGAATGTATTCCAAAAACAAAAAAACTTTAATGTTGTTATTAGCGTCACTGGTGGTGTTGGCCCTGGTAGGTACAGCCTGCGGTGGAGCCGCTCAGCCACAAAAAGTGGTTGAAACCGTTGTCGTTGAAAAGGAAGTGGAGAAGATTGTTGAGAAGGAAGTGACAGTTATTGAGACGGTTGAGGTTGAAGTTGAAAAGGAAGTGACAGTTATTGAGACCGTTGAGGTTGAGAAAATCGTCGAGGTTGAAAAAGAGCTGGAAGAGCTCCCCTTTGGTCTGAAGCCGGGCAAGCCTTACGACGGCACGGAACTGAGTTTCCTGATCTGCTGCAATACCGCGGCGCAATTCCACGCCCTTGATGTGAAGAGTAACTCGGAATTCTACGACATGACCGGCATCAAGGTTAGCTGGGATGACGTACCGTATGGCGCTTTCCAGGAAAAACTGGTCACGGAAGCTACCTCCGCCTCTGACAACTACGATCTCTTTGCGTTCACCGATGCCTGGGGCGCCGGTTTGAAGCCCTACTTGGTCCCCTTAAACCCCCTTCTGGAAAAAGATGACGCTGCCCATCTTGATTTATCCGATTTCCCAGATGCTTATGTTGAAGCCAGTAAAGGTCTTGACGGCGCGGTTTATGGCATCCCGTTGCGAGGACACCCCTTTATGTTCTTCTATCGCCAGGATATTTTTGACGAGCTGGGCCTGGAAGTTCCGACCACCTGGGAAGAATTGGAACAG
>JAAEOP010000117.1 GCA_024223125.1 Chloroflexota bacterium
GCAGGGGCCGATTCGGGTACGAATTTTGCATGTGGGAGACCCGGTGACGATTGATGGAATTTGGTTACGGGCGCAGTTGGCCGCGGCCGCAGCTCGCCGTACCCCTCTATTACAAACCAACAGTATTGGCCATGCTCTGGATCATCCCATCACCTTCCGGGAAGGCGCTTATCTGAAATGTTTGTTTGCATCTGTTCCATAATTTGCACATCGCCCGACATTGTCTGGGGTAAACGGCCGTAATCAAATACCACTACAATTCCATATCAGATTCTTGCACAACAAGCGACGGGAAGATTATTAACAAAGAGAAACACAAAGAGTAATGGTGGTTAAGGGGTAAGCGGCATTGGGGTAGGGTTGGCCGGCGGCATTAGTCAGGGGCAGGCGTTCGCCGCTGTCGGGATGGTAGAGGCCCAGCCAGACATGGTATTGGCCGGGGGGAAGGCTGCCAATTTCCAGGGAAACGGGGTCGGGAATGTATTCGCCAGGTTGCCACCAATGGGTAGGGTAGCTCCAATTTTGGGGCAGGAAGTCCAGTTGGGCAACCAGTTCCCCCGTTTCGGCGTCGGTGAGGTGCAGGAAGATTTTGTAGGAAATGTCGCTGGATTGTAGAGCATGCCAGTAAAGGGTGAATTCTAGTTGATCTGTGCGTTGGTTCAGGTCGTACCCTTCTAAATTGAAGAGGTCTTGCCAGTGGGCATCGGCCGTTTTAGAAGATTGTGGCGGTTTAAAAGTGCGGGTTAATTCTTGCAGGGTGAAGTCGGTGAGAACGGCCGTCTCCCCCACCATTTCCCCCAATTCATCTTGCAAGCTAAACGTCAGTTGGTAATCTCCGGCCGGCCAATCGGGCTGCATTTGGAAGAGATGTTGTGTCCACATGATTTCATTCTCGTCCCATTGGGATGTGGGCCGGTCAGGAGCCAGTAAGTCACAGCGAGCGGTAAGGGTGTGGGTGTTGTTTTCCAGGTTCAGGCAAACTGTGACATCATCTGGCAGCGGGCTGCGGCCGCCCCACCAGGCATCTACCAATACCCAGCCGCCTTGTATAGATTGGGTGGGGGTGATAACCGTGCGAATGAGGCCGAATTGGGATTGGCCGTCGGCCGTTTGCACCATCGGTTGTGCCAGACTGAATTTTTCATCCAGGACGGCCGGAGCAGTTTTATAGACGATAATATCCTCATCTTCAAAATCGGGTGTGACTGTCAGCCAACTGCGCCAGGCAGCTTCATGGGAATCGCGCAAGAAGCGTTTGTGCAGCACCACGTAGCGAATATCGGCTTCGGCCAGCAATTGCATTTGATGGGAAATGTCGCCCACATTTGGCGGTGGCAGGCGGGTTTCATAACTGTCGGCCAGCATGGGAATGCTTTTGATAAAGTCGAACGCCTGGCGGGGAGGACGAGAGACATGACCTTCGATGAGCGGCCGTTTATGGGTAAACTGGTAAAACATATACGTCTTATCATACATCTGGCGCATGTGCATGGGGATGTCCACAATGGCAAAGTCGCCTGGTTCCTGAGCGATTTCTGCATACCAGTCAGGGGTGGTCAGCGGCAGAGAGGGAAAGGTGATGATGTATTCAAAGAGGATGAGGAGGGAGAGGACGGCCGTGACCCATTTGGCGTGCCCCGCCACCCAACGCACCCGCAGCAATACCGTTACCCCTAACCCGACCAACACAGCGACTGGAATACTGAGAATGACATTCAGCCGCTCTGGGTGGCGGATGGCTTGGGCGATGAAAAAATTTTGAATGAGGGTGTAGGGCAGGGGGAAAAAGACACGGCCGTTGATGACTAGATTTGGCCCCAGTGTGAGAATGATGTAGGCGACGGCCGCTAGCAGCCAGAAACGAGCCTTATGCCAGGCGCCTATGAAACCAATGACAGCCAGAATGATTGTTGTAAAGCCCAAAAAAGCGACATAGTTCAGATTGCCCGCCAGCTGCCGCGACCAATAAAATCCCAAACTGCCCCACAGTGGATGGTAACGGCTGGGTACTAAAAATTCCCACAAATCAGTAACCAGAAGATACTCATCTACAAATAAATCACGGGGATGGGCACGGGTGAATTGGGCTGCCACCAGCGGTAGGATGAGGGGCAGCAAGAAGAGGGTGGTCAGACCGCCAATCAACAGTAGCAGTTTGAATGTATGCCAAGTACGGGAGGGTTTATAGGCAATGAGGGCGTACAAAACGTACAATCCCACCAACGGCGAAGCCATAATTAACACCTGCCAGCGAGCGATGCCGGTGAGAATGAGAAAAAGGGAAACGAGGAGGGCGTCACGAGTGCGGCCGTGAGCAAACATCCGTCGCAAATACAACAAGACCATTGGAACCCAGGTGATAAAAATCAGGTTAGGATGATCCTGGTGGCTCATTGTAAACGGCCAAAAGGCACAAACCAATCCGGCCACAAACGCGGCCAGGTCAGATTCTGTCACTTCTCGTGCCAACAAAAATGTTGTCAGGCCGTTTAGAGTCAATACCCCAATATGGATTAGTGTGTAAGCGGCCGCTCCGCCAATCAACGTTTGTAGGGGCAGCCAGACGGCTATATTCAACCAGGCGATATTGTGAAAAATGAGGGTGGTTCCATTGGGGTAAAAGAGCATCTCTGTGTAAAACGGGGATCGGCCGGCCAGGAGCGATTCCTTGATCCACTCAAACGTCCATAAATGCACAAACGAATCCCCTACCAAACCAGGGATATGGGTTCCCAACTGGGCAGCCAGGGGCCAGGTCATCACTATTGTTAACCCGGCATAAATTAACCAGACAGTAAACGGTGTGCGGATTCGTTTCATGTGGGGCGTCATTGGGGAGATTGGTTCAATTTGCCAGATTGAACCAATCTATAATTCCTAAATGCCTCTTCCGCCAGTAACTTCCAGTGTGTGGCCAGTGATGTAGGCAGCCAGGGGGGAAGCCATCAGCAAAATGCCGCCGGCCGCTTCTTCTGGCGAGCCGGTGCGGCCTAATGGAATGAGCATGGGGGCCATCTGGCGTAAGTTATCGGGGATGCCCATGGCTAATTCTTGTCCGGCGACGGTGATGGTTTCCCCTTTTTCTTTAGCTTGGGTCATGCGGGTGTCAATAAAACCAAAGGCAACGGCGTTGCAGCGGATGCCAAATGTACCCCACTCTTTGGCCACCGTTTTAGTCAGACCAACAATGCCCATTTTGCTGGTGGCATAGTTGGCCTGGCCGATGTTGCCGTGCAGTCCAGAGGTAGAGGAAACGTTGATGATGCAGCGCGGCTCCATTGGCCCACCGGCCCGTTTTTCTGCTTTGGCCGGTTCGCGCATGTGAGGGGCGACGGCACGAATCATGCGGAAGGGGGCGGTGGCGTGAATGTTTAAGACGGCCTGCCACTGCTCGTCTGACATTTTGTGCAACATGCCGTCCCAGGTGAAACCGGCATTGTTGACGAGGATGTTGATTTTGCCATAAGTGTCTACGGCCGTTTGCATCAACTGTGCCGGAAAATCTGTATTGGTGACGCTGCCGGGCACGGCCGTGGCTTCCCCCCCAGCCGTTTTTATCTCGGACACAACGGCCGCACATGGTTCCCCGTCCAGATCATTGACAACAACTTTGGCCCCATATTGGGCGAATAATTTAGCGGCGGAGGCGCCAATGCCCCGCCCCGCTCCAGTTACAACGGCTACTTGGTTCTTAAACATTTTTTATTCCTCAGACTGGTGAGGTTGGCAACCGGAGGTGGCTTGAAACCTCACCGGTCTTGGTCGTTACTCAAAATCAACTGTACTATCGGGATCATATCCCGCATCTATATCAAAAGGACCAGGGATCTGGATTAGCGTATGATAATTTCCCTGTCCCACGTTCCTATCCAGGGTTCGTATAACGCGATCTACATTGTCGTACGGACCAGAGATAAAGAAGGGTTGCCCATCCTTGCCCAGCGGAATATCTACATGGCAATTTTCAGGATTCGTATCCCCCAAAACCATATTGGCTAACTTGATGTCTTTATTGGGCTTGAAACCTAGACTGGCGGCATATTTGACAGCTTCATCTACCACTTTGGCGGCAAAGTCAAGGTCGCAGCGCATCATTGGCTGGCTTCTTTTAAGCCGGGTTACTAACTCTTTTTCATATTCAGATTTGGAGGAGAAGAGAGATGCGTAAGCGTTCTTTACCCCCAGACAGCCCAGGTCAACCAAAAAGACGCCGGCCGCTACCTGACCTTGGGGTGAACGGCGGGCCACGCAAAGTTGAAAGATTTCTCCGGGGCGCTCCCACTCCGCACCAATTAGACATTCCAGTAAAGGCCAGGATGCGGCGCCACGCAGCGCTGCCGTCGCGCCATAATCAAAACCAAAGGATGACTTTCTTTTCTTCTGTGTTTTCTTCCGGCTTCTTTTTCGTAAATGTTTTTTCGATCTGCTCATAAGTTTTCCTTTTGTAAATAGTGGTTGGTTGCTGGTGGCTGGTGGATAGGACAAACGTCCAGCCACCAGCAACTATTCGCCACCTAAGATAACGGCCGCATGAGACAAAACCATTATATCTCGTTCTTTCACTTTGGTTTGGAAAAGGATACGGCCGTCTGGTTGCGACCACATTTCGGTGACGGCCGTTTCTCCCGGAAAGAAATGCTTGTTAAAGCGTACTTTGACACTTTTGAGACGGGCGGGATCATTCTCGCCAAACTGTTTCAGTACTGCGCGGGCGGCAAAACCAAATGTACAGAGGCCATGCAAAATCGGCCGTTCATAACCACCAACGGCCGCCATTTGCGGGTCAGCGTGCAAGGGATTGGCATCGCGGGATGAAAGGCGGTACAGCAGGGCTTGATTGGGTTGGGTTGGCTGCTCGCTGACGGCATCTGGGGGACGGTCGGGCGGCAGATTGATTTGTTGGGATGGCCCCCGTTCGCCACCAAAACTGCCAATGCCGCGAATGAAAGCGGAAAGCTGGTTGAAGGCGATTTCGTTTCCCTGTTCATCCACGCTGGAGATGTCCAGAATGATGAGAGCGCCCGATCCTTTGTCATAAATTTGGCTGATGTGGGTGTGGTTGGTGAGGGTGGCGGCGGTGGGCAGCGGCCGTTTCACTTCCATATAATGTTCCCCGTGCAGCAACATCATGGGGTTAAATTCTAAACCAGGCACGTTTAGAATTTCCCACATATTTGCAAAAGGAAGCACGACGGGGAATGTGGGGAAAGGAGTAAAGCCGGAGCCATTCAGTTCGTACACGTACTTTAATTCTTCTGGATCAGTCGGGTCGGCGGCCGCGCCAATCGAAAGCCCATACAGGCTGACATCACCTTCGTCGTATTTGAACTCGGCTGGCTCAAAGCAATAGCCTAATGCTTTGGACAAATCTACAGCCATCTTCACCTCTTAATGGGTAATTAGGTAATTGAGGCAGTGAATTACCTAATTACCTAATAATTACTTGAGTTTGGGATTATTGATATGACGATCCTTATCGCGCACGGTTTTCTTTTTCATGTTTTGCTGGAAGGCAGCCGTCAAGTCTACCCCGGTTTGGTTGGCGATGCCGATGAGAACAAATAAGACATCGGCTATCTCATCGGCTAGATTGACATCTTCATCCGAGTTCTTGAAGCTTTGATCGCCGTACAGCCGGGACATGAGCCGGGCTACTTCGCCGACTTCTTCCATGAGTACAGCCATGTTGGTCAACTCCGAATAGTAACGCACACCGATAGTGCGTATCCACTCATCTACAATTTCCTGACATTCACGTAAGCTGATTTCAGACATAGCGCTAATCGTAATTCGCCTGGGGAAAATCGTCAAATAGATTGGCTTTGTGTGTTTATTACACTATTATTTTGGCCCTTGTAATCTGGAATGGGTATTATTATTAAGTAATTATCAATAACCTAATGCCCTCGGCCGTTTTGCTAACATTATCATTTGATTTGACAGGGACAGAATGAATGACTCTATTGACCTCTCTTGGATTGATATGATATAAATAGCGTCAACTTTTATCCTTTCTCCTTGAAGATAAATCGTCATGCAGGTTTTGCCCCATGAGTGATACAGCCAACACCAACCAAAATGAAAAAGCTTCCAAAGTTCGCCGCAAGCCACAACGAGAAAGTGTCCTGACTCCCACCTTCGCCGCGGCCCGGCAAACGAGCGTCGATAACCAGCGTCAATCTCAACCGGCCGGGGGTAATTTATTGCAACGCCAGTGCGGTTGCGGCAAACATACCATTGGCGGCGGTGTGTGTGAAGACTGTCAGCAGAAACAAGGAGCTGCCTCACACCTATCGCCCGCTGACCTCAGCGAAGCACCCCCACCTGATATTCAAACCACGAGAGACAGTTCAGCTAGTTTTAATTTCAGTTCAATTCCTGCCCGTACCATCACTACCTCCATTGGGCAGTACATCCAACCGAACCTGACCGTCAACGCACCGGGTGATCAGTACGAGCAGGAAGCTGACCGGGTCGCCGACGCAGTGATGCGGATGCCGACCTCCCCCCTGCCCCCGCTCTTGAATGGCAGCAGTAGCTTTCTGAACCCAACGGTGAGCCGCCTGTCGGCCATCTCACGAATTCAGACCAGCGGCGGCACTGGGGCGTTCCAGGCACCCTCCCACGTCGAGGCTCGCATCAACCAGATGAAGGGTGGTGGTCAGGCTCTGCCCGATACCGAGCGAGATTTCTTTGAGTCGCAGATGGGCTACGATTTCAGCAGCGTACGGGTTCACACCAATGCCAATGCCGTGCAAGCCAGTCGGGATATTCAGGCCCAGGCATTTACAATGGGTAATAATATCGCCTTTAATGAAGGCGCTTACCGACCAGGGACCACTGAGGGTCACCGTTTATTGGCTCATGAGTTGACCCATGTGGTACAGCAAACCGGAGCAGTCCAGAGAAAATTAATTCAACGGACGATCGACCCATCCTATAACGCAACTCACGGAAGGTTTGACGTGACGACAACTCTGGGTGGATCAAACTTACCCATTAGGATTCAATTTCATCCCGCCGAAACTTCTCCTTACTCCAACCAGATTGGACTGATTCAAGTTATACAAGTTAAAAATTCGGATACGGGTAGTGATGTAAACATTGCGTCTATGCCAGCAACCCGCGGAGCTGACCTACGTACCGACACTGCTGATGGTCGAGATGTTGAAGCTGGGTTCCACACTGACGTGGGACATCATGAGCCATTTGCCCGACCAGGAAGTGGTAATCTACCTCCCCAATATCGGCTTGGTCGTGGTCCGGCTCAACCAGATCCGCCTACTCCTGGTCTTTCCCGTCCTAATTCTGGTGGAAGAAGGGGGGCTATTATTGGTTATAAAAGATCTAACGACCCTGCGGACATTAAAGAAGCTGAACTAACTGATGCACCGGGTTGGCCGTCAGTGAACCCGGCCCATTATGATCTCAACTTTGAGTTTGAGACAGTGGCAAAGGGCGAGGATACCATGACAATCTATGGCGCTCTCAAGTGGGGTTTTGAGACTCGCTCTAGTGTAGTTACGAATGAGCATGCCTCAGTAGATGATTCTCAGTCTGCTACTTTCGATGCAGCCCTGGAGAGGCATCGAAATTTCTATGTCCATGAACCGGTAATTTTTTACTTTGATTTCGACAATCGTGTCTTGAGTGCCGACGAAGCAAATAAGATCGATACATTCTTGGCTTACCTGCGGCGTTTCTCTGATGTGCAGGTTACTGTCACCGGCTTTGCTGATAAGCGTGGAAATGTTTCATACAATCAGCAGTTATCTTTAGACAGAGCTAGGGCAGTTGACTCAGCGTTACGTACCAAAGGGGTACCTGCTACCCAGATTGCTCCAATTACAGTAAGCAGTGGGGGTGGTGAGACTGAAGACTTTACCCCTGATGCTACGACTGACCAGGACAGAGAGGCAAATCGCCGGGGTAATCGCCGCGTTGTTTTGACCTTTAAGCATGTGTCAGGGTCAGGCGGAACGGGGGGGACAGGGGGCACTGGGGGCACAGGGACACCGTGAAGTGGAGCATATTAAGGAATGGGGATTTTATTAAACCCCGAACTTGTCATACCTGCGAAGGCAGGTATCCATCTTTTTAGTCGAGTGGATTCCCGCCTTCGCGGGAATGACAAATTAAAGTTCATGGGATTATTTAATCCTCATTCCTAAGACTGTTTGTGATAGTTTTAATAGCAGGACGTGCTTCAAAGCCCAATAGGTAAAGTTGGCTCAGAAGTTTTAAAGGCCACCCCAACCAGTGGAGGAAATTGGGATATGATTAATCAAGAGGCTACGGCTATTTCAATGGATGAACTCAAAGCACGTCTTTACTCTACAAATCAACGCACGAGTGGCTTGGCTTTGGCTGAGTTAGTCCGCCAGGGGAGGCAAGCAACCCCCATTTTGTTAGAAGCTTTAAATCATCCCGACCCTCGTATCCGTCTTTTTGCGGCCGACGGATTGGGTGAAGTTTTGGACCCTACCAGCGCTGATGCTCTGTTTCAAGCCACCCACGATGCTAGTGGTGAAGTGCGTGCCCGTGCAGCCACTGCTCTACACAGACTGGGGGATGAAAGAGACTTGGCGGCTTTGGTAGACACGCTTAACGATTACCCCGACATCTTAGATAATCCTTATACGGTTTCGATGTCTCCTCTTATGCAAGGCGGGGAGGAAGTTTTGCCTTTGGTTATTCCTCTGCTGAGTTCGCCCGATGACCTCACTCGCGAACGAGCATTTTTGATTGTTGAGGCTGTAGTAACCAAGTTGCCGCAAGAACAGAACTGGGATGAGTTGTGGCGCAGTTTAGGAAGTTACGATCCTGCTGCTCCGCAGACAGAACGTGACAGAGCCGCCCAACAATGGGCAGAATGGTTGTCACATCTCTAACATCTCTAAATAGAGGGTAGGGCCATAATCCCAAATCGAGACCCCCATGACCGACCCAGCAACCTGGCAAGTCACAAACGAACAATATCTCAGAGCCGTTCTAACCTGGCTACGGCTACGACTACAACACTTGGTTGACTCGACCCAGGCTGTCAACCTGACGCAAGCCGCTGAAACGATGGTCACCTACGAAACGGCCGATACACTGCCAGCACTCATCATCTTGCGCCAACGCTTTGGCCTCTCCCGTTTCGAGCAAGAGACCCTCTTGCTCTGCGTGGCCATGGAGCTAGACTCCGAAATAGCGGCCCTATGCGCCCAAGCGAATGGCAGCCCCAATCAACCTTACCCCACCTTTGCCCTGGCCATGAGGCTGTTCGATGAACCGGCTTGGGATGTCCTCTCGCCAGAGCGACCGCTGTCCTATTGGCGGTTGATTGAGGTCTTGCAGACGGGCGTGCAGCCGCTGACGACCAGCCCCCTCCGGGCGGATGGGCGGATTGTCAATTATGTCAAAGGGCTAAATTATTTGGATGATCGTTTAGCGCCGTTGTTAACGCCGCTGGATATGGCAAATCCTGAAATCACACTCCCCCCCTCGCAACAAGCGATTGTAGAACAGGCTGTCCCTTATTTGCGGCAGCTTGCTGCCCAACAACGGGTGCCACTGCTTCAGATTTTGGGCACCGATCAAGCCAGTAAACAACTGGTCGCCTGGCATATTGCCACCGCCTTGGGCTTGCGCGTTTATTATCTGCCCTTGGCCCTCATCCCCACCCACATCACCGATTTAGAAAATTTGGCCCGGCTGTGGCAACGCGAAAGCCTCCTTTTGCCGATTGCACTCTATATTGATGCCTATGAAGCAGATGAACAGAGCGAAGGTCCAGCCTCAGCGTTGGGCCGCTTTCTGGTACGAAGCGACGGACTTTTCTTTTTGGGTACGCGAGATGTGTGGCAAGATTTAAGATGGGCTACGCTCGATCTTGATGTGGCCAAGCCGACCGCCATCGAGCAGCAAACGGCCTGGCAAACCTTCTTGACTGATTATGCCCCGCACATCTCGGCTCGGCTGGCAGGACAATTTAATTTGGGGTTGGCCGCCATCCATCAGGTGGCGCAAGCAATATTGAGCGAGGCCTCGCCACATGGACAGGCCACTGATGACCTCCTAGACAGGCTCTGGGTAGCCTGTCTGGTACACACCCGCCCCCGGTTGGACACTTTGGCTGAACGGATTGAACCCAAAGCGACCTGGGATGACATTGTGCTGAGAGACGATTTACGCCTGTTGTTGCACCAGATTGCCAATCAAGTTCAGCAGCGGGGTAAGGTTTATGAAGATTGGGGCTTTCGGCAACGAATGAATCGTGGCTTAGGGTTGGTGACCTTATTTGCCGGCGAAAGTGGCACCGGTAAAACGATGGCTGCCGAGGTACTGGCCAATAATCTGCGCCTCAATCTCTACCGCATTGACCTGTCGGCGGTCGTTAGCAAATACATTGGCGAAACTGAGAAGAACCTGCGCCGCCTCTTCGACGCCGCCGAAGATGGGGGGGCCATTCTCTTTTTTGATGAGGCTGACGCTCTTTTTGGCAAACGCAGTCAGGTCAAGGATAGTCACGACCGCTACGCCAACATCGAGACTAACTATTTGCTGCAGCGGATGGAAGCCTATCAAGGGTTGGCTATCCTGGCCACCAATATGAAAAGCGGTCTGGATGACGCTTTTACCCGCCGCCTGCGTTTTATCCTTACCTTTCCTGTCCCGGAACGCGACGATCGCCAACGTATCTGGCTAAAGATTTTCCCTCCCGAAACACCTCTCGATCAGTTAGATTATGCTCGACTGGCCAGCTTTAACTTGACTGGTGGCAGTATTTATAATGCTGCCCTCAACGGGGCCTTTCTGGCCGCTCAAGAGGATACGTCGGTGGGCATGCCCCATCTTCTTAGCGCCATTCGCACCGAGTTGCTCAAGTCTGATCGCCTGATTGATGAAACCAAGTTCGCCTGGCGAAAATAAACGATAAAATAGATCCAAATATTCACAATTTAATTATGACACGAACTATTTTTCTTTCTGGCAAAGTGATGAAACTTGACCCAGCGTAGCTTATTCAAGCGGGGGGGAGGGGATGGTGTTTGGAGTGGGGAACACGGCCGTTAAATTATACAACCACCCCACACCCCAACATCAAGCCGAAATCGAGTATTTTTGCCAGAGCGGGTTAAACAGGCGGCTGCCGGCAGTCGTTCTCGCCCCTATCTCTCCGGTTACAAATGATAGTCAACAAATTATCGGTTTTCAGATGCCTTTGTTACGGCCGTCTTCCGAGATACAGCCGTTTTCGCTGCTACCCCTCATCACCTTTACCGCATCGCCGGCAGTTGGATCATACGCGGGCAGGTACAGCACGGTCATTATGTGGAAGACGCTATCGCCACCGCTCATAAAAACCAGAGCCGGTTTCCATTGCACTGAACGATCCCGAAGTGACCATAGCCCAATACCCACTCAACCAACTCCCCAAAGGTATTGAACAGGCCGAACGATATTTCTGTCATTCGGCCTGTACCCTGGTGCAAACGCTACATCGTTTACTATTTCGTTTAACGATGAGCCATTGATTTTACTCTGTCTCCTACGCGAATAAAACCGATAGTTTCCGGCGTACAAGCAACGCCCACACAATTATTTCGGGACTGGGCTACCATTTTTAAGACACGTGGTTCACGCACGGCCGTAACTGGGTCCACATTGATCATCTGACAGCGTTTAATCGGTTGGTTTAGTCGGATTTGTACCTCACCGATTAAGAGGACGTTGCCCACCCATGATTCTTCGGCAAACGGTCGTCCGTCCAACGTTTCAATAATCATATTTTGCCGGAAGCGACGGCCGTCCAACGGAAAATCTACGGCCGCAGCCAACGCCTCGGTCGTCGCCACACTCATCAACGACAGATTGAGCGTATCATAAATTCCCCGCGCAATACGAATCAGTGAAACATCCTGTCCATAAGCCTGTGCCAATTCCCTTTGCAAATATGGCGAATCCAACGGCAGAACATGGGAGTCAGGCGTCTCTACAGACACCGGTGAATTGAGTACATCATCTGGCTGGGTGAAGAACGGCCGGTAAAGCGCCAACTTAGGAATCTGCCGTGCTGTCAACCAGGGAAAACCCGAACGATCATCGGAGCGCACAAAAGCGGCTCGCCGGTCGCCATCAATGCCGTACCAATAGACATGAGCTTCATCTATCTGTTCCCCACCCATAGACTTCACCGGATACCGCCACAATTCCTTCACATGGCCAACTTCTACAAAATCTTGCATACCAATCTCCAATTCTTCGATCCTGTTCAGAACAAGTCGTTAATCTCCAATTTCATCTACTTCTTTTGCCAATTCCCCCATTGCTCTCCAGGCAATTTCCATATCGTGCTGGGTCGTTTGCCAATTGGAGACGGCCGCGCGAACACCAGGCGTTTCCTGATAAACGGTGGGGGTCATAAAGACACGGCCGTTAGCCTGCAACCGTCCTAAAAAAGCATTTACCCCGGCTAATGTGGATTCACCGGCCAACGTAAAACAGACGACGTTCATTCGTACTGGGGCCAATAGCCGGAACGCATCGGAGTGTTTGATTTGCTCGCCTAACCAAACCGCTTGTTGGCAATTGCGCTCTACGATGTCTTTGTATCCGGCACGGCCGTAAGCCAACAACGTCATCCAGGTTGCCAACCCTCGGAAGCGGCGCGAGTTTTGCGGCGTCCAATGTACCGGTGCTGGCTGTTCGCCCATCTCCCCCAGATAAGCGGCCGCATTTTGGAAGACAGCAATTTGATGAGCCGGATGACGGGTAAAGATCATGGCTGCATCGTAAGGCACGTTCAGCCATTTGTGGGCGTCAATGGTGATGGAATCGGCTTGTTCCATACCCACCAGCAGATGGGCAAACTGGGGCGAGCAAGCGGCAAAACCGCCAAAGGCCGCATCCAGATGCAGCCAAAAATTATACTTTTCTTTCAGTTGGGCGATGGCTGATAAATCATCAAAATCTACGGTGTTAACTGTGCCGCCGCTGGCAATGACAACAGCCGGATCGTCAATCTCATCTAATGCAGCCGGCAGCCGGCTTACATCCATCGCTTCCCGCTCCGGCAGGGTGGGGACGAGACCGATGTTTTGTTTACCCATTCCTAACATAGCCAGCGCTTTGTAGACGCTGGAATGGGGCTTGGCTGCCAAAACGGGAATGGGCGGCAAACTGTATAAACCATCCTGTGCCGGGTCAACCCCTGCCTGCTGTCCTGCCCACTGTCGCGCCTGAGACAGCCCCACAAAGTTGCTCATCGTGGCCCCGCTGACAAAACTGCCTGCAAACGCATCTGGCAGGCCAAACAGGGAGCGTAACAAGTGTAACGCTTCTTGTTCGACCTGGGCCGCGCTGGAATCATGATCGGCGACTGGATTTTGATCGTACACGGCCGTTAACCAATCTCCCAACAAGGCCGCTGGCGTCGCCCCACCCGTTACAAAACCAAAATAGCGCGGCCCAGCGCTGCCCGCCAACTCACTTTCATACTGTTGGCGGAAGCGGGCCAGGGCCGCTTCCGCGCCTAATCCTTCTTCAGGCAAATCGGTAAATGTGTGGGTTGAAGGCACAGCAGCGGCCGAATGATGTGGTAATTTTTGTAAGAATTGATTGGCAGCGTGAACGGCCGTTTCCAAAATAGACGTCTGATGTTCCCAATCATGTTTGAGTATACTGTTCATTTTTCTGTCCCAAAAAGGGTGGCGATAATTGCAATTCACAAATTAGATCGGTAATCAACTAAGTCGCTGAATTGTTTAATGAACCTGAGTCGCCGTTTAGACGTTTACCGATTTAATTTCCTCAAGTTCATAAATCGCAGCAAGGGGATGTCGGGTAGCAATGGTCCCTTGCTACCCGACATCCCCAGTAACGGTTGCGAAGACCGCCTATGCGGTCTGGTTTTAGTCGGTGAAGGTCGACTTTGCAGCCGTAGGTGCAGTTTTAACTGCTGCTTTTGTCTTCCAAAATCATCTGCAATTTTTCCACAGACAAATTGCCGCCGCTCATTACCAGGACGACATTTTTACCGGCTAGCCGCTCTTTCAATTGTAGGGCAGCGGCCGTTGCCGCCGCTCCCGCCCCTTCGGCCAGATTATGTGTGTGGCGCAGCAGCAGGACAATTGCTTCTTTGATAGCCGCTTCGCTGACCAGCACAAAATCATCCAAATAGCGGCGCATAAAGTGTTGTGTATTGGCAAAGGGGACACGGGTAGCAATCCCCTCAGCAAAACTGCTCATCTCGGCCGAAACCATTTCCCCAGACTGCCAGCTTAACTGCATGGCTGGGGCCGCTTCCGACTGCACGGCGATAACCTCAATTTTTGGGTTGATGCTTTTGGCGACAATGGAAACGCCGCAGGCACCACTGCCCGCGCCCACAGGCACAATAATCGTGTCTACCTCTGGCAGCGTTTCTAAAATTTCCAGAGCATACGTACCCACGCCATGAATGAGAATGTTTTCGGTGGGGCCGACAAAACGGCCGTGCTGCGCTTCTGCCATGCTCATTATCCATTCGCGA
>JAAEOP010000118.1 GCA_024223125.1 Chloroflexota bacterium
AGCTCCTGGCTCAAGGCGCCAGATGGGCCGATAGTCCACAGGCCGTGGCTGAACAATCGGATACCGTTTTGACGGTATTGCCGTCACCCGCGGCTGTGGCTGCTGTGGTTGAGGGCAAACGTGGATTGCTGGCCGGTCTGCGTTCGGGCAGCACCTGGATAGACATCAGCACCACCGACCGGCGCGAAACTCAACGCTTGGCCGCACTTTGTGCCGGAAAAGGCATCGGCGTGCTGGAAGCGCCCATGACCGGCGGCATTCCCTTAGCCCACGAGGGTCGAATGACGGTGCTGGTCGGCGGGGACAAAGACACGTTTGAAGAAAATTTGCCCGTTTTGGAGACCATCGGCGGCAGGATATTTCATATGGGGCCGGTCGGCAGCGCTGCGGTCGCCAAGGTTATTACCAATATGCTGGCCGCTGTCCATTTGTGGATGTTGGGGGAGGGTTTGATATTAGGCAAACGCGCCGGCCTTGATTTGGGCACCTTTTTTGAGGCCATTAAAGCCAGTTGCGCCAACAGCTTTGTGGCCGAAACCGAGGGGCCGGAAATCCTCAATGGTTCTTACGATTATGGGTTTACCTTTGCTTTGCAGGCCAAAGATGCCAACCTGGCTTACGAGCTTGGCCGCGAGTTTGG
>JAAEOP010000119.1 GCA_024223125.1 Chloroflexota bacterium
GATAGGTTGTTAGCACAGTGCGGGCTTTAACCACTTCCTGCATCAAACCCACCGGAAAGGCACCGGAGCCAATGGCCGGGTCGCAGATTTTGATGTTGGCTAAGGCGGCATCAAGGGCGGCGGCGTTATCGCGGATGGATTGGGGCAGTTGGTACCGGTAACTTTTTGTGCCGCCTGCTTTGGCGGCATCGTGCTCCAAGCCAAATTCACCCTGACGGATAAGAGCGCTAATATCTTCGTGGGGAATAGTGGCGCGGGTTTCGGTAGCGGTCAGGCTTAATTGTTCCGGGTCGGGGTCGCCAAATAACTTCGGCTGTTTCGCGTTGGGTGGGATAAGCGGTTCTTGCTCTCCCACAGAATGTGAAGCATTAAGGTTGGTATCCAGATAGTTGATCAGGCTTTCCTGACACATATAATGGACAATTTCGCGGGGGGTGTAAAACGCGCCTTTTGATTTACGGTCAGTTACTTCCAGCAGGTTTTCAAAAACCTTGCCCAACATCTCGGGATCAACGGCCACTTCTTTTTCCAGCGGTTCATCCTCGCGCACGGTAAAGTTGAACAAATCAAAGGTGTCAAAAATATCGCGGAAACGGGCATTGCTCAACAGAATGTCAATGCTTGCCAGTCATAATCACCCACCGGCTCAAACAAACCGCCGTTGAGAAAGGGGACGCGGCAGTTGAGACGGGGGTAAAGGTTGCCGGGTCGCTCAATGGCCAGAGCCTCGTAAAAGAGGGGTTCCAACACATCGTTGAAAAAATTACCCGAATGAATTTGGGAGTCCACATATTGATCTTCCGACTGGACTCCAGAATTTATTCTGGACACTGTTTTGCTATAGCCACCGCCCTCAAACAAGCGGCGTAAAAAATCTTTGGGGCCGCTACCCCAGGCTTGTCCCTGCGCTACACCCAGCCAGCCCTTTTTTTGCAAAAAGTAAAGAAAGACAATTTGGCCCAGCAGTTTCTTGGCAAAGTTGGCCGTGTCTATTTCGGCCCGGTCAAATTCGCTTTTAATGGTTTTATTTTTACGAATCAAACGGTCTAGCTCATCCTTCAAATCCAGGAAGAGGTCTTTGTATTTCTGGAAAAACTCTTTGGTGACAGACTCAATGTTAAAGGCGGCTTCCAGTTGGGCCAGGGTGGGATTGTGGCGGGTGTCTTGCAAAATGGGGACAAGCTGTTGTTGGGCCGTGTGGTTGGGTTCGTTTTGGCCCACCAAAAAAGAGTAGCGCCGGGCCGGAGTGAGCGTTTCCTCCGTTTTCAAACGGCCGGTGGTTTCGCTGTAGGCAATCTGGTACTCCATTTTCACCAGCGAAAAGCGCCAATCGGGCTGGTCATCGCTGTAGTAGGCCACCAGGGCGGCCTCCTTTTCGCCCCGCTCTTTCAGGTAACGGGCCACAAAGTTTCGCTGCATGGTGCGGGCGCGGCTCAAGGCGGCCTCTTTTTTCAAACGGATAATCAAAATATCAATTTCTGCGCCTTCGGGGTCGGTGTACGTACCCAGCCGCTTGTACTGGCGCACGTGGTCTTTAAAGGCATCCCAAATATAAGCGCCTTGTTGAGAAAAGGCTTTGCCCTCGTCAATTTGGTTAAAGAGGTTGCGGGCAAAGTTGGCAAACCGCTGTTCGTCAAAGGCGGTTTCAAAGGTTTTAGTGATAAGGTTGGCGGCGGTTTGTTTGTCCATTACATAAACTCCTTTGGGCCGGAATAAATTCCGGAATCCGGTAAAGTTGGACTCCGGAATTTATTCCGGTCTAAAAGTCATCATACTCTACTTCAAATTCCTTGATGGGGTAACTACGCCAGCAATCATTCAGCCAATCAAGGCCATTGGATTTAAGGTATGTATGAAAGCTGGAAAAGGGCCAGTTTCGCAACTGTTTAACATAGCCGTGTTTAATGGGATTGTAGTGAATGTAGTTAAATCGAGTCCAGTAATCCTTTTCGCTCCGAATACATCTATCCCAATAGTTGTACCAAAACTTGCGGCCTGGAGTTTTGTCTTGCCGGTTGAAGGCGGTGGCTGTACATCCATGCAACTGTTTAAAGAAAAGAGTCAGATTTTCGGCTTTTTGAAGGTGGAACAAA
>JAAEOP010000120.1 GCA_024223125.1 Chloroflexota bacterium
ACGTTCTAGCGGAACCTTCAAGAGCCGCTCAATTTGGCGCACTATAGCGGCATCATCCGGCACAGCAAACGAATACGCATCTCCACTCCGTTCCGCTCGTCCCGTGCGGCCGATTCGGTGCGTGTACGCATCCACCGTATCTGGCATATCAAAATTAATAACATGGGTCACGTTGGTAATATCAATTCCCCGCGCCGCAATATCCGTAGCCACCAAAATATCATATTTCCCTTTGCGGAAGCCGGTAATAGCCGCTTGTCGTTTGTTTTGGGACATATTGCCTTGTAGGGCGGCCGCATTATATTTCTTTTTTGTCAGATCGCGGGCCAAGTTGCGGGCGCGGTATTTTGTGCGTGTAAAAATCAATACCTGACCAGTCGCTTCTTGTTCCAACATGGCTAACAACAAGCTCTTTTTCATCTTTTGCGGGATGGGGTAGATAGCATGATCCACTGTTTTCGCCGGCGCTATCATTCCAATTTGAACCGTCATCGGATCGTTCAAAATGTCGTGTGCTAACGTCCGAATCTCTTTGGGCATGGTGGCGGAGAAGAAAAGGGTTTGCCGTTTGGCCGGTAACAGCTTGATGATGCGCCGAATGTCGGGCAAAAACCCCATATCGCACATACGATCCGCTTCATCTAAAACCAACAGTTCCACAGAAGAAAGATCAACGTGGCCTTGACCATATAAGTCAAGCAAACGGCCGGGGCAAGCAACAACAATTTCTGTACCCCGTTGCAGCTGCTTAATTTGAGCGCCTTTGCCCACGCCTCCGTAAACAGTCATGCTGCGTATTTTCATATTGCGGCTGAAGTCACTAAAGGCTTGATGGATTTGTTCGGCTAACTCACGAGTGGGAGCCACAATTAAGGCGCGAGTGCGACGCAATGGCCCTTTGCTTAATCTTTGTAGGATGGGTAAGGCGAAAGCGGCCGTTTTGCCCGTGCCTGTTTGCGCCAGACCTAAAACATCCTTACCTTGCAACACAACGGGGATGGCTTGTTTTTGAATGGGGGTTGGTTCTGTAAAACCGACTGATTTGACTCCCGCAAGTATGCGCGAATCAAGAGAAAAATCTTGAAAATTCACTGAGATTGCTCCTTAGCATTGTTGAGCCAAGTTGCATTCTCAGCCCTGTTTTTTATTCTAAAGTTGCCGTAAGTCTAATCACTTCCCCTGAAATTTGCCAATTTGCTCATATATTGACGAACGACGGAACACATTTTATGTTTTACGAGTCACTTCCATAATCTGATGGCTGGTGCGGATGCGGGAAATACCGCCGCCGCCTTCTGCGCTGCGGCCGCCGCCAAAGTTACGGAAATAAGGTTCGCCAATGATCTGGGCGCGATAGGCGGCAAACAATGCGCCCGGCAAACAGGTGAGTAAGGGGGAGAAACATTCACGGGGGGGCACGGCCGTAGCTAACAACCCATCTTGATCCCCCATTTTAGCCAGTGTGCTATTTTTTGGCGCAATCAGCGCTACCCGCCGACCGATGGCTTTAGCGGCCGTATAGATTTCCATTGTCCGGTCAACCTCCCTACCAGCGGCACTGATCAAGAAAGTAGGCGTGTTCACTTCGCGGCCGAAATATTGTAAATGTGCCCACTCCTCCATATCCTGGCCGCTGGTGATGTCGCCGCTGGCCTCCAACAGTTTGGCCGCGCTGAACAAAGCTGTGCCATAATTCGGCCCGGCGCCGCAAAACACAAACTGGTTGGCGTCTTGCCAATCGTGGGCCAATCGCTGGGCGGCCGTATCGCTTAAAGCAATCGTTTCTTCCATCAGATCAGCCGTGGCTGTCAATTCGCGCCGCAGTTTGTTGGCCAGGGGTCGGGGCAGATGGTCGCGCATTTCGCCAAGCTGGATGGCGCACAAATACAACATCAACTGGGAAGCGATGTAACTACGTGAGCCGGGTACAATCTGGTTTGGGCGTTTGGTAGGAAGGGGGGGCACGGCCGTTTCCAATACCAACTCTCCCTCTTGTGCCAACCGGCTTTTGGGGTTTCCTGTCAGGGCGACGGCCGTGGCTCCCACTTGCCGTGCCAATCGCAGCGCTTCCACCGTCCGGCTGACCCCGCCGCTGACAGAAACAGCGATGACCAGATTTGTACCCGGCCCGTTTGCGGTAAATAGCCAACTGCATAGCGGGCAAATTGCATCGCCGTCATCGGTTCGCAGGGCAGTCTGGCCAACTGCTCAAAGGCCAGTTCTGCGTTCAAGGGGACATGGTGACTGTCGCCGCAGCCGGTGAGGAAGATGCGCTGACTCTTTTGGCTGCGGGATTTGGTGAAGGTGGTACGCACGGCCGCAATAAACGGATCAACTGCTTCGCGTACCATATCTGGCAAACTATCAACTTGTTGGTGTAAAGGGGTTCGGTTCATGCGGCCAATTGTCAATTACTTGCTACTTTCCACGGGTTGCCACAGGTCGGTTAACGGCCGTTTTCGTACCCGCACCTGCCAGAATACCAGCAGCCACAAATGCAGCCGGGCGGCAAACAATTGCAGCGTCCACCACAATTCCCGCGGCGAACGGGCAAATTTCAGGGCAAAGATGGTTCCGTGTTGGGCTTCCAATTTTGCCGAACGCATCTGGTAGGGTGAGCGGCGCACATAATTCTGCGCGTAGCCGCCAGCAGAACGTACTTTTTGCCGCAGCCAATCAGAATATGTGGCCGGGTACTTTACAAAAACCTTTGCTTCTGGAGCATAGCGGATGGTGTAACCTTGTGTGGCAATACGATGGGAGATGACGGCGTCTTCCGCTAGGGCATCTTCGGGAATGGGCGGCATGAGCGGCCGTCGCACAGCAAACAAGTAGCCGGAACAAAGCAAAAACTCTACGGCCGTATCCCTATCTACCCGGGTACGATTTGCCCCAGCCACAAGCAGATGTGACCAGTACCCCAATTTTGTATCGCGTGGACTTATACTGATGGGCTGTCCGGTCACGGCTGCAACCTGAGGATCATTAAAGGGCTTAAGGAGAGGGGGCAGGGCATTGTCAGCTACCCAAACATCCCCATCACTAAAAACAAGAATATCACCCTGCGCGGCCTGAATACCCAGGCTGAGGGCGTGAGGTTTGCCTCGTTTCTGTGGTTCGGGTATATGGCGGATGGCGGGGAAGTGGGAGCCGTATTGGTGGACAACGGCCGTTGTCTCCTCATCCGGGCAAACCACCAAAATTTCACCGTTTGGGGGAAGCTGCTTTTGAAACGCTTCAATGGCCTGACCAATGGAATGGGCTTCTTGAAAGGCGGTGAGGATAACAGAAATCATAACGGCACGTAGACCTGTGAGGTTTCAAGCGACCTTTGGTCGCAAACCTTGCAGGTCTCAGCTTTCGGCCCCATAAGAAACAGACACTCCTTTCAGACGGCCGACAATCCCTTCCACGGCCGCAATAACGAGCATGAAAAAAATGTCCACCCCAATCGCCATTGAAAAGGCCAGCCCCAGGTAGCCAAACATGAGCGCGGCCGGACGGGCTAATTCGGTGGCAGCCAGATCAGACAATCCTAAAAAATAGAGAAGCAAGGCCAGAACTGCCAGCGTTATAGCAAAGGCCGGCCAGGCGCGGCGGTCAGATCGGCTGGGCATCATGCCGTTGCCAATGGCAAACAAAAGGTATAGCCAGATGAAGAAGTCGGGGGTTTGGTAGAGCTGCTCTAGCGCGGCCGTCAGGTTTGTAATGTGTCCCGTTTGCACCAGCGCCATTAGTTCGGGGATGTTGAAGATGTTGAGACCGATGAGCAGAATGACGGCCGTGCCCGCAATCAACGGCGCGCCTCCAATAATGCTCTCCCGCACCGGGTCCAATGTCCGCCCTTTGTAATATTCCACATACCCCAGTTGCACAGAGCCATCCGCCTGCCGCTGCGGAATGAGTGAAAAAGAGCCGGTACGGACGCCCAACAGTGTGGCTGCCAACCAATGACTGGCTTCATGCAAAAACACACCTGGCAGCAAAATGATGGCATAAATAATCACTGCCCGATCTTGCTGACTGGTTAGCAGCAGTGCTAGTCCATGCAAATGCCGGTGAATCCAGCGCTGCAAAATCAACAAAATCGGTAAAGTAATAAGTACCCAAAAAAGAGGCATCAATGTTCAATGGTTAATGATCAATTGTCAATTGGCCGTTGATAATTAACAATTGATTATTCTATACGGCATTTTTCACCAGGTTTACAAAACCGGGTTTCAGGCTGGCGCCGCCGACGAGAGCGCCGTCAATATCGGGGTGAGCCATGTATTCGGCGATGTTGTGTTCTTTGACGCTGCCGCCGTATTGAATGCGGACGGCCTGGGCTGTCTCTTCGCCATACAGGTCGGCGATGGGGCCGCGCACGCTCAGGTTGATGATGCTGCCCGCTTCGGCCGCGCTGGCGCTCTTACCTGTGCCAATGGCCCAAATAGGTTCGTAGGCGAAGATGAGGCTGGTTGTTTGCACGGCCGTGAGACCAGCCAACGCTGCTTTAACCTGACCGCTGACAAATGCTTGTGTTTCACCGGCCTCATTTTGCGCCAGACTTTCACCGACGCAGATGATGGGAGTCAGGCTGTGCGCCAGGGCAACTTTGGCTTTCTGGTTGACGCCGCTGTCCGTTTCGCCAAAATAGGCACGACGTTCAGAATGGCCCAGAATGACGTATTGGCAGAAGGGAGTGAGCATGTTGGGGGCAATTTCGCCGGTGTATGCCCCCTTTTCCTCAAAATACATATTTTGGGCGCCGATACCGATGTCGGTGGCTTGCAGCGCTTCATAAACGCCGGGGATAGCCATGAAGGGGGGGCAGACGACGCGGTCTACTCCTTTGATGTTTTGTAAACTGTGACGGATTTCACGCACAAATTCAACGGCCGCTGCGGCCGTGTTATTCATTTTCCAGTTTCCAGCAATAATTGGGGTACGCATCTGTTTCCTTCCTGTTTTAGGGATTGTAATTGGAGTGGTCTTATTTTGCCATCGCCACTATCATTTAATGCTTGTAACTATCCAGCCACCTCTCGACTGTTATACCCGCGAAGGCGGGTATCCAGATGTGTGGATTCCTGCCTTCGCAGAGCTTGCCCTCACGAAGGTGGGGGAATGACCTGTATAGTTACTGACGCTTTTCTAAATTTTACGCGGTTTTGTCAATTTTGCATCTTATTTTCCTGGAAACTCATGATGATAAGTTTCCGGGAAAATGCTATTTGAGGTATGTTGATGTCAACAGATACCCTTCATTTACGCGCTGTTGGGCAAGCTTTATTTGTAACCTTCCTGTGGTCCACCTCCTGGGTATTGATTAAATTTGGGTTGGAAGAAATTCCGCCGCTGACATTTGCCGGACTGCGGTATATGTTGGCGTTTTTGACGCTGTTGCCTTTTCTTTGGCGGCAACCTGATTTAGCCAAAAATGGGGAAGCAACCTCGGAATCTGTTTTTCGTCTGCCGTCTTCTCTCACATCGTTAACCCGCAATGATTGGCTGCGTTTGCTTGGGTTGGGCGTCGTCTTTTATGCGCTGACGCAAGGTTCTCAATTTGTAGCTTTGGCTTATGCGCCGGCTGTGAGTATTACCTTGATCTTAAGCTTTACGGCCGTTGTCGTCGCCCTCCTCGGTATTTTGTTTTTGGGTGAACGGCCGAATGGCGGACAATGGTTGGGTATGCTGCTGGCGCTGGTTGGGGCCATCGTTTACTTTTATCCCTTTGGTTTGGCGCAAGCGCAGTTCATTGGCATTGTGGCGGCGGTGGTGGGTATGTTGGCTAATTCTGTCTCGGCCGTGTTAGGACGCTATGTGAACCGGGGTGGGGCGATACGGCCGTTAACTGTTACCGTTGTCAGTATGGGCATCGGGGCACTTGTATTGCTGGTTGGGGGCATTATTTGGCAAGGACTGCCCGCGTTGCGCTGGCAAAGTTGGGCGATTATTGGGTGGTTGGCGGTGGTGAATACGGCCGTGGCTTTCACCCTTTGGAATCACACCTTACGCACGCTTTCGGCGATGGAGTCAACTGTCGTCAACAACACCATGACTGTGCAAATTGCTATCTTGGCCTTGTTATTTTTGGGGGAGACGATTAACGGCCGTGAACTGTTGGGGCTGGCGGCCGTTATTGCCGGGACGCTGTTAGTACAGGTACGGCGCACAAAAAGATCTGCTCCCATCTCCTAATTTCTCCAAATCTGTTTTACTTCTGAACGCCCGTTTGTACGCGCCATAAGCCAGCATAAATCCCATCACTCTCATAAGCCAATTTGTTGTGTGTGCCCTGTTCATGCAGGATGCCGTTTTCCAGCACAAAGATGCGGTCGGCATTGCGAATGGTGGAGAGGCGGTGGGCGATGATGATGACTGTGCGCCCCACGGAAATGCGTTCCATGGAGCGTTGAATGGCCGCTTCCGTTTCATTGTCTACCGAGGAGGTAGCCTCATCCAAAATAAGGATGGGCGGATTTTTGAGTACAGCGCGGGCGATGGAGATGCGCTGCCGCTGGCCGCCGGACAGCTTTTGTCCCCGTTCACCCACAATGGTGTCATATCCGTTGGGCAGTTGGGTAATGAACTCATGCGCTTCGGCGATTTTTGCGGCCGTCACAACCTCATCCAACCCGGCGTCAAAGGTTCCATAAGTAATGTTTTCGCGCACTGTGCCATGAAACAGAAAAACATCCTGGCTGACAAGACCAATCGCCTGCCGCAGACTGTCCATTTTGAGGGTTTGGATGTCACGGCCATCTACACATACCCGCCCCGACTCCACATCATAAAAACGGAGCAGCAGCTTGATGACAGTTGTTTTGCCGGAACCGGTGGGGCCAACGATGGCGGCCGTTTCTCCCGCCGGAATATGCAGCGATAAATTGTGTAACACATGCGGCCGGTTGTCGCTGAACCCGTCATAATCACGCCATTGGTAGCGGAAGTGAACTTGTTCAAATGATACTTCTCCCTGTACCTGCGCGGCCGTTAATGATTCGGCACCATCTGCAATTTGCGGCCGTGTGTCCAGCAGATCAAATACCCGGTTTGTGGAGGCCATCGCTCGTTGGTACAGGTCCAGCGTTTGTCCCAGGCGGGTTAAAGGCCACAAAAGTCGCT
>JAAEOP010000121.1 GCA_024223125.1 Chloroflexota bacterium
ATCATCAACAAAATACCAGACGTGTATGATTTCACTCAAGTGCGCGAATTGGTAGAAAGCAAATACCGTTGCGGTGTAGCTGCCATCCTCCCTCACGCCGACGAAATGATGAGCCTGGCTAGCCGAGATATATTTGTCTTACGTTATCCCAATCACACCATTTCCCAGCAAATCAAAACATTAGCCAACACCTTTTAAAAGAATAATGAATAGCGAATGAATCCTCACTTCACAATTCATTATTAATTATTCACAATTCGTTATTTTCCTGATTGTCGACAAAAAAATTGTCGATGTTGACGCTGTTATCACCCAATCACCACTGTCTCCATGTCCCAACTCATCTCCCTCCACTCCTTCCGGCGCGGCGTTGGTAAAACAACCCTCACCGTTAACCTGGCCGTACTGCTAACCCAGGCTGGATTCCGGGTGGGGATGGCCGACCTCAACTTTTCAGCCCCCAGCCTGCACATTTTTCTGGGCATAGATGAAAGCGCCATTCCCCACACCATCAACGACTTCATCTGGGGAGATTGTGAGATTGTTGACTGTGCCCTGGAAGTGACATCTTGTGTGGAAGAAGCTGGATTGGGGCAGTTGTTTTTAACGGCCGCCAGCACACGGCCGTCACACATTACCCGAATTGTGCGCGGCGGTTTTTATACCCATCTCATCAGCGATGCCTGCCAGGGAATGGTAGAAGAGTTAAACCTGGATTTTCTACTGGTGGATACGCAAGCCGGTTGGAACGAAGAATCGCAGTTGATCACGGCCGTGTCCGACACCAGTCTCATCATCCTGCGCCCCGACCAACAAGATTACCAGGGAACTGGCCTGCTCACCGAATTGGCTCGCCAGCTTGATGTGCCCCAACGATTCCTTATCGTCAATCAAACACCGCCTCAATTTGAACTGACGACCATACAGCACCAATTCAGCGACATTTATCAATGTGATTTAACGGCCGTGCTGCCCCATTCCCAAACCTTAATGTGGTTGGGCAGTTCCGGCCTATTTGTGTTAGAGTATCCAGACGATGCAGTCACCGGCCTCATCAAAAATCTGGTTTGGGAACTGCGTACAAATTGACAAGAAATATAACTACCAAGACCTGCGAGGTTTCTACCATAAATCGGTTAGATGACATGTTAAAACCGCGCAGATCTCCAGAAAGCATTGCGGAGCAACAATATGGGCAAAATCATTGCCATTCATTCCTATCGCGGCGGAACCGGTAAATCCAACACCTCCGCTAACTTGGCCGCCACTATAGCCACCATGGGCAAACGGGTCGCCGTAATAGATACTGACATCCAATCCCCCGGCATCCATATCATCTTCGGGCTGGGGGATGAGGCCACCCAACCTGAATTTGCCCTCAACGATTATCTGCACGGCTACTGCGACATCGAGCAAACGGCCCTGGATGTAACACCCCATCTCCAGGCCAAACTCAGCGGCAAACTTTACCTTATCCCCTCCCGCCCCAACGCCAGCGAAATTGCCAGGATCATCAAAGGGTATGATGTGGGACTGCTGGTAGATGGGTATGAGCGGCTGGTAGAAGAATTACAACTAGACGCTCTCCTGATAGACACCCATCCGGGGCTAAACAATGAAACCCTCATGTCTGTCAGCATCTCCGACGCCGAAGCCATTATTTTACGGCCAGACTATCAAGATTATCAGGGCACGGCCGTCATCGTCAACATCTCTCGCAAACTAGGCGTCCCCAACCTCGTCCTTGTGGCCAACAAAGTACCCAAATCCATCCCCCTGGGCGAATTACGCGACCAGTTACAGCAGCAGTACCATTGTCCTGTCGGTGCCATGCTGCCCCACTCCGACGCCATGATGGCTCTGGGCAGTCAGCAAATTTTCGTACTAGCCTACCCCGACCACTTCATCGCCAGCCAAATTAAACAACTGGCCCAGACACTTTTGGCTTAGTAAACGTCCAGAATTTAGTTTCCCTCCAGATTGGTTCAATCTTGAAGATTGAACCAATCTGGAAACACCAACGTTATTTTCGGACGAACCATTAGGTACGTTTCGCCGCTTACATTGAAGTAAATTATCAGAAGTTAGATTGAAGGTGAATTAATCTGAGGAAAGACCAAAATGAAGAAAGTGAGATGGGGTTTACTCTCCACAGCCAATATCAACCAGCGGCTTATTCCTGCCATTCGACAGTCAGAACGGGGAGAATTGGTCGCCGTCGCCAGCCGTAGTCAGGAATCGGCCGCAGCCTACGCCCAACAGTGGCACATCCCCCAAACCTTCCCCAGTTATGCCGCCATGCTGGAATCAGATGCTATTGACGCCGTCTACATCCCCCTGCCCAACCATCTTCATGCCGACTGGACAATTCGTGCTTTGCAAGCAGGCAAGCATGTGCTGTGTGAAAAGCCGTTTGCTCTGACTCTGGCCGAAGTGGATCGTATGGTCGCCGTCGCCAACGAAACTGGTATGGTTTTGGCTGAAGCGTTCATGTACCGTCACCACCCGCAAACAAAATTGGCCGGAGAAATGGCGCACAACGGCCGTCTCGGAGACATCACCCTTGTCCAATCCGCCTTCAACTTCAAAATGCCCACTCGTGACAACATCCGGCTTGTGCCCGAATATGGCGGCGGCTGTTTATGGGATGTGGGCATTTATCCGGTTAGCCTGGCCCAATACATCATGGGCGGACTGCCTGAAACAGTCATGGGCTATCAACTGCTGGGGAACACAGGCGTGGATGAATTTTTTGCCGGACAGCTTCATTACAGCAACGGCCGTGTAACCCAAATCAGCTCCTCATTCATGACCCCTTTCTATATGATGGCTGAGATTTTGGGGACGGACGGCCGTCTGCAAATAACTCAGCCCTTCACCAACGTCGCAAAATCCCAAATGATCTTCTATCCCCACGACGGTGACCCGGAACATATAAACGTCCCCGAAGATCACCTTTATCTAGGCGAAGTGGAAGATATGCACGCTGCCATTTTAGACGACAAACCCAATTATCTGACACTCTCAGAAACCCGCCGCCATGTGAAAACGCTTCTCGCCCTGTATGAATCTGCCCAAAAGCAGCAGCCTGTTTACCTTGAATAATAATGCGGCCGATGATTCAGATTCTTTCGGCAGATAAACCTGCTGCTACGCTTGCAAAGTTGGCCTTCGCCAACTGGGTTCCAGACCATACCGATTCAGTTCCAGTCCACAAAGGTGGACTTTGCAAATGTTGCCACGAATTGATTCGCCAGGCCCAGGCCACAGATAAGCAGGTTAACTAAAAATTGAACTTGCGGCCCACCATCCAGGTTCTCGACAACCATTTCATTCCCCATATCCTACAAGAAGCCAAACGCATTCTAGCCGAAATTGGCGTAGATGTACGTGGGGCAACCCTACGCCAACGGCTGCTTGATTTTGGTCTAAAGGCAGATGGGGCCAACGGCCGACTCCTCATCCCTCCCCACATCACCGACAACGCCATTGCCGCTGCCCCAAAATCCTTCAAACTGTACGGTCGCGACGGAAATCCCTTCACCACAATCGGTGGCGATAAAGTTCATTTTGTGCCCGGTTCCAGTGGGCTTAAAGTGCTGGATCACCGCAGCGGACAGATACGACTGGCAAACACGACCGACTTCGTAGAATACGTGCGTCTGGCTGATGATCTGGAACATATCGCCTACCTTGCCACCGCCTTTTCCACCAACGATGACATCGAAGCCCAGGTTTCCGACGCCTGGCGACTCTATCTCTGTCTGACCAACTCCCGCAAACCAATCGTCTCCGGCACATTCACAGAACACGGCGTTCCCCGTATGGCGCGGATGATGCAGGTGTTCCGCCACGACAAAGCCGACCTCATCAGCCGGCCCCTCTCTATCTTTACCATCACTGCCACCGGCTTTTTCCGCTACGGGGAAGATTCCTGCCAGAATTTACTCGACTGCGTGGAATGTGGCATCCCCATCGAAATTGTGCCCGTCACCCTAATGGGTCTCATCGCCCCCGTCACCCTCATCGAAGCGGCCATTTTCCACACGGCCGATGTATTAGCCGGCTTAACTCTGGCTCAAATTGTAAAGCCGGGCACTCCCGTTTTGTTTGGCGGCGCCCCGGCTGCGTTTCATATGCAAACGGCCGTTTCCACCATGGCCGCCATCGAAGTCCTCAAACTCAATCTCGTATACGTCCAGGTTGCCAAACAGTTAAACCTGCCCACACAAACCTATATGGCTTTAAGTGATAGCAAATTGGTAGACGCCCAAGCCGGCGCCGAAACGTTCAGCAGCGCCCTCCTGGCAGCTGCGGCCGGCATCAACTCCGTTTCCGGGCCAGGGTTGCTCGATTATTTGCTCGTTTTCAGTCTGGAAAAGCTCGTCTACGACAATGAACTGTGCGGACAAGCCCTCCACTTTATCCGCGATGCCCAACCCCAGAAAGAAGTGTCCGTCCTTGATCTGGCCCGCGAACTACTGGCCGAGCAGCATCTACTCACCTCCGAACATACGCTGGCTCATTGGCCGCAAGAACTCTACCTCCCTCTCCCCACCACCGACCGCACCAATCGGGAAAGCTGGCAAAAACAGGACCGCCCCACTTTTGACCAACGGGCCAAAGCGGAAGTGGAACGGCGACTGGCTGCTTATGAACCGGTGGTTACGGATGCGGCCGTTGTGACTGAGTTACAAAATATTATTAAAGCCGGGCTTGACAAGCAAGAGAATTTGCCTGAAATTCCGGCCGCAACACGGCCGATACCCACCACCCCATCACGCCATCGCCGTATCCGTCGCAAACGATAATGACCGTAACCATTCAGGTGCCCGGCACTTCATTACCAAGTCTACTGGAGTAGTACACCCGTTTATAAGTGCCGGGCACCTTGGGGGAGTGAATGGTTACTAATGACCGGGAATTCTAATAGGAGAAGGATGCACAAAGTAATTAAACCTGACAGAAAACGTCTGTCTCCCAGCCGTAAAAAAAATATTCTCGTGTTTCTACTCTTCTTGGGATTGGCCGTGTTAATGACCTGGCCTACTTTAGCTAAATGGAACAGTGAATGGGCTGGCGGCCGTACTGATTTACTCGTTCACCAATGGACATTCTGGTGGATAAAAGAAGCGCTGAGCAGCGGACAAAATCCATTCCATACAACTCTGCTTTATTATCCTAACGGCGCGTCCCTTTTGTCCCATAATATCGCCTGGCTCAACATTGCCTTTTGGCTGCCGTTGCAAGCCCTCATCGGTGAAATTGCCGCTTACAATGTCATGTTCATCCTAATTTTTTCTCTTAACGGCTTTGCTATGTATTTATTTGCGGCCGAGTTAATGAAACAGCGAACAGCCGCTATTATTGCCGGGCTTATTTACGCCTTTTGGCCCTACACCATGTCCCATTATGATCATCCCAACATGATCTTGATTTTTGCAGTTCCATTGACCTTGTTGTATTTATACCGTGCGGTGAAACAGTCCAGCTTACGCCATGCCCTCCTGGCAGCTTTATTCCTGGCTCTGGTTAGTATTAGCCGTTGGCAGCATCTAGCCATGAGCGGTTTGATCATTGTCCTTTTTGTCGCTTATTTATTCCTCACCATCCCGGCCGTCCGCTCTCGGCAGACAATTAAGCTGATGTTTATCACCGGCGGCGTCGCCTTGCTGTTGATGCTGCCGTTAGCCATGCCGCTGGTTACTAACCAATTGACCCGCGGCAACCCGGAAGATGTAGCCATTGTTGAACCGGATAACGGCCGTACCGATCTAGCCGCTTATCTTGTCCCCAGCCCCAATAATACCTTTTGGGGTGAACAAATCAAACCCCATTATGAACCTTATATAGCTAGTGAAAACTACATTCCTTTTATCGGCTACATGACCCTCATTTTGGCCTTGATGGGGCTTGTTTTCAGATTTCGGCAAACATGGTTTTGGTTCATGTTAGCAATTATTTATATTCTACTGGCTTTAGGGCCAGAGTTAGCTATCAATGGACAAATCTACTCGCATATACCGCTGCCATATGATCTGATTGAGGGTACATTATTAGGCGATTTCATTCGGCGGCCGCACCGGCTAAATGTCTTCCTCTCCCTGCCGCTGGCAATGATGGCCGGTTGGGGGGCAACCCTTTTTAGCCAACAACAGCGACTCAAACCAATTGTAATTACGGCCGTTATTGCCGCCATCATCCTCATAGAATACAGCCCACTCCCCTTTACCACGTCGCCAACTGAAAAAATAGCCTGGAACGAAAAACTAGCTGATGAACCAGGCGATTTTGCCGTGCTGGATTTACCATTTCACGACCGATCACATGATAAATGGTACATGGTGTATCAGATACAACACCGCAAACCAATTATGGTAGGGCATGTTTCCCGAATGCCCCGTGAAGTATTTGATTTTATGAAAACCGTTCCCTTCTTAGAAAGTATTTTACAAAGCGATATTCGGGCCGATTTTGGTATTACCAATGTTAGCGAACAGATGCGTTATCTCCATCAGGCCAATGTTCGCTATTTGGTATTGCACAAACGATATGGAAATGAGGGCTTACAAACGATGTGGCGCGATTGGATCACGTATACGCCCGTTTACGAAGATGAAGAGGTCATCGTCTACCGGACGGCTCCCCAGGCCGGCCGCGACTTCAATATTGAGCGTCTGTTGAACGATGAAATTGGCCTGATTAGAACCCACTTTTCTCCGGCTGAAGCTATCCAGGGGGGAACGGTTAAGATAGATGCAAGGTGGGGCGGCACGGCCGTACCGGAGGACACTCCGTATGATGTCTGTTTTTGGTTACAAGATGAGGATCAGAGAGTGGAGGTTAGTGGAGATTGTCAGCCGGTATCGGAACAATGGCCGACAGACAGGTGGCAAGCCAACGAGGTTGTTCGCGGCTCATACACAGTTAAGATAGACGAGGCCATAGCGTCAGGAACGTATACTTTACAGATGGCTTTGGCGGATGGTGAGCAGCTTGTGGGGAATACGGCCGACCTCGGCCCAATCACCATTCTTCCCTTCGCCCCCGCCAACGATACAAACGCCAACTGGCAAGATAAAATCACGCTGCACGGTTACGATTTAGCACAGACCGATGATATGCTTCAATTAACACTTTACTGGCAAGGGCAGCAACCGCTAAACGATTCCTACAAAGTTTTTATTCACATCGTTAACTCCGACAGCGGTGACATTGTGGCCCAAAGTGATACCATCCCCCGCAACTGGAGCTATCCCACCACAGCCTGGGAAGCAGGTGAAATCGTACGCGATGTGGTAGAAATTCCGCTGGCTGGGGTGGCCGACGGCGCATATGACATTTGGATTGGTCTGTATCAGACAGATATAGGGGAACGGCTTAAGGTTAACGGAGAAGAAAGAATGTGGTTAACGGCCGTAACACAACCACCATCACACTGAACCCGTTCCAGTCAATTCACCTAAAATTTGCTTATTATCCTGATCTTTGGCAACATTACCTTATGGAATACGAAACTGAAAACCTTCCTCCTGGGCAAATCAAAGATACTGTTGCCGAAAAACGAAAATACAGCGTACTCAACGTCGAGAATGCCCGCCAGGTTACCCAAACATGGTTAAAGAGTATAGAACTAGCCGATGCTGTCACTTTTGGTTTACCAGAAATTGATGATCGCTACCATGTCTGGCGAGTTCCTCTATTGGGGAAACATTCACAAGAAAGAGTCGGCGAAGTCGTCATAGATGCTTACACATCCTTACTTATCGAAAATAAATCTACTTCACCCAACATATTGGAAGCACGTCTTCTTCATCGTCCAATACCAACAAAAAAAACAACCTCCAATAATAATAAAACCTATAAACCTTCCAATCTCAGGAATACAATTGTGCTAGGTAATGGGGAAAATATTCTTCCCGAATTCCCCGCAGAATCCGTTGATTTAATTATCACTTCCCCACCTTATTACAATGCTCGTCCAGAATATGAAGATTACGTCACCTATGAAGAATATCTTCTAAAAATGCGTAAAATCATTCAGACTTGCCATCATGTATTGAACGAAGGCCGCTTCTTTGTGATGAATATTTCCCCCGTACTTATCCGCCGTGCCAGTCGTAGCAAATCTTCCAGACGTATTGCTGTCCCCTTCGACATGCACCGCCTTTTTGTTGAAGAAGGGTTTGATTTCATAGACGACATCATGTGGGTTAAACCGGAAGGAGCTGGCTGGGCAACTGGCCGAGGCCGCCGTTTTGCTGCCGACCGCAACCCGCTGCAATACAAACCCGTTCCTGTTACCGAATATATCCTGGTCTACCGGAAGCATACCGAACGCCTAATTGACTGGAACATACGCACTCACCCCGATCAGGAATTAGTTAAATCATCCAAAGTAGCCGATGGTTACGAAAAAACCAACATCTGGAAAATCAAACCAGCCCATGACAAAAATCATCCGGCCATTTTTCCCGAAGAACTGGCCGCCAAAGTCATAACATATTATTCCTTCCGTGATGATGTAGTCATGGACCCATTTGCCGGTATCGGGACTACCGGACTGGCCGCCACTAAACTAAAAAGAAGATTTGTTCTCATCGACCAAGAACCTAAATACGTAGATATCATGCGAGAACAAGCTAAACGATGGCTGGGCAAAGATGCCGCCGATATTTTATGTATCAATTGTCCCCCAATTTCGGTTGATAATATGCTGCTTTAGGAATGGGGATTTTATTAAACCCCGAACTTGTCATACCTGCGAAGGCAGGTATCCATCTTTTTAGTCGAGTGGATTCCCGCCTTCGCGGGAATGACAAATTAAAGTTCATGGGATTATTTAATCCTCATTCCTTAGGAA
>JAAEOP010000122.1 GCA_024223125.1 Chloroflexota bacterium
ATCTCCTAAGGAATGGGGATTTTATTAAACCCCGAACTTGTCATACCTGCGAAGGCAGGTATCCATCTTTTTAGTCGAGTGGATTCCCGCCTTCGCGGGAATGACAAATTAAAGTTCATGGGATTATTTAATCCTCATTCCTAATCTCCCGTCCTCCCCAACAATCCATTCGGTAATAACAATAATATAATCACCATCAACAGCACAACCGAGGCGGGAACAAGCGGAGGAGATGGCTTGAATGGTTCTGCTAAAAAGGGAACTGAAATGCCGATTTGCCCATATTTAATGATGAATTGCTGGAGTAGACCAACAAGTATGGAACCAACGGCCGCGCCGGGAAAACTGGTCAAGCCGCCAATCGCCAGCGCAATTAGCGCCAACAGTAAGAAGCGCGTACCCATATCGGCGGATAGGCCAACAGAGGGGGCGGCCAAAATACCGCCCAACGAGGCCAACCCCACGCCCATAGCAAAGACAAAGGTAAAAACCAGACGCACGTTTATGCCCAGCGCTTCTACCATCTCGCTGTCCTGTACGCCAGCGCGAATAATCATGCCAATGCGGGTGCGCTGTAAAATGAGCCATGTTAACAGCAGCACAATTAACCCGACAACAATGATGAAAATTTCATTGTAGGTGCGAATACGGCCGTCAAACAAAACCATCGTCGTACATTGATGCACCAGCAAATCGCCGATGCTGCGCGCCGGACAACCATCGCCGCTGCCAGCGAACAATGCCGCTTTGGGCATTGTGAATTCCGGCCGTCCCCAAATCGCCCGCACCACTTCAATGAGGATAAAACCCAGCCCCAACGTGACCATCAACTGGTAAATGGGGCGGTCGTACAACGGCCGTATCAGCGTCGCCTCAATCATAGCTCCCAACACAAACCCCAATAGCAAAGCCACTCCCATCGCCAAGAAAAAGCGCCACGTCGTACTCATTTCCAGCAAAACGGCCGTGAGTGCGTCATTAAAAAACAGGAAAACCAGACCAATGATGGTCAGGATGACGGCCGTAACGATTGATCGCCTATTCAGGTCTCGCCTAATAACGCCCGGCTGCTGCCGAACTTCAAAGCCGACGACGGTTAGAGCCAACAAACAACTACCAATAAGGACCCCTACCAGGCTGACAAGCGTCAGTCCGATATTGGTTCCCATTTCCGGCAGCACAAGATTTCCCTGTGATAAGGCCACTGAAAACGTAATCGGGCTTTCTGCGTACACTTCATTGTTCCAAATAGAGATCGGATAATTTGCGGCCGATAACCAGAGCGCCGCTAACGCCAGCAGCAAAGCCAGCCAGGGCCAGACGCGCCACGCCCGCGGCGACAGCGTCATCCGGCTCAAGATAGCCCGCCACAGCGACATCAACATAAATCCCACCGCTAAAAACAGCGCCATCGGCATCACGTCCACAAAGGTATCCGGCCGTACAAACACCGCCCAGCCCACATAAGCCCCCAGCATAAACAGCTCTCCATGCGCCAGATTCAATACATCCATCAGGCCAAAAATCAGGGACAATCCCGACGCCACCAGGAAAATGAGCATTCCCGTTGAAAGCCCACGTAAAATAGTAATCACCCAATCCTTCGTCTCCATTCCCTGAACGGCCGCCACAAAAATCAGCGCCAGAACAACAAAGGTGGTAATGCGAATGCGGTTTGTCTTTAATGCTTCCATAATTGTCCAGTTTTCAGCCCTCACGCTGCCCCCAAATACTGATGAATCGTAGCCCGATCCTCAACCAAATCAGCCATCAATCCACTCTTCACGGTCTGCCCTTCTTCAATGATCACATAACGCTCCGCCAGGCGGCTGGCGACAACAAAGTTCTGCTCTACCAACAGCACCGTTAACTTGTCCGATAGCTGCTTAATTGCGGCCATCATCTGCTCAATGAGAACCGGAGCCAGTCCTTCGCTCGGTTCATCAATCAGCAGTAAGCGATTGTCGGGAACCAATGCCCGCGCCACTGCCAGCATTTGTTGCTGACCGCCAGAGAGATTGGTTCCCGGTAGTTTGATGAGCCGTTTCAAGTCCGGGAACAGTTCAAAAATGAAGTCTGCCTTGCGATCAAAATCACCCTTCTCTCGTTCGGCAATCTTTAAGTTTTCCCGTACGCTCAGGTCACGGAAAATGGCTCGATGTTCCGGCACAAAGCCGATGCCCATGGAGGCAATATCATAACTGCGTCGCCCCTGAATTTCTTGCTCGTCGAAAACGACCCGACCTTCTCGTGGCGGGGTAAGTCCCATAATTGTCTTGAGCGTGGTTGTTTTACCGGCGCCATTACGGCCGAGCATGGCCATAATACTCCCCTGCGGCACAGACAACGACACCCCTTCTAGGATGTGAAACTGGCCGATGAAGGTGTGGAGACCCTGAACTTCTAATAAATTAGCCATATCCTTACTTGAGTATTCAGTAAACACTGTTTACTGATCACTATAAAGTTCGCCCAAATACGCTGTTTGCACCGCTTCATTTTCCGCAATGTCGGCCGGCGTTCCTTCGGCCAGAACAGCGCCCTGGTGCATAACAGTAATCATATCAGACACGCTCATGACAACATTCATATTATGTTCCACCAGCATAACTGTCTTCTGTCCTGTTTCCTGAATCTGTTGGATCAATTCCATCAGTTCCGGCACATCTTCTGAAGCCATCCCGGCCGTGGGTTCATCCAGCAGCAGCATTTCCGGGTCAGGGGCTAAAATCATCCCCAGTTCCAATTTACGCTGCGCCCCATGTGGCAATGCCCGCGCCGGCGCCAAGGCTTCCGTTTGCAAACCAACCTGTTCAACAACTTCCCAGGTACGTTCATTGTACCGTTGGAAATGATTGGCCGAACGGAACAGCTTGAAATTGTCCCGACCCAATGCCTGACAGGACAAGCGAATATTCTCATATACCGTCAGGTTAGAGAAAATATTGGTGATCTGGAAAGAACGGCCGATACCTAAATGCGCCGTTTTATATACGGGCAAGCGCGTAATATTTTGCCCTTTGAACAGGACACGGCCGGCGCTGGGTTCAATGTTGCCGCTCAACAGGTTAAAAAATGTTGTCTTACCAGCCCCGTTCGGCCCGATAATCGAATGTAACGATCCGGCCCGCACTTTCAGGCTTACATTTGCAACCGCAACCAACGCGCCAAACTCTTTACGCAGATTTTGTGTTTCTAAGATAATATCGGCCATTTCAATTCCGCCAGTAATCAGTAATCAGTGGTCAGTAACCAGTCTACCAAACCGGCCACTGAACACTGATTACTGAAAACTATTTGTAACTATTCAGCTTCCAGAGGTGCGACGCACTTGCAAAGAGCAGCGGCATTGACATTACTCTGGGAAAAGTGCGTCGCACCTGTACAGTTACAACTATTTACTGTTTACTCTCCACTCAAACTACCCACCGGCAAAGCGCCACAGCGGTCTTGCAAATTTTCTGGCAAGAGGCAGGGGACATCAGGCCGATTGGTGGCTACATACTCAAAATATTTGAACTCTGGATCATCCACATTCAACAGCGTCGAAATGTACATATCCTGAATAGCAACATGGTCTTCCGGCCGAATGTAGATCATCCCCTTCGGTCCTTCAAACTCGATCCCTTCCATAGCTGGAATGAGCGCTTCAGCGCTGGCATCGCCGCCGGTGGCCTGCAAGGCGGCGCCGATGAGCAAAGCCGCATTCATCCCATCCGGGTCGAACAAATCAGGCGGCGTGCCAAATCGGTCCGTCGTGGCTGCAATAAGCCAATCATTGATCTCATTGCCGGGGTAGCTGTAATGGTAGATGTGACCGCTCGTGTCACCAATCCCGTTGCCGAAGAAAGCGGGCAGAACAACATTATCAATGAATCCGGCCGCCATTGGAATCTCATCGGCCGCGCCAGAGTCAACATACGCTTGTTGCAAAGGCACAAAGCCGCCGCCAGCCCAGGTGACAATAAACGTTTCCGCGCCATTATCAACCGCTGCTAACACCTGATCCATGTAGGGGGTAAAGTCAGTTGTGTCGGCCGGGGCCAGAATGTCGTCGGCCACAAATTCGCCGCCGAAGAGGGTACAGGCATCGCGGAAAGCGGCCGCGCTGCCGTGCCCAAAGGAGTAATCGGGAGCAATTTGAACGAAGGTGCTGTATTGGCTGGTCAAATATTCGCAGATATTGACCGCATCCTGATAGTTGTTGCGGCTGGTGCGGAAGGAGTTTTCATTGAAGGTGGCTCCAGTCAAATCATTGGCGGCCGCGGGGGCGGCAATGTGAATGACATTGTTGTCGCGGGCCAATTCTTGCAGGGTAGCCGTAGCGCCAGAGCTAACAGTGCCGACAATAATATCCACACCAATGTCCTCAACGAGTTCACGGCCGACAGTGGCCGTGTTCTCCGGGTTAGACTGGTCGTCGCGCACATACACTTGAAGTTCGCAGCTATCCAGGTTGTAAGAAGTATAACCGTCTCCTTCCGTTCCTTCCGCTCCGGTCAGGTATTCCAATCCCAGCGGGAAGGCGCGCAAGATGTGGGCGCCGTAGATGGCTAACGGGCCGGTTTCGTCGGTGACAATACCAATTTTGACCGGTTCTTCACAGGTTACGGCCGCCGCTTCTTCCGCCTCAGGTTCCGGCGCAGTCGTCTCTTCAATTGAACCCAATACGCCCACGGGTAAATTGCCGCAGCGGTCTTGCAACTCTTCCGGCAAGAGGCAGGGGACATTAGGCCGGTTGGTGCCTACATATTCAAAGTATTTGAATTCGGGATCATCCACATTGAGCAACGTGGAAATGTACATATCCTGAATGGCTACATGGTCTTCCGGCCGAATGTAAATCATACCTTTCGGCCCTTCAAACTCGATGCCTTCCATGGCCGCAATCAGAGCCTCTGCGCTGGCGTCGCCGTCAGTCGCTTGCAGCGCTTCCGTAATCAAAAGAGCTGCATTCATGCCATCCGGATCGAACAGATCAGGAGGTACACCAAAGCGTTCAGTCGTGGCCGCAATGAGCCAATCATTGACTTCATTGCCAGGATAGCTGTAATGGTAGATGTGGCCGCTGGTGGAGCCAATTCCGTTGGCAAAGAAAGCGGGCAGAGCCACATTGTCAATGAACCCGGCCGCCATCGGAATCTCATCGGCCGCGCCAGAGTCAACATACGCTTGCTGCAAAGGGACAAAGCCGCCGCCAGCCCAGGTGACGATGAATGCTTCAGCGCCATTATCGGCCGCTGCCAATACTTGATCCATGTAAGGGGTAAAGTCAGTTGTGTCGGCCGGGGCCAGAATGTCGTCGGCCACAAATTCGCCGCCGAAGAGGGTGCAAGCGTCCCGGAAAGCAGTCGCGCTGCCATGCCCAAAGGAATAATCGGGGGCGATTTGGACGAAGGTGTCGTATTGGCTGGTCAGATATTCACAGATATTGACTGCATCCTGATAATTATTGCGGCTGGTGCGGAAGGAATGGTCGTTGAATGTGGATCCAGTCAGGTCATTAGCGGCCGCCGGCGCGGCAATGTGGATAACATCGTTTTCACGCGCCAATTCTTGCAAGGTGGCGGTGGCGCCAGAGCTAACCGTACCCACCACAATATCTACGCCCACATCTTCAATGAGTTCACGGCCGACGGTAGCAGTATTTTCGGGATTGGACTGGTCGTCGCGTACGTAGACTTGAAGTTCGCAACTATCCAACATATAAGACGTGTAGCCATCTTCTTCGCTACCGGCAGCGCCGGTGGCGTATTCAAGGCCGAGGGGGAAAGCGCGCAGGATGTGCGCCCCGTAAATTGCCAGGGGGCCGGTTTCATCGGTGACAATGCCCACCTTAACAGGCTCGTCACAGGCGAGGCCGGTTGGGGCTTCTTCTGCCTCTTCTGGTTCGGCCTCTGGCTCGGCTTCTTCGGCTGGAGCTTCGGCTTCTTCGGCCGGGGCTTCGGCTTCTTCTTCGGCGGCAGTTTCTTCAGTGGTTTCTTCGGGTACGGCCGTTTCCTCTTCAGCGCCCCCGCCACAGGCCGCAATGGCAAACATCAGGGCAAACAGTATGATCATCAATTTGAAAAATCTCATTATTCTCCTCCAACTATGGTAAACAAAACGCTGGTTTGTACAAGACCAATGTCTTGTGTTACGGATTTATATTCAAGGTAACTTTGCAGGTCATTCCTGCGAAGGCAGGAATCCACACGCTTGGATACCTGCCTTCGCGGGTATGACAGTCGAGAGACACCTACAAAGTTGCTATTCAAGGTTATGTAGAGTTATTATCATGGTTTATTCCATATTCACCTCCATCACGGCCGTTATTCCATTAGAAATTTGGCGACGATTTTTGCGGCCGTTTCCGGTTGTTCAAACGGGAAGTAATGTCCCGCATTTTTAATAATGACTGTCTGGTTGTGAGGAATCTTTTCCGCCAGCAAAGCTACATTTTCCGGCGGCACAACTTTGTCCTGGCCGCCAGAAATAACCAGCGTTGGGACTTCTACATCCTTCAATTTATGCTCAAAACAGGCATCTTCCGACATCAGCCCCAGACCAATGCTCAACTGTGCCTGGTACGCGGCCGAATCAATCGGGTGGGCGGCAAAATAATGTAACCATTCCCGAACAAATTCTGGTTCGCGCTGGCTAAAGCCAGCAGCACAGCTAACTCGGAGCCTGTTTTTTAGCTGGGTTGTCCGGCTGCCGTTCGTGTCCATCAATATCGTCAACGCTTCTTGCGTAATGGGGATGTGATGCGGCCCGCCAAAGTTGGTCGCAGAGAGAATGAGCTTGCTCACTATCTCTGGGTAGGCTAGAACAAGCGCCTGAGCGACGTAACCACCCATACCATGGCCCAATACGGCCGTTTGTCCAATTCCCAACGTCTGTAACAACACGGCCGTATCTTCCGCCAACATATTTGCCGAATAAGGGCCAGCGGGCGCGTCCGTTCCCCCAACTCCGCGGTTATCAAAAGCAATTACCTGAAAATCTTGGGCAAGATAGGGAATCATTCTATGCCACAGCCAACGGTCATCGCCCAAACCGGCAATAAGGATGAGCGGGTCGCCATGACCACAAATGTCATAAGCGATCTTAATACCATTGGCGTTAATCGTTGTTTGCATCTTGTTCTCACCGCCGGCCAAATCTTTGACCAAAACTAAAGATTCGCCCCGGCAAACAATAACCCCTTCGGTATTGGTGCAAGTGGTACGTAAATTCACCAGTTCTTTTTCAGGGCGCAAACGGGTGATTTCTACCACGGCCGTAATCCTGTCTCCAATATGCGCCCCAGTCGGAAACTCGAGCTGCTGCTTGAGCCAATTTGTGCCTCGGCCCGGCAGTTTTGTGCCCAGCAAATCAGAAAACATGCCCGCCAGTAAGGGGCCGGGAACGGCCGTTTCTGCTTTGGCGCCAAATGCCAAACCCGTATCACCAGTCAAGCGACGGTATGCAGCCACATCCTCAGCCGAGAAGACGCGGGTTTGTTTGGCTGATTGTCCGATGTTTAATCCTTTCATAATCACTGTCTACTGTTCAACAAACAATTTCCTGAACACTGACTGAATACTGATTACTTTCACATCCGGGTTAGAAATGCCTGAAAGCC
>JAAEOP010000123.1 GCA_024223125.1 Chloroflexota bacterium
CTCAACTTGACGATCAGACTGTTGCCATCACCCCCGAAGCTGAAACCGGCCTTATTCTCGTCGACATTCCGGCCGGACAACATACCCTAACTATCCACTTTGGCGAGACACCCTTACGAGCCATCGCCCTGGGTTTGACCGGGGTAACGATTATTGGCCTCGCCGTCGTGGGCATCATCTCATTTGTTCGCTCACAACGGGTCCGTGCCTCAGGCCCTGGGCAAACGGAGCAACAAACCGGCCCAGGCAAACAATCAGATAAAATCGCTGGATATGCCAAACCCGATGCTGCCAGGCTAAGGTTGGGATGGTTTACATCAGGGATTATTATTCTAATATTCGTAGCTGCTCTGTGGGCCAAACCATTATTACAACCACTCTTCACCGTCGAATCACCCACAGAGCAGGCGCTGCCGGCGCAGCATCAGCTTGATGTTCGCTTTGCCAACGGGATCCAACTAGTGGGTTACAGTTTAAGTCAGCGTCAGGTGGCCCCCGGCGGCTATCTTCAG
>JAAEOP010000124.1 GCA_024223125.1 Chloroflexota bacterium
CCCCGCGGATTCTTGTTCGTTAGCAACAAAATACCGCCCAGGAATTGGCGACGGGAGAGATGCCAGCCCATGGAAAATATCCGTTTTCTTAAAGGGGACATGGCACGTTATCCACGAAGATGTGCCAATATAAAGATGGCCTTCGAAATCTTTCACCGCCCCAGAGCCAATAGCTGCCGATTGAACGTCGGGCGTCCCCATTACAACAGGCGTATTTTCCGGCAGCCCAAATTCAGCCGCAACATCCGCTTTCAGTGTACCGAGCAAATCCACCGCACGCTTGAGGTCGGGGAATTTGTCTCTGCTCAGGTTAACTGCTTTGAGCAGGCTTTCGTCGTAGTCGATATTCTCGATATCGCGGTTATCCGTCACCCAGTGCAAAGCAATTGAATCGTAGGAAGCAGCAAATTGCCCTGTCAATCGCATGTTGAGATAATCCTTCGGCTCAAGGAATTTATAAGTATGCTGGTATATTTCGGGCAATTCATGTTTGATATAAAGGATATGGGCAATCGGGTCTTTGCCAGAATGTGTTGGTGCGCCACCCGTTAAGTTGAGCCACTTCAGAATCTTTCCGAGGCCGTAACCTTCCACGCTGATAGGGCCGCCCACAACCTGATTAACATAAGGCTCGCCGCGAGTATCCATCCAAATGATGGCGTTCATCAAGTGCTGCCCCTCCCGGTCAACAGCCACCGTCCCCGACCATTGGCTTGTACAGCAGACAGCGGCGACATTTTCTACAGGCGCCAGGTTTCTGGAAAGCAATCTCTTGACTGAATTCGTGATCGCCTTCCACCATTCATTGGGGTCTTGCTCTGCCCCGCCATTGGGAAGAAGAATGACTTTGTTTTCCTCAAATTCATGTCCTATCACATCGCCATTTGTCGTAATCAAGGCCACTTTTGGCCCACTTGTGCCGAGGTCTATTGTTAGGATATATTTTTCATTATTCGTTGGCATATAAAAAATCCTTTGGGGTAAAAAGTGAGGTGCGCCGCATTCTCCAGATTTTGCTTGAGTGTCAATCGAGTCCAATTCAACCTGAACACACGAAGTATTATAGCGCGGATAGTCGACAAACTGCTTGAACAAATTGCCATCAGCTTTGCCCGTCATTTGGAACATTGCCCAACAAAATCGATGTTATATTTGACAATATCCACTCTATTCGTCCCACAGAACAGCAATATCAAAGTATAG
>JAAEOP010000125.1 GCA_024223125.1 Chloroflexota bacterium
TCCCCCGTATTGGGAACGGGGGCCCAGTGCTCTTTCCGGTTGAAGTAATATTTCCCATCCGGGGAGTAGATTGACTCATTGCGGTGAAAGATAGGATACTTAGGATTTACAATTGTGTAATTCAAACCTGCCAGGAAGGTTTCTATATTGGTATTCCTAGGGATACCATTAAGAAGCAGATATGGATAATTTGGATCCGTTGTTACCAGTGCAATCGAAGGCCCGATGTCACCTGTTCCTCTGATAGCAAATATTTGATTAGCATCCTTAATGTAATCCAAATCGGTATCAATCGCGTTGCGCCCTAAAGACAATGGAACCAATTCCCACCGCTGTTGTGTGGGAGCGTGAAACATCTGGTAGGTTTTGTCCAACAGCATGACCGCATATTCTCCATCCAGCCAGACCCTCTTGCTGCCGCCCTCCCCCAGGGGATACTCGAGGTTGTTTTCTAAGTCAATTAATGACATATGGGAAAACTCATCTCGCTCTATATCATTTCCTGTCCCGACCAACAGCCACCGGCCATTCGGAGACAGCAACGCACTATGAAACCACCGGTCGGACAGCACGACGGGTTCCGCCTGGCCCTTGACATTTTGGATTTCATATTTGCCAGACCCCACAGAGTGGGTGGCGGCAAACCCGCAGCCCAACCCGGCTAAGAGCAAGATAAAAAAGGCGAAGCGGAAAAGTGGACATTGTTTACGGTTCATGGCTGCCTCGTGGGGGTGGGCGTCAA
>JAAEOP010000126.1 GCA_024223125.1 Chloroflexota bacterium
CAGCCAGCGGGCAACGGCCGTCGCATTGCAGCCAAAGAACGAGTCAAAGCCAAAGAGCGTATCAAGCAGTTGGCTCGCGGCCAACTGCGGCAAATGACAGTTACTGTATTTCAGGAGGGGCAAGACCTGGTTGCCTATACCCCGCATGACCACCGCTTGGGAACAGTGCAGCCGGGGAAAGGGCAATCATTCCGTGACGGCCAACGGTTCCGCATCCAACATGCTCTGGCTGAAGATGGTCATTTGCGGTTGGCTGTGCGGCCGTTAACAGAAAAGGAATCTCATTCAGAAAAAGGTATGGGCGAAAAAGGATAAAACTGGAACGACTCACATTCTCGTGACGAGATCGGCCGTCTTGCTCGCGTCACCCGCCTTGATGAAAGTGAATAAAACCAACAACACAGCTTTAGGAGAACAGAAAGATGCGTACAGATCATATCTTGCACCCAGATGAACCTTTGTCGGCCGTTGCCCATATCCCCCTGGTAGACCCTTATGGGAGACGACCAGGGGACCCTCTTTTTCGCAGTCAAATGCCCAAACAGGCTATTTCTCAATATGATACGGCCTCGGCGAGAGCTGGCAAGCTCATTGAGCGCAGTATGATTACAGTTCGAGACTACAACATTCTCAAAACTTTATTAGGGGTGGGTATCCTTACACGACATCAGATGCAGCGATTGTTCTGGCAGCCAGCCGC
>JAAEOP010000127.1 GCA_024223125.1 Chloroflexota bacterium
ATTCATACTGCTTCGCTCGCCAGGTGTGCGGGCCACAATAAGCTGGCGGGTTGTGTTGGTTTTCTCAAAGCAGGCTCGCAGCAAATTGACCGTGCCATTGACGTTGTGACGCACGGCCGTCTCTACCCCCAAAAACGGATCTGTCACCCCGGCGGCTGCCAAATGAATGACAACTTCTGGCTCCGTTTCCCGCACAGCGCGCAAAGTCAGGTCAAAGTGTCGCAAATCAGCATAAACGGTGTGGATGTAGGGACGCACGACCGTTAATGCGTCCGGCAATAGTTTCACATCTGGTTGGGCATACGCCTCCCGCACCAAAATCGTGACTGCAAATCCTTGATGTACCAAATATGGCGTCAGCGCGCAGCCAATAAACCCTGTGGCTCCAGTTACCAGAACTCGTTTACTCATAAAAGTCATGCCTAAATGAATAATGAATACAGGAAGCTAGACTAACTTCACACTTCACAATTCATTATTTAGATAGAAGTCTGCGCGGCCCGCAAGGCCAACCCTGCCGCCACACTACCAAAGGTATCGGAATGTACCAATTCGGCCGCTGCAAAACGCCGCTGCAAAATATTCTGGAACACAGGAATTAAGGATGATCCTCCGGTTGTGAC
>JAAEOP010000128.1 GCA_024223125.1 Chloroflexota bacterium
CACCGGCGTATCTGCCGAAACAGTCCAGGATTGGGGAATACTGACACGGGTTTGGTCAGCTAATTCGATAATCCATTGTTGTTCGGAGAAAGCAGGATGACCACTTTGGCGAACTACCCGAACAAGTTGGCCTGCCAAAGGATGATTTGGATGGACCACGCGAACATATCGCACATCTGTGTTGTCTTTAGGGGGATTGTGTTTCGCACGCCCTGGTCAGTGGCAGTAGTGATCAAACCGTGCGGTTGTGGGATGTTAACACGGGCGAATGTCACAATACGCTAGAAGGACATGACGGGTCAGTCTGGAAAGCTATTTTTAGTCCTGATGGGCACAGTTTGGCCAGTGCCAGTGACGATGAAACAATCAAACTCTGGGATGTCCAAACCGGCAAATGTCTCAAAACTCTCCGCCCCGACCGCCCCTACGAGCGAATGAACATCACCGGCGTAACCGGCCTGACCGAAGCCCAAAAAACCAGCCTCAAAGCATTAGGGGCCATAGAAAAGGATGAAGGCTAAGAACAAAAGCCGCAGTAACTCGACTGCGGCCTTTGCTTTTCTATGGTTGCTACCTAACCCGGACGAGCCGGAACCAAACAAGGTGCTTGTTTACAACTTTCTTGCTCAATGTACAAGAAATTCACTGGTTAGGGCCTAACCATCTTGAGGCACCGGCAATTGCATTTGAAAGATCGGCGGAATTGATCCGGCACCGGAGGGCTGTCCCTCGGGAGACAGCGCCGAGCTGGTCAGCAAAAATTGAGCCTTGCCGTTCTTTTGTAGCGTGTTCAACAACTCCCACTGCACAATGTAGGGCATGGCCTGGGGTAAGTCGTGACCGAAGATTTCAAAATATTCCTTCAGCACCAGGGCCCGGCCCCGAGGCTCGATGCCGTCTCGCTCGGCCCGGATGATGGTCTGTTGCAACGTGTCGGGAAGTTCTGTTCTGATCAGACAGACCGACATCACCGTTAGTCCAACCACCTTCAAATAGTCGGCCACGGTTTGGGTTAGTTGTCGCTCTAAGCGCTGCTGGATGGATTGCTTGCCAAGCTCTCGCCAGGCATAGCCGGCTATTAACTGCCGCAGCACGTGCTCTGTGCGCCAACGCAAGATATTTTGCCAGCCGCCCTCATTCAGCCCCGGAATTTTGGGCAGCAGCTCATCGGTGAAGAGTTCAGGATCAATCTTGTAAAGCACCTGCAAGGTCATCTTAACCGGGATGTCTTCCCCCGTCCGCACCTCGTTAAATGGCAAGGATTGGCTCTGGGGCCCGACAAACAGAGCCGCCAACACTCGTTGCCAGGGCGCGAGCCAAACCCGGCCCGGGCCCACTACCTTGTAATGATTAACGCCACTTTCAATCAACCACCGTTCATTTGGATTTAACCTGGTCATTTGTACGCCTCCTGTACGCAAATTATTAAACACTCCATTTGATATACTTGGCTTAGATAAAGCGAGC
>JAAEOP010000129.1 GCA_024223125.1 Chloroflexota bacterium
AAGCCAGCACATCCGGCTTGGCAAAGCCGTCCCAGGTGGGGCCGGTGGCCGACCAGGTGGGCAGATAGTCGTCGCCCCAGTAGCCGGGGGTGCGGGGGTTGCCCACCGCCCCCACGGTGATTACGTAGGGATCGTTGCCCGGCACGGTGATGCTTTCAGAGCCGGGGCCGGAATTACCGGCCACCACCACAACCACAATGTCGTTGGCCCAGGCCACTTCCACGGCCCGGTTGAGCGGATCCTCAAAATAGGGGGTGGTGGGGTAAGCACTCAGGCTCATATTCATAACCCGAATGTTGTGCGTGTCTTTGTTGACCACCACGTACTGGATGCCCTCGATCACGTCGGCGTAGGTGCCGGTGCCGTTGCTGTCCAGCACCCGCACGCTGAGAAGGCCGGCGCCCGGAGCAATGCCCAGTTTGACGCCGGTATCTTGATCTGTGATGTTGTTCCAGATGATGCCGGAAATATGGGAGCCGTGACCGTGGCCGTCGTAGCTGTTGTCTTTGTTGGCAAAACAGTAGCCGGCGTACTGATCCCGGCTGCCGCCGGGCGGGCAGTCGCCGTTGCCCACAAAGTCAACCTGGCCAAAGAAATTTTGGTTCAGATGGTCGTTGAATTTATTTTTTATCGTGGTCTCAAAGAAAACCCCACTGTCCAGCACGGCAATGCCAACGCCCTGACCGTCTACACCGGTGTTGTGGACGATATCGGCCCCGACATCAATGGAGACCGGGTTAACCATCTCCCAGATGCCGTCATCATTGGTCGCTTGGGCATCGGGGCTGCCGTTGTAGGGCACGGTGATGGGGTAATCCGTCGCCCAGCCGTCCCACTGTGGGTCTTGAGAACTTTTGACGCCCTTATTGCGCACCACTGAGCGGATGTCGGGCTCAGCCGCCAGTTGGTTGATTTGATCGGCGGGAATATCAGCGGCCACAGCATCAATGATCCATAGCTCGCTGGTTACTTGCCCGCCCACACGCTCAACGGCGCGGGCAGCAGCTTCCCAATCATTCTTGGCTGTGATGATAACCGAGACCGTCTCTGTTTCAATAGAGCGGAGTTCGGGTTCAATGTAGCTGGTCTCTACGTCAACCGGTGCCGCTGTAGTACCACCTGCGCAAGCGGCCAAGATCAGACAAATGAGAATGAGGGTATATTTGAGTTTCATAATTGTTGTTTCCTTTGAGGTAAATAAATTATGAGAATAATAAAAGATTTACAGTATGTCTATTATGACCCATAACGGGCCCGAGCAACATAGGGTCTGACCCTACTTTTGAAGAAAAAAGCCCCCCATTTCTGGGGGGCCGGAAAGGCGGGAGGTAAAAACATGAAGTGCAGGCTTGCTTATTGAGGCTTGTTGATTGTAATACTGTCGCCGTCGGGGTCGGTGTTGTCGGTGGCCTGGTAGGTTAATGAGGGGTGGTTGATATCACTAATGGTGAAGGTAAGGACCTCAGTCTGGTTTTGTTTAAC
>JAAEOP010000130.1 GCA_024223125.1 Chloroflexota bacterium
AGTAGTGATGGTTGAAACACGGCCGTATGCCACCGGTTCTAATCCCACTTCCTCAATATCATCGGGGATATCCATCTCAAAGATTTCTCGCTGCATGAGGGCTACTTTTTGGCGCACGGCCGTGTTCACTTCATCCGGCTGCCGGTAAATGCCATCCACCCACAAGCGCAGATTCAGTTCCACCGCTTCATCCAGATCGCCCCGTTCAAAGGCGGCGTCTTCTGCTTTCCAAAACTGCTTGATACGCTCCGATGGCGTGGCACCGCTGACACTGGGTGCAGCCAGCGTCAATTTGAGAACCCGCTCCGGGTAAGCCAGAGCAAAATCAATAGCAATCAAGCCGCCAAAGGAAATGCCCACGAGGATGGCTTCGGCCGCTCCCAGATAATCGAGCAAGCTAGCCACATCTTCATAATTGCAAAACTTCCCCGGCGGCATGGCGGAACGGCCGAATCCGCGATAATCGAAGCGAATGACCCGATATTGTCTGGCAAAGGCGGTAAATTGTTCATCCCACATACGGCCGTCTGCTACCCCGGCATGAAGCAAAATGAGCGGCATTCCTTCCCCTGTCATTTCATAATAAAGCTGCGCCCCGTTCACCGGCGCATATCCCGTTTGTACAGTATTTTGTTGCAATTTACTCTCCATTCAATCGAATCATTTACGAAATAGATAAAGCGCCCAACCGAGCGTATCCCGACCCCATTGCAGATATTCACGCCTGTAAGCATGAACACGCTCCGTTAGTTCAGGCAAATCGGGGTCTTTAGGATGGGATAGAGCATAGTTTTCGGCTGCGTACCATTGCAAACCTTCGTACCTATCCCAATCGTCATAGCTGCTGACTATCGTGTACATTGGCGTCAAACCCAACGCTTCACCGGTTAGAATATTTTCATAGTGCGTATCGAAGCTGTCTTTTGTAACATTGGCCGCAGTCAGATAATCCGGGGCTGGCTCTTGCAGCCAGTGTGGTTCGCCAACGATGATCCAGCCGTTGGGTTTTGTCATTTTCTTTAAGGCTGCCAGCGTACCTTGATGCCCATCGAATATCCAACTGGCGCCAATGCAAGCGGTGAGATCAAAGCTTTCTAGCTTATCGGGTTGATAATCGGCCCCGCCCATTTCCAGGAAGGTAATATTCGCCGTGGGCGCTCGTTGAGCCAACTTCGTTTTCGCGTCACGGATGCAGTAGGGGGAAATATCCACGCCAATGCCGGAAATGGCGTATTGTTCAGCCAAGCGAATGATAAATTCTCCTTTGCCCGTAGCTAATTCCAGAACGTTTGCAGTTGGCGGCAAACGCAGCATTGAAATGAGATGTTGGAATTTATCCAGGTTTGTGGGGTTGCAAATGATGTGTTCTTTATGGGTGATGTCAAAATATTTCCAGGTGTCCATGTGAATATTTCCTTTATAAAAAATAGACTGTGATCCGATAGCTTATTTCTTGTCATTAAAATCTGGATTTTTCCAGGTGTAGGGTGTGGTGTGGGTTAATAGTTGAAAGCCTCGTTTTTCCAGGATGGGGCGGCTCATCTCACTGGCGTCTACCATGAGGAAACGGTAGCCACGTTTTAATGCTTCTTGGGCGCGGGTGGCGACAACGGCCGTGTACAACCCCATCTTCCGGTACGCCGCCAACGTCGCCCCGCCCCATAACCCGGCAAACTGGCTGTTGGCGGGGAATGAAATCCAGGCGGCGCAAGCTGGATTGTCGTCCACATAAGCCACATAGATACTCCAATAATCTGGCTCATCTGTCAGATTTTGACGCAACTGTTTTGCCAACCAGCCAAACTCGGCCGCATACACTGCCTCTTGCACAGCAACCACATCTGCCAACTGAGCCACGCCAATTTTGCGTACATCAATCTGAACAGGCTGCCGGTAAATATCCGGGCATTCTTGCAAATCCATGACAAGTAACGCTTCTTCCTCATCAGCCTCAAAGCCGTGTTCAGCCAACCGTTTTGGCAAATCGGGCGGCAAATCATGGCCATATGTTTTCCATTCAAGTCCCCGGCCATCCCGCTGCCGGTAACTATCAATTTCGCGTCGAATAATCACATCCGCATTTTCACTGGCGAGATTGCTGTAGATGATGAAACTAAGCCACTGCGGGTCTTTGCTAATGTGGCGCGTCAATTCGGGCGTCACTTGCCGCCGGTAAGATGGGTGTTCACCATTTTTGCGCTCTTGTTCGTCATACAATGCCAAAATTTGATCTGTGTTCATCTGCTTGCCTCCGGTGTTCTGCTTCACGGCCGTTAATAGACATTATCGGAAATAATTTTTTTGACAGGATTAACAAGATTTACAGAATGAAATAATCTTGTTAATCCCGTAAATCCTGTCTGATTTCTTATTTCCGATAAGGTTGAATGTTTTGATTTCATCAGATTTTTCTCAACAATTTTCCAGCCAATCCAGCGCTGGATAATCACCATCATATAAGCGTTGCAAAATGGGCTGCCAGAGAGTGTCTCCATTTTTACTGTTGGACAGCATCACAACGGCCGATCCTACATCAGGAAAACCAAGCGTGAATGCTTTGAAGCTGCCATTATCACCCCAATGCCAGAAGGCCAGACGGCCGTCACTCATCTGCAAACCCCAGCCTAATCCCCAAGCAACATCTGGCAAGAGTTCGGGTTTTTCGATGGGCCAATTGTCGCTCCAGGGCACATTCCAGTTAACCTGCACCTGTGGCTGCCACAATTGAGCGATGGTTTCGGGTTGTAAACAGGCTGGATTGGACGAATTGGGATTGAGCAGAGAGAGAAGAAAACGACCGTAATCCGGCGCTGTGGTATGTAAACTGGCGGCCGCATACATCGTTTTCCATTCAGATTGGCTCTCTATTTCACCTTCCTCATCATGTTTGGCAGCCACATGCAGCCCGGCAACTCCCTGACTGGTCAGGCCGCTATGAGCCATCCCCAATGGACCCAGCAGCCGTTCTTGCATCATGACCGCCGGGTTCTGATCCGTCACTCGCGCCACGATTTTTTGCAGCATATTATACCCATCGCCAGAGTAAGAGAAACGGGCGCCAGGTGTAAAGAAAAACCGGAGCGGCTCACCCGAATCTGTCCAGTTAGGAAAACCGGGCGTATGGCTAAGGATGTGGCGTAACGTCAGTTGGTGTAAACAGGGTTCGTTGGGCACATAACCAAACAGATATTCGGCCGCATCCTCTTCCCGATCAAACAATCGTTCGGCCTGCTGTTCTGCCTCTGGAAGATAGGTTAACAGAGGTGTGTCCAGGTCTAACAAGCCGTCTTCCACCAATTGCAAAATGGCCGCAGCGTACAATGGTTTGGTCAAAGATGCCGCTTCAAAAACCGTTTCCGTCGTCACGACTTCTTTTGTGTTCATGTCAGCCACGCCGTAACCACGCATCCAGGCCATCTCGCCTTCATGGATAATGGCTAAAGATAGACCGGGGATAACGGCCGTTTCCATCCAAACTGGTAGTTGTTTTTCTAGTTCTGCAATCGCTTGCTTCATCAAATTATCCTTCTAATAATTGTTGATATAGATTAACATAGTTTTTGTATCGCCAAGCTGCAATACGGCCGTCAGATACTCCCTTCTTTACCACACATCCCGGTTCATGGCTATGTGTACAATCGTTAAATTTGCAGCTACCGACGGCCGCTACATCCGGGTAATAGGTAATCAAATCATCGGGATGCAAACCAGACAAGCCCATGTCCCGAATACCGGGTGTGTCTACTACCGCGCCGCCATCAGGCAAGTCTAGCATAATGGCCTGAGTGGTAGTATGCCGTCCTTCGTGGCTTTTGCGGGTTTGCATTACAGAGCCGATACGTAGTTGAAAGCCGGGATAAGCTGCATTGAGCAGAGACGATTTACCCACACCAGAAAGACCGGCTAATACGGTGGTACGGCCGTATAAAACTTGTTGTAAGTCTCGTATCCCAATACCATTTTCTGCGCTGGTAAATAGATGTTGGTAATTGAGTATTTTGTAGGCAGCTACGGCCGTCACCACCTCGTCAAAACTATCCGCCAAATCCACTTTGTTAATGCAAATCATCGCTTGCAAATTGTTTCGTTCAGCGCCAATCAAATATTCGTCAATCATCTGAAACCAGATTTGGGGATCACGCCACGAGGCCACAATGAGCAGTTGATCTACATTAGCCGCAATGATCTGCTTCAAGTGCATATCAAATGAATCGGCGCGAGCCAGACCGCTGCAGCGAGGTAGAACCTTTTCCACCAGGCCACGATCTTCGGCTTGCATTCGTACCAACGCCCGATCTCCTACCGCCAAAATGTTGGTGTAGCCTGTGCCCTTGGCCGTTAAAATACCGCGTACATCACAGACAACTATCTCACCATTCACTTCAGCGCGGCAAATAGTTCGGCTCACTTCCACCACTTTGCCTAATAAAAATGGCGTCTCATCAGCCATTTTTTGCCAAATCGTATCATTTAAGGTGCTATCAAATGTTTGCGGTTCGCTGATCAGCAGACCATCCCGCCGGTCTTGTTCATCGCGGGGCATAATACGCCGGTCAGCCACACGGCCGTCTTCATCTGGCGTCAACGGCCGCCAATCAAGCCGGTGTTTCTCCTGGTTAGCAGCCACATTATGCCGGATCGTTTTCTTCTGCTCCTTTTCGGCAAGCTGCACTTCACGCTGTTGTTGTCTGATTTTTCTTTTACGTTTTTTCTTCTGTTTGTTTGTCAATGGTTACTCCATTCTGCTTGAATTAGTAGGATAAAGGTAGTATGATTTGCTCATGAAAGTAAAAACCTCAATCACCCTATCTGAAGATTTATTAAAAGAAGTCGATAGTAAGGCCATCAATTACAAGAATCGCTCCGAATTTATCGAAATTGCTTTGCGTAAAATGATCGCCCAGATGAATCGGGAACAACAAGATGCGCGTGATATGGAAATCATTAACCAGCACCTTGATGAACTCAACGCAGAAGCAAAAGATGTCCTTGAATACCAGGTAATACCATGAGACGCGGTGATTTGTATCGCGTTGCCAAACCAACTTCGCTGGAGCCTAAAAAGCATCGAATTTTTGTCATTGTCAGCCGCCAGGCATTGATAAGCACGGGTTATTCTACCGTTGTTTGCGCGCCTGTTTACTCTTCTTATCATGGACTTGCTTCTCAAGTATTGGTCGGAACTGATGAAGGGTTAGCGCATCCAAGTAGTATTCATTGTGATGATCTTGTTAGTTTGCCCAAATCTGTTCTGACTAATTTTGTTGGCGTTCTCTCACAACCAAAAATTGATGAACTAAATAATGCCCTAAAAGTTGCTCTTGGCATTCCAGATTAGGTTGCCACCGAATCGAATTCGGTGTCTGAGACACGAAACGCGCTAAAGCACGTTGATAGTCACATTCGACATCTCCCAATCTCTAATCTCCCTTTTCCATACACCAACCAATTAACCGCCGCACAAAGTCGTTGGTGGGGTAACGTTTGCTGTCATGTTTCCAGCGGGGCACTTGTACCTCTTTGGCGCCCGGTTGGCGCGGAAATTGCGGCCCTTCCACGCGCAAAATGGTGTGCGGGTCGCCTTCTTTGGGTAGACGATAGTGGACAATGAACTTCTTGTTGGTGGCGATGATGTGCAGATACCGTTCAGGCGTATGGTTCACCAACCCACCCCCCACAGGAACTTGCACATCTTTATCTTCGACGGACCAGATATACGGCCGTCCCTTAACCTTCACTTTTCGCTTTCCCTTTTTGCTAACTGCCATCTTCAACCTCCAATGGTTTACGATAAATAGCTGACTGTTTCACTGCCTTAAACCCCATGCTTTCATACAGGTGAAAAGCGCCTGTAGGGCTGTCGGCGTCAACACCCAGGGCGGCCTCTGTCATGCCGGCAGCCTGCAACACCTGGAAGCTACCTGAAAACAGCACTTTGGCGATGCCCTGACCACGCCACGGCTGTCGTACAAAAACCGTTTCAGTGTAACCCCGCTGACGGCCGTGTTTTTCATTTTCCGTCACATCAATAAAATTGAGGATACCGCCAGCCACCTCATCCCCATCCCAGGCGATTTGCCACAAATCAGGGTTAAATGTGGGGTCTCCACCCTCTTTCAGAAAATCTTCCTCCGACCATTCAACTTCGCCCCAATGGTCACGGAACGCTTCGGCGGCCGCTTCCCAAATTTGCCGCCATTCAGCTAACATGCCCCGCCGTATTTCAATATGAGAAGGTAAGGGATAATGCGGAATATTATTTAGCGTCGGTCGTACCATATCCGCAAAGTAACGAGCAGGCGCATATCCGGCTGCTGCCAGCAGAGCTTTCCAATCGGTTTCTGTTTCATTGGCCCAGCAAAAGAACACACGGGACATCTCTGGTGAATGTTGGCCGCTGGCAACCTGTGTTTGGGCTAGAGTCTGTAAATGTCGTTCATTATACGTTAGCATTGCCTGACGTATACCGCGCCCCCTCCAGGCTGGCAGCAAATTGGCAAAATGAAAATATAAACGGGTTCCTTCTAAATCCTCAAGCCACCAGCAACGGCCGTAGCCCACCAATTGCCCTTCCACCTCCACCATCAACACATCTCGATACGGATCACAATTATCCAAATGCTGATATTGATTGGCTATTTTTTCAATGGTTTCTACCCAATCTACCCCGTCAGCCCGACAGACTTCATTGGTCACATCTACCATGGCCGGATAATCTGTCTCGCCCCGAAAATGGCGAAAAACTAATCCCGGAATGGCAGGTGCGTCAGGTATTTCAATTTGCATCAAAACGTTATTACTCATTAGAATGTTTCCTCTTTTAGGTTTCTGGTCAAGGTTAAAATCTTCCGCAGCCAAAATGGTATCATCTCCTGTAAGTCATCCTGAGCCTGTGGCTCCAAGTTAGCCACAATTTGCCAGTAGCTAATGGCATGATGGACGGCCGCCCCCACTTCCGCCAAAGTCCAAATTTTCAGCAGTTGGGGCATAGGAGCAAACTCTGTCCATTGGGTCAGATAAGCATCTCGCAGTTGGGTTTGCACGGCCGTGTCCTTCTCATAAAAAATGTCTAACATGTCAAAAAACGGATGGCTGAGACAGGCATCTGTCCAATCAATGTAGACAAATTCGCCATTCTGAATGCCTACATTGCCGCTATGCAAATCGCCATGCACGAGTGTTTGCGGCACGGTGCCGTCGGCCAATTCAGCACATAAAGCCTGCAAACTAGGAATAAGATTGATGAGTTGGTCAATTTCTTCTGGATTTAAGTCATCCTGGCAGAGTTTAGCGGTGAATAGCAGCTCGATTTGCGTTTGCATCCACGCCATCCGCCGGTCGAGGCAGCCGGCAGCCAGCAATGTTTCGATGTGAGACACGGCCGTTATCTGCATTTTGGCAAACTGGCCTATAAACCCCTGACGCTGAGCAACAGTTGCTTCCCCGTTCACAATTTGGGGCAAGGCTGGCAGCAGCATCCAATCTCGTTCAGCGTCAATGGCTGTTGGTGTCAGCACATGCTGTGGAAAAAGTTGCGCTAACTTGGTAACGACAACCGCCTCATTCACAAACAAAGGTAACGATACCACCGTCTTAAAGTAAAAAACACCATTATCCGTTTTGGTCCGCAGTACACAAGACAAACACCAATTTTTCACAATTTCTAACGGCTCAATGAGGGATTGCCCTTGTTGGCTCAAGGTCGTTTCTATCCAGGATTCTGCTGGTGCGACCCAGCCCCGTCTGGCCCACGACGGCCGTTCAGCAGGCACATCCCCCGTTTCCCATTCCTGCAAACTGGTCTCGATCAGCCGTTTATGGTCTGGATTGGTGAGGGTGATTGTTTGTAGTTCCCGGCGGTCAAGCCAACGGCCGTCAGCCACTTCAACCCCCACATTGTCCAGCACAAAAACAAATTCCGTCGTTTTAGCAGCCTCATTTTGTTGAAAGTGGGCACGGTAGAGTACCTGAATGTTTTGGCCGAGTTTGTGACGCAACGGCCGCTGCACCTTTGCTTCGTTTGAATTCCAAAAGCTGCCAACCATTGTGATGTGGGGCAAAGCCAGGCTACTTTCATCCTGTTCCAGCCACACCTTCGCTTCATCCTGATGAGGCAAAATAGCGTAAATGGTTGAGCGCCAGGCCAGTTTATCCAGAAAGTCCAAGATGATTTTATTGAAGGGTAACGGCCGTTCCATATTTGGCAGATGGGCCGTTTGCCGCATGATAGTGCGATCTTCTACCAGGGGTAGTTTTGCTTCTAGCAAGTCGGCAATAGCCTGTATGTCGGGCCAATCATGCTCCCCCACGATGATCTGTACCGGCCGTTGAATCTCATTTAATCGTTCCAGAGCGGGTGGGGTAATGGCGCTTTTCTCCCCGCTGCCTTCAGGGCGGGCAAGAGTGTGGTTGATCATTTGCAAGGCATGTTGGCGGACGGTGGCATCAATTTGAGCCGGGGTACGATGACGGCCGTCTACCCAAATTTGGGCTTCATACTCCGCCGCTGTCGGGATGTCGCCTCGCTTAAAAGCTGTTTCCATCGCTTCCTCTTTGGCGGCAAATCCGGCGGATGTCCATTGGTAGCCGCCTAAAGCAGAGCCAACCAACACCAAAACGGTGACCATTTCTGGATAAGCCAGGGAAAAATCCAGGGCGATTTTGCCCCCAAAGGAACAACCGACAACAGCCGTTTTCCCAATACCCAGATGTTGTAACAACGCCCGCAAATCTTCATGATCGCTGTAGGGTACATCATTCCAAATTGTTTCTCCCCAACCGCGCACATCATAACGCAAGGTACGATGTTTGGCGGCAAAAGCCTCCATCTGGTCATCCCACATGTGCAGATTGGCAATACCGGCGTGAATGAAAGTCACGGCCGTACCTTCCCCCCGCAATTCATAATGTATGTTTGTGCCGTTGAGGTCGGCAAATTGATAACTCATATTACTCCTTGTCGTGGTCACATCCCATTACCGCCACCTACACTCAGCCGCTGGCCTGTAATCCACCGCGCCTGCTCCGAGGCAAAAAAGACGACGGCATCGGCAATATCTTCCGGCTGCCCCACCCGCTGCATGGGGATAGAGGCCGTAATTTGTTGTTCCATCTGCGGCGTCAGCCAACCCGTTTGCACCGGCCCCGGCGAAACAGTGTTGACCGTAATGCCAAATTGCCCAAACTCCTGCGCCGCGCTGCGCGTGTACCCTTCCATGGCCAACTTGCTGGCCCCATACGTTATTTCTGAAGGGAAGACATAGGCACCGTCGGTACTGATGTTGATGATGCGACCCCAATTTCCGTAACGGCCGTTGTGCCGCCGGGTAAATTCAGCCATCAACAAAGCAATAGCCCGCGTATTCACAGCAAAGATGCGGTCAAAGCTGGTTTGGGTAATGAGAGGGGGCGCGGCCGTCCACATTTCCACCACCTTGTTTACTAAAACTTCCGCCGAGGAAAGAAACGTATCTGCTTCCCAATAAGCGGCATTGTTTACCAAAATATCAACCTGACCGAAGCTGGCTTCAGCCCGATCAAACAGTTTGGGTATAGCATCGGTGTCGGCCAAATCCACTTCCCACGCTTCTGCTTTAACCCCGAATTGGCGCACGGCCGTTAACACATTTTCTGCATCTTTAGCCCGCTGAGCGTTGTAGAATGTTTCGCCCCGTTCATGGTTGTCGGGTACGGCCGTGTCTCCGCTTTCTCGGAAGTAATGGATAAAAAGATGTACCCCTTGAGCGGCCAATGCTTTAGCAATACCGGCTCCAATGCCATACGGATTATTGGCTCCGGTGACGATAGCCACTTTGTCTTTAAGTTTTGTATCAAGCATATTTCCTCCTGGCAGATGCTTTTGTATAGGCAATGAAAGCCTGCACCTCAGTTACACTCGCTTTTTGCTCATCTCCATGCCAGATCAAACCGGTTTCCACCATCGAATGCCAACGGCCGTCTTGAGTAGTCAACATCCAATGAGCGGCGGCTGGTTTAGAAACCACATCCCCCATTTTGAAGGTGTACAACATGCGGCACATCGTCATGATGGCGTAAGTGCGGTAGCCATCATGTTGTAATTTAACCGGGTTTTCAATCATGGGAACCCACCAAAAATCGAGCAATTCTAGCGTTGCCTGCTGCAAGTCGGCCGTAGAAACCGGGTCAATTAGGGTGTGGCAAGGTGGCCCGGCCAGGGCAATGCCCTGTTTGTACAGCACGTAACGATGAATCACCCAATCTACATCCAGATGTTCCCAGCGCAGGTTGCTGGCTCCGCGATCAATGTAGAGATGGGTGGCGTTGGCCGGGTCGTAGCGGCGCAAGGCAGGCAACGGGATGTAGGCTCCTTCCAGTTCGATGGCCCATTTGGAATTGGTTTTTCCGATACGGCCGTGCATTTCTACCAGTTCAGCAAATTGTTGTGGTGAGGGGGAAACGGCCGTAGCTGCCACAAAATCAATATCACTCGTCTCATAATCAAAATC
>JAAEOP010000131.1 GCA_024223125.1 Chloroflexota bacterium
CGGATTGTGCGGTGGTGGTCACAAACCATCAGAATATTGATTGGCAAGGTGTGGCTGATTATGCACCGGTTATTGTAGATACGCGGAATATTATGAATGGGGTGGTGAGTAACGGCCGTGTGGTATCCTTGTAAACTTAGATTGATATTTGTGTCCTTAACTGTGTGTGTATGATATGGTGATGGTGCAATGGATGTGACCAATAGAGACCAGATCGCCTAACATAGCAAAATTAATTTTTTATGGTGAAGAAAGCATTGATAACTGGTATTACTGGACAGGATGGTAGCTATTTAGCTGAATTATTAATACACAAAGGGTATGAAGTGCATGGTTTGATTCGACGAGCCAGTACCTTTAATACGTATCGCCTGAACAATATTTACCAGGACCCTCACCAATCAGACATCCGTTTACATTTGCATTATGGAGATGTGAGTAGCGGTGGGAGCTTGTTGGATTTGATATATGAAGTGCGGCCAGATGAAATTTACAATCTGGCGGCCCAAAGTCATGTGCGTGCCAGCTTTGATATACCAGAATATACGCTGGATGTCACCGGGTTGGGCACACTGCGATTATTGGAAGCCATTCGCCGTAGCGGTATTCAAACCCATTTTTACCAGGCATCCTCCAGCGAAATGTTTGGGGCAGCCAGTCCGCCACAAAGTGAAACTACTCCATTTAAGCCGCAAAGCCCATACGCCACAGCTAAAGTGATGGCTTATTGGATAACAAGGAATTACCGGGAAGGGTATGATTTACATGCCGGGAATGGCATTCTCTTTAACCATGAATCTCCCCGACGCGGCGAAACCTTTGTGACGCGCAAAATTACGCGGGCAGTGGCAGCCATTTTAGTGGGGAAACAGGACAAGCTATTCCTGGGTAATCTGGAAGCGATACGGGATTGGGGATATGCGCCAGATTATGTAGAAGCGATGTGGCTCATGCTTCAGCAAGAAAGGCCAGATGATTATGTAATCGGCACTGGCAAAGCCCACTCTGTACGGGATTTTTTAGATGAAGCCTTTGGTTACGTAGGGTTAGACTGGGAAGATTTTGTGGAGGTTGATCCTCGTTATTATCGCCCTAATGAGGTGGATTATTTATTGGCCGATGCCAATAAAGCGAGACAGGCATTAGGTTGGCAGCCGCGAGTCACATTCTGTGAGTTGGTGCATATTATGATGGATGCTGATTTGGAAGCAGCAGGGTTAGATTCACCGGGTCAAGGCCAACGCATTATCGCTGAAAAGTTTGATGGTTGGCACCGGCAGGAAGTAAAGAGTAAATAAGGTGAGGTGTCAACATGACTGAAGGACAAAGTTGGCCGGACAGCCAACAGTTTTGGCAGGACAAACGGGTGATTGTAACGGGAGGGGCTGGCTTTTTAGGTTCTTTTGTGGTGGAAAAGTTGAAAGCTCACGGGGCGAAAGAAGTTGTAGCGCCGCGCAGCGCTGAATATGATCTGACCCAGCTAGAAGCCATTAAGCAATTGTTACATGACACAACTTATGCCAGCAAACCGGTGGACATGATCATTCATCTGGCGGCGCGTGTTGGCGGCATTGGGGCCAATCGAGTCAACCCGGCCACATTTTTCTATGATAATCTGGTGATGGGCGTACATCTACTGCATGAAAGTTATGAAATGGGTGTGCCCAAATTTGTAGCCATCGGTACGGTATGCGCCTATCCCAAGTTTGCCCCAATTCCATTCCGGGAAGATGATTTGTGGAATGGTTATCCGGAAGAAACGAACGCGCCTTATGGTCTGGCGAAGAAGATGATGCTGGTGCAAAGTCAGACGTACCGCCAACAGTATGGTTACAACTCCATTTTCCTACTGCCGGTCAACCTCTATGGCCCGGGTGATAATTTTGACCTGGAAACATCTCATGTTATTCCGGCTTTAATCCGTAAATGTCTGGAAGCAAAAGAACGAGGGGATGACCATATAGTGGCCTGGGGGGATGGTTCGCCAACGCGGGAGTTTTTGTATGTGGAGGATGCAACTGAAGGGATTTTGCTTGGCGCCGAGCGGTATAATGACAGCCTGCCAGTAAACTTGGGCAGCGCCTTTGAGATCAGTATCAAGGAACTACTGGAAACGATTGCTCAGTTAACAGGATTTGAGGGGGAGATTGTGTGGGACACGAGTAAACCTAATGGACAACCACGGCGCAAGCTGGATACGAGTCGGGCCAGGGAATTATATGGGTTTGAGGCGAAACGGCCGTTTGTTGATGGATTGCGTGAGACGATTGAGTGGTATCGGGCGTAGGTGCAGGGCATGGGGATGCTCAGCAAGCAACATTATGCTTATTGTATTTAGCGGCCTAGACGGCGCCGGGAAATCTACCCAAATAGAATTAGTTTTAGCCGACCTTCGCACCCAAGGGATAAATCCTGTTTATTTGTGGGTACGCGGTGGATATACCCCGTTGTTTAATGCCGCCAAGTCGGTTTTGCGGCGGCTGTCTGGTGGGCGGATCGTGCCGCCCAGCGGACAGAGCGCCACGCGCACCAAGGCGATGAGACAGTCGTGGAAGCGGCGTCTATGGCTGTGGCTGGCAATGTTGGACTTGATAGTTGTCTTTGGGGTGCAAATTCGCTGGTGGCGTTGGCAGGGACGGCCGATCATATGCGACCGGTACATCTGGGACACCCTGATAGATTTTCGGCTGAACTTTTCGCAAGAAGCGGTGGAACGGTGGTGGTTGTGGCGGGTGCTGCTGCAGGTGACGCCCATACCAGACGTCGCCTTTCTATTGTTGATTCCGGTAGAGGAATCGGTGCGACGGTCACAGTTGAAAAATGAGCCGTTCCCTGATGCTCCCGACGTGCTGGCGGTGCGACTGGTACAATATGAGTCGCTGGCAGAACAAGGGTATTGGCAGGTGCTAGACGGCCGTTTTCCCATCGAAGATATCCACCAACAAATCCAAGCCCACATCGGTCATCCCGTAAAGGATGCAGTTCATGCGGATTAGTCTACTGTTAGAACGGGAGCCGTTTCCCCATATTCTGGAACAG
>JAAEOP010000132.1 GCA_024223125.1 Chloroflexota bacterium
ACCAGCTTTTCTATAGCCGGCAGCCCTGTAATCAATGCTCGCCCCTTTGCCGCTTTTCAGATAACCCCGCCCATAGGTAGTACCGCCACTACTTTTACTGTCGATGCTAACCCCAGCACTGATCTGGAGGGACACACCTTGCTTGCCCGGTGGGATTGGGAGAATGACGGGACGTGGGATACCGTCTGGAGTCCAACCCTGAACGCCTCGCATAATTATACCGGGCCGGGGAGTAAGATCATTGCTCTGGAACTGAAAGACAGCTTGGGGGCAACCACCAAAGTGACGGGCTCGGTAGAAGTGGGCAGCACAAATACGCCGCCGGTGCCTTTTTTTAGGGTAGAAAATGGCGATCGCCGCTTTGCCACGACAACCCCTACGTTTAATTTTGACGCCACCGGCAGCAAAGACGCCGAAACACCCACAGCCGATTTAGAGTATCGCTGGGATTTTGACGGCAATGGGAGTTGGGATTTTGGGTGGGGGTCAATTAACAAGCAGGCTGTCACGTTCAGTCTCAATGACCAGGGCAAGGGGGACAACTTGCCTCGCTCCAATCATTGGGCTACCAAACTTCAGGTTCGTGATAGTAACGGCGCCGTAGGGGAAACCACTCGACATATTTGGGCCAATCCCTACAATCATCCGCCTGTTTCAACCGGCTTCCTAT
>JAAEOP010000133.1 GCA_024223125.1 Chloroflexota bacterium
AATCAGAGCCTCAAATTAGCTTTATGTTTAGTGTTCGAGGCTGATTTGCACACTTTTCACCTCATAATTGCGATATTCTGACGATTATGTTAACTATCAGTTGGCATTTTGCGCCGATCACGATTAAGTGTGGCGGTACCATCGTTGTTGCATCCTTGTTTTATAGCCTTTTATTTTTATTAGTCTACGTTAACAACTTTATGGGAATTCTATTATCATTAGTAGTTCCTGGTTTTTTCATCTTAATCATAATAATTACCCCGCTTAGTTTCATTTTTCCGAACATTAATATGGTTATTACTGGTTAATTAATGCTACCTTTAATCTTCTGGCTTTCTGCTTTACCGTGGTTAGTAACAGGAGGATTATATGGTTCTCGTAATCCAACTTTAAATATGATAGGAAAAGTCTTTATTGTCGTACTTCTACTTTTTTTATTAACCTGTGGCACGTTCAGCGAAATCTTTTATTATTTCATGAAAGGATCAGTCCTTGACAATTGAATTCAGATATAACAATTCTTGATTTTATAGTTACGGCTAACAAAACTTTTACCTGCGACTTGCAGACTCGCCACTTTCTTTTACGACTATAAATTCAATAATTCTTTTTCCTGCTCAGATTTCAGGCCATTTTGCCATTCATAATCGGCGGGACGGGTGTTGAGCCAGTCGAGGGTGTCGCGGACGGTGGCGGTTAACGGCCGTGTTACCAACCCTGCCCCAATCGCCTTCTGACAGTTAAAGGTATTGAACCCGGCCATTTCCGCCGGAACCCATAAAGGCATTTCGGTGTAGGCGGCTATCCCATGTTCCTGCAAAAACTGGTCGCTGACCCAGGTGAAAGCGGCATTGCTGCCGGTCACATCCCGGCATGTGTGTAGAACGTCTTGCATGGTTAATTGTTCGACTGGCCCGGTGACATTGTATGGGCCGGTCAACTGTTTTTCTACCACCAGCATAATCCAGCCAGCCAAATCGCGTACATCAATAATCTGTACCGGGGCGTTTGGGTTGCCGGGAGCCAACACCTGGCCACCCTGAGCCACACGATGGGGCCAATAGCTAAAACGGTCTGATAAATCATGCGGGCCAACGATAAGACCGGCGCGGACGTTTAAGGCACGGCCGTTCATCGCTTGTGTCGCCGCCTGTTCACACAAAACTTTGAGCGGCCCATACGTCTCCCCAGTAATTTCTTCTACTGTTTCATCTTCCATTGTGGCTAGACGGCCGTCTTCCCCAATCCCCGAAATCAAATCATCGGCATACACAGACAGGGAAGAGATAAAAGTGTAATGGTTTACTGCATCGGCCAACAGCGCGGCCGAATCATGTATCAGCCTGGGGACGTAGCCACAAGTGTCAATGACAGCGTTCCAGGTACGGCCGTGTAGCGCTGCCAACCCCCCATCCCGATCTCCCACCAATGTTTCCAAATCAGGATACAAATCCGGGTTGCTTTGCCCCCGGTTAAATAACGTCACTTCATGCCCGCCGGCCAAAGCCACATCTACTAATGCCCGACCTAAAAAGCGCGTTCCGCCAATGATAAGTAGTTTCATAATTTGCCTCCGTTTGGAAAAGCGTTCAGTGTTCGGTGTTCAGTTTGCAGTGGCGTTTTTCAGAATGAGACGTCACTGAAAACTGAACAGTGATTAAGCATAACAAAGATTAGATCGTTGTCTAGCATATTACCTATTTATGGTTACAATGGTGCGAGTTAGCTTATACCTTACAAAATAGGCCAGTCAGGCAACAAACATGCACTTGCAAACTTGCATACTTGCAACTTGCCACTCAAAAAGGAGATTCCCATGAACATAAGCGTTATACAAGGCAATATTCAAGATAGTACGGCTGATACCCTTATCATTAACCTGTTCGCTGATGTCACCACACCTGCCGGCGCTACGGGGGCGGTAGATAAGGCGGTAGATGGCGCCATTAGCGACCTCATTGCCAGCGGCGACCTGACCGGCAAAGCAGGCGAGGTGGGTGTGCTTTATCCACGAGGTGAATTGGCTGCGAAACGAGTGCTAATCGTCGGATTGGGTAAGCGAGAGGAGTTTGATCTGGAAGGAGTACGACGTGCGGCTGCGGCCGGGTTCAAACGCGCCCGCGAATTAAAAGCGCAGGAAATTGCGACCATTGTACATGGCGCTGGCATTGCCGGGCTGGATGCTGAAGCGGCCACCCAGGCAACGGTGGAAGGTTCTCTGTTAGCCGCTTACCGGTATGATGCTCCCAAACAAGAGGCAGAAGCTCCGCATGAAGTAGACGCTTTAACTATTGTCGAGGTTGACGCAGATAAGATAGCGGCCGTTACAGCGGGAAAGGATGCGGCCGTCGCCATCGCCGCGGGCGTGACGATAGCTCGCGATCTGGTGAATATGCCGCCCAATATTGCCACCCCTACGAAAATGGCGGCCGTTGCCAAAACCATCGCTAAAGCCAATAAGATGGACATTACTGTCGGCGGCCGTAATTGGGCTAAAAAGCATAAGATGGGTGCATTCTTGGCCGTTGCTAAAGGAGCCGGTGAAAAACCGAAGTTCATCGTCTTAGAACACAATGGCGACCGGGATGATTTAGACACCATCGTTCTGGTTGGCAAAGGGATCACTTTTGACACGGGCGGTATTTCTATCAAACCCTCAAACGGGATGGAAGATATGAAGTCGGATATGGGCGGAGCGGCGGCCGTGTTGGGGGCCATGCAAACGGTCGGCGAACTGGATTTACCGCTGCGTATCATCGGTATTACTCCCTGCACCGAAAATATGCCCGACGCCGATGCTTACCGTCCAGCCGATGTGATTACTGCCAGCAATGGCAAGACAATTGAAATCATCAGCACGGATGCGGAAGGGCGTATGGTGTTGGCTGATGGGTTAGTTTATGCCAACCGTTACAATCCCAAAGCGGTAGTTGATCTGGCGACATTGACGGGCGCTTGTGTGGTGGCATTGGGCGCTGACGTGGCTGCTGGTTTGTTCAGTACGGACGATGATTTGCGGGATAAATTGGTAACGGCCGGCAGCAGCGCCTTTGAACGAGTCTGGCCGATGCCCTTGTACAAAGATTATCGTCGCTCCATTGATACGGATGCGGCCGATATGAAGAACAGCGGCGGCCGTTTTGGTGGTTTAGGCACATCGGCCATGTTTTTGAAGGAATTTACGGATTATACCTGGGCACATCTGGATATTGCCGGGGTAGCGCTTTCTGAAAAAGGCAACCCATATACACCTCGTGGCGGCACAGGTTTTGGTGTGCGTTTGCTGGTGGAATTTTTACGAAAATGGTAAGGAAGTATGCAAGTGGCAGGTGTGCAAGTAACAAGTCCGCGTCAATGCCTGTAACGTGACATAATTTACAAACTTGCAAACCTGCATACTTACATACTTGCAACGCACCCTCCTACCCCTCTATAATCTCCTAAATAACCATCATTCCATTCACATATTCATGTAAGGAGAAAAACATGCCTGTACCCACTCCCCCATTAACGCTTGGCGTTGAAGAAGAGTATCAGATCATTGATCCTGATAGTCGCAATTTACATTCATATATTTCTGAATTGTTGTCGCAAGATCAGACACGGCCGTTGACCTTAGACCTGCAACCCGAATTGATGCAATCACAGGTAGAAGTAGGCAGCCATGTGTGCCGTAATGTGAAGGAAATACGACAAGAGTTGGTCCGTTTGCGCCGGGCGGTGTGTGAAATAGCCGACGAAAATGGTCTGGCAATTGTCGCTGCCTCCACCCACCCTTTTGCCAGATGGGAAGAACAAAATATTACGGAAGGGGAGCGTTATAAAGAACTGCTAGATGATATGCAAGGCGTGGCCCGCCGCCTACTTATTTTTGGCATGCACGTGCATGTGGGCTTTGGGGATGATTTACAATCAAAGAATTTGATGATTGAGATCATGAACCAGTCCCGCTATTTCATTCCTCATTTGTTGGCTTTGTCTACCAGTTCACCTTTTTGGCACGGCCGTCATACCGGTCTCAAATCATACCGCAGCGTCATCTTTGAATCACTCCCCCGCACCGGCATTCCCCACAGCTTCCGCTCCTGGAGTGAATTCAAAAACTACGAACATACCCTGGAAGTGGTGGGCGCTTTTGGTAAAAAGGATAAGCGGGCTAAAATCTGGTGGGATATTCGCCCTCACCCCATCTTTGACACCCTCGAATTCCGCATCACTGACATCTGTACCAGAGTAGACGAAGCAGTTTGTATGGCCGCTCTCTTTCAGGCAATTTGCGCCAAACTGTTAAAACTGCGCCAACAAAATATGTCCTGGCGACAATACCGCCATATGCACATTACCGAAAATAAATGGCGGGCAGTCCGCTACGGCACTCAAGGTGAGATGATTGATTTTGGCGTTCAGCAGTCGGTGCCGTTCCACTTTCTTATGGAGGAGCTGCTGGAACTGCTGGATGATGTGGTGGATGATCTGGGCAGTCGGGAAGAAGTGGAATATGTACGCACCATCCTCAAAAACGGAACCAGCGCGGACCGGCAGTTAAAATGTTATTTGGAACATGGTGGGGAAGAGAATAATGAGGAAGCGTTGAAAGAGGTAGTGGATCAGTTGATAGTGGAAACGAAGGAAGGGATTTGATTCGTGTTCCGTTAACCGTATTCCGTGACCCGTTAACGGAATACGGAATACGGTTAACGGATGACAGCGCTTAGGGGTAGTAGAAATAACAACACGGTGAAGAAGTGGATGGCGCTGCCGCCCATGACAAATAGATGCCAGATGGCGTGGTTGTAAGGAATGCGCTCCCAGACATAAAAGATGACGCCGGCCGTATAAAAAAGCCCCCCCAGCATAATGCCAAAGATGCCCCAGGGGGGAATGGCATGGAGCATTTCTTTGAAGGCCAGAACACACATCCAGCCCATAAGCAAGTAGCCTAACGTGGCCCATTTTTCATAACGGCCGATAAACAACACCTTAAAAGCGATACCTAACAAAGCCATTCCCCAAACAATGGCTAAGATGGTAAAACCAACCGACCCGCGCAGTTTGATCATCAGAAAAGGAGTATACGTGCCGGCAATGAGCAGGTAAACGGCCGTGTGGTCCAACACCCGAAAAACCCGTTTCAACTGGGGACGTTGGACGCTATGATACAAAGTAGAAGCCAGATACAGAAAGACGAGCGAACCGCCATAAACGGTAAAACTCACCACCTGCCAACCATCCCCATACCGCAGCGCCAGCGCCACCAACACTGCCAGACCAACCACAGCCAAAATAGCCCCGGCGCCATGGGTCACACTGTTCAACAACTCTTCACGAAATGAGTAAAAGCCGACTTTGGGCAACGGCCGTTTTCTTTTTAACATAGATACCACATTGTCAAAAAGGGTTTGCCGCATATGGCAAACCCTTTTCAATCTGGTTAGTGGAGATGGCGGGAATCGAACCCGCGTCCGAAAAATTCGACCTCTGAACGTCTACAAGCGTAGTTGGTCTATTTAGAGTTAGCTGTTGGGCGCCCCGACCAACCGGGTCAGCCAACAGCGAGCCGCTGGCTCCCGAAAGAGCCACTTAACCACCGTTAGCAGCATCACGGTGGCGCACGTTGACGTTGATGTCACTTAGCCCAATGCGGTCAACGAGCGAACCAGGTAAGCGGGGTTCCATCTTTGGAACCGCTTAGCGCTCAAATGGCTTATGCAGCCATTGGAAGAGCGCTGTAAGAACGTGCGTTTGTATTGGCACTTAATGTTTTGCTTCCAGTTTTACGAGATGTAAAGCGTACTCGGCTTGCAGTCCAGGATCAACCTTCCCCGTCGAAACCGATCATCCCCAAATTGTTAATGAACAGGGAGATTATAGCATATATCTCAACAGTTACACGGCCGTTTCCTCATCCAAAGGCGGCAGTTCATGACTCCCCAACAGACGGCGTACCTGGCGGGTCAACCGACTTAAGCTCCCTTCACGGTAACGTTCGGCCAATATCTGGGCCAAGTCGGCTAGATTATCATATTCGCCAAATAGTTCTTGCAAATAACGACGGTATTTAGAAACCCATACAAATAAGTCAGCTTCTGTGCGCCCTGGAAAGTCAACCAACAGGGTTGATTCATGAATAATTTGCACGGTCGGCAGGTACACCATTTCATACCAGGCGGCCACAGCTTCCTGATATGGCATCTCTTCCCCGTCAATCTCAGATAATATCTGGCGTAACTCTTGAATCTGGATCATCAGTTCTGTATACCGCCCAGGCGATGTAAAGTGGATATTGTGATCGGGCGCTATCTCATCCAGATGTGTTTTTTCTATAAACGTACGTTCGCCCAACTGAATAAAAATCTTGTCTAAATCATCATCGGGATTGATGTCTATGTCGGCAGGATATTCCCAAACGTGGGCTTCAATGGTAGAGGTTTCCATCTGGCGGGCAACCGAAACGCGGTGGTTGCCATCACGCACAAAGTAAACATTTCCTACCTGGTATACCTCAATGGGCGGCCAACCAATTGTGGTAGCCAGTGCATCCACCCCAACCCAGCGTTCCTGAATGCTGTCTGACAAGGGTAGAAACTGGCGATTAAACTCACGGTAACGGCCGACACTGCCCACAATGGCTTCGACAGGAATTTCTTCAATCCCAGTGTACATTGGGTTTTGTTGGCGTAGTTCGTTACGCACGGCGTCAAAGGGGAGCAAACGGGTATCACGACCAGTCAGCCGGGCTGCTACCTGATCCAGAGTTGCACGGCGGCGAACCTGTCCAAAACGGAATAAAGCATCATTGCGAGATTTTGCACTTTCGTTCATAGCGCAGTTAGTTTAAGGGAGCGATACTAGTAAATCAACATACAGGTTGCCCTAATACAGCGTGAAAATTATTGTGTAGAATGCCTTTTTGCTTGCCAGGTTAAGCAGTATGCGGGATGATTGAAAGCATGATATACAGGTTGAATTTCCTTGATGAAGTGGAAGAAGCGTTGGCAGCCGGACGGCCGGTTGTGGCGTTAGAAAGTACGGTAATAACACATGGATTGCCTTACCCGGATAATGTAGACACGGCCGTTGCCATGCAAACGGCCGTGCGAGAAGGCAGCGCAATGCCGGCAACTATCGCCATTATTCAGGGGCAGATTCATATTGGGCTGACAGATGATCAATTGATGTACTTAGGGCAAAAAGCGGACTCGGCTGTGCGTAAATGCAGCCGCCGCGACATTCCCATTGCTCTGGCCCAAAAAGAAGATGGGGCTACCACGGTGGCCGGCACGATGATTCTGGCCCACCGGGCCGGTATTGAATTGTTTGCCACCGGCGGCATTGGTGGGGTACATCGTGGGCAGACTTTTGATATCAGCGCCGACCTGGTAGAATTGGGACAGACGCCGGTCACAGTGGTCAGCAGTGGGGCCAAATCTATTTTGGATTTACCGGCCACGCGGGAAGTATTGGAAACGAACGGAGTGCCGGTGGTGGGGTTTGAGGTGGATGAAATGCCGGCCTTTTTTACCCGCAGTAGTGGGTTGCCTGTAGATGTGCGCTTGGACACGGCCGCCGCCGTAGCTAACCTGATTCTGGCCCGCCGCCAATTAGCTTTACAGAATGGTATTCTAGTGACAGTTCCCGTACCGGAAGCGGCCGCATGTGACGCCGATGATGTGGAACAGGCCATCAGCCAGGCTACCCAAGAAGCGGATGACCGGGGTATTCATGGCCCGGCGGCAACCCCCTGGCTTTTACGGCGCGTGGTGGAACTGACCGACGGCCGCAGCTTACGTGCCAATCGAGCTTTGTTACACAATAATGGTCGGATTGCGGGGCAAATTGCAATGGCCGTAAGTCAAACCGTAAGCAAGAAGGCAAGCAAAGATAGTTAACATGTACCATTGCAAAACAGTTGTAAAATTATTCTATCGTTAAATTCAACCCAATGAGTATAATCATTTCAATGAACCGTTCGGAAACATCCGATGTTTTGCAAACATTCACTCCCCTCATGTGTTTTAGGAATTAGACTTCCCAAAACAGGTGCTCTCTGAACATTTGTTAGCGAAAGAAATAAATGACGAAAAAAATTGCAGCGATCATAAAAAAAGAGTTTAAGCGACTCAACCTGTTGTTACTGGTCATTATGGGGGTTTCTGTATTGTTATTGGCAGCCATCTATGTGTTGGCTTATGTAGTTGTGCTGCAAGCAGAAGTTATTGATTGGCTACCCGGTCTGGTTATTGTTGCCCTCTTGGTTATTATCACCGATATCATTATCTACGCCGTGGTAGATAGCCGGGGCAAACAGACTGAAAAGGCTGTCAGTTCATCCCTAGAAAGTAATTTGCGGCAGCTGCGCTCTGCTTATAGTCGGGCCAAATCGCTGCAATCTATGGCCTCGGTTATGCGGGCTACGCTGAGTTTTGAGCGGGTAGTAGAAGAAGCCCTTAATGTCAGTACGCTTTCTATTGAGGAGATGGGAGTTCCCCGACATTCATTAGTGGGGGCTGTTTTTTTATATCACGGCCGTGATCTGGTTCCCGTAGCCACCCGCCGCTTCCCAAACCTGGATGAAGGTAAAACAATCAAAGGGCAGCAAGGTATGGTGGGGGACGCACTTAATAATGCTGAAATCACCATCTCTGATGTACCGCGACAAGACCCGGAACTACGCGCATTTGTTGCTTTTCAGAACTGTGCCGCGGCCGCTTGTATTCCATTGCGGGCTGGTTTTCAAATTTTTGGGGCGATGGTTATTGGCTCGCAAACAGCCCTAAAATTTGAACAGGAGCAGTTTGAATTGTTTGCAGCTGTGGCTGATCAGGCCGTGATCGCTTTGCAAAATGCCCAACTGTATCAAAAATTGGAAGCGGAAAAACAACGTATTATTGAGGCAGATGAAGATGCTCGCAAAGAATTGGCTCGTGATTTGCATGATGGCCCTACGCAAAGCATTGCTGCCATTGCCATGCGTATCAACTTTATCCGCTCATTAATGACCAAAAACCCGGGACAAGTCCTGTTGGAACTGGAAAAGGTAGAACAGCTTGCCAAGCAAACAAGTAAGGATATTCGGGGCATGTTGTTTACGTTACGGCCGTTGGTGTTAGAAACGCAAGGTCTGACTGCGGCCGTAGAAACAGTCATCACTCGCCTAAAGGAAAACGATGGTCTCAATATCCGCTTATCGGGTGGCGAGTATGGGGAGTTGCTTACGGAATCGGCCCAGAGCGTTGTTTTCTCTATTGTAGAAGAGGCGCTGGGCAATGCCCGCAAATATTCTGAAGCAGACCTGATTTTAGTACGCTTCTGGCAAGAAGAAAATCTCTTTGTGGCCCTGGTGCAAGACAATGGCAATGGGTTTGATGTACAAGAGGTAAACACCGATTATAGTTCCCGCGGCAGCCTGGGTATGATCAATATGCGAGAGCGTGCCGATCGGATTGATGGCTCTTTGAAGTTAGATTCGGTCATTGGTAAGGGGACAAAAGTAACATTGGTTGTACCGTTGGATAAACACGGCCGTCGCGTTAAAGTACGTTAGAAATTCCCTGCATTCCCTACAAATTACTCTGGTTCTGCTGGCTGACATCTATACTTACCCCCCAAAAATAGACCATGAGCTAAGGTGGATTCAATTATAATAGTTTAGCTCATGGAGGATAGTATATGTCAACAAAACGCAGAAACCATAGTGATAAATTCAAGTTCAATGTGGCTCTGGAAGCGACGGCCAGACTCAAAACCATCAGCCAGATCGCCAGTGAACACAATCTGCATCCTAACCAAGTCACTTCTTGGAAAAAGAAACTAATGGAAAATGGGTCATCTGTTTTCACAAAGAAGACAACGCGGCAAGCGCAGGAGCAAATCTGGTCTACCGACATTACGTACATTCCTATGGCTCACGGATTTATGTATCTGGTTATCGTCATGGATTGGTTCAGCCACTATGTCTTGGCCTGGCAATTGTCCAACATGCTGGATGGCGCCTTTTGTCTGCTTGCCCTGGAAATGGCGTTGCAACACGGCCGTCCCAACATCTTCAACAGTGGCCAGGGTTCACAGTTTACAGCTCATGACTTTACCGCTCGTCTGCTGGCCGATAGCATCCGTGTCAGCATGGATAGCCGGGGGCGAGCTTTCGACAATATCTTCATCGAGTGGCTTTGGCGCAGTGTCAAATATGAAGATATTTATCTCCAGAATTACGAGACCGTGCCCCTGTTAGAAACGGGACTGAGTAATTACTTCCGTTTCTATAACTGCGAACGGCCGCATCAAAGTCTCGCTTATCGCACACCGGCTGAGGTACATTTCGGATGTTAAAAGTTACAAGCCGTTCATCCATGCAAGACCTTTTTTTGTCCTTTCGGTTGTGCTTTGGTAAAGTTATGTATCCCCCCCGAAAAGACAAACAGCATCTGTTTCCGCCGTTTATCTTTTCATGGGAAGGGAACACATCTACAATACATTATGTTTACTCAAACCACCTTATTTTTCCCATTTCGTGGTCTTGACAATGGGGGTAACTTTACCTAATACAACGTTGAATGAATAAACAACTCCCCTTAAAACAACACGGCCGTGATAGTTGCAACTATCACGGCCGTGCCACCACCACCCTCAACAGACCGCTTAACCTGGCGCCGCCCATACGCAAATGACGACAAGAAAGTTGCCTCATGGGGCTATCCTGCTCATCCTTGTTTTCCTCGCTTTATTTGCCATCGGATACTATCTACGAACGTCGCTCACAATGACAGGCGGCGTGTGGGGGACGCCCTTAGACGATGCCTGGATACACTTTCAATTTGCCCGCAATCTCAGCCAGGGGAATGGATTCAGCTTCAATCCCGGCGATCCTCAACCCGGTTCTACCGCCCCTTTATGGACAATTCTCTTAGCTGGCGTCGGTATATTTAGCGAAGATTTCTTAATTCCGGCCCTGATTTTGAGCGCTGTCTTCCTCATTGTCGCCATCTGCCTCAGCTATGGCTTTGCATATTATTTGACCAACAGCCAATTTGTCGGATTTCTGGCCGGTCTGGGTGTGTTGACGGCCGGACGTTTAATTTGGGCCGGATTGTCAGGGATGGAAGTAACTGCGTTTGCCGCCCTGAGCGTAGCGGCCGTTTGGCTGTACACCATAAAAGGATTTCGTCTGGGGTCAGCTTTCTTGTTTGCTTTGGCCAGCCAGGTAAGGCCCGAAGGTCACGCCCTGTTTGCCCTGGCGTTGTTAGATGCGCTTTATGATTGGTTCATCGTTCATAAACGTTGGTCATTGGCTAATTGGAAAGCGACGTTACGCCAATTCATACCGCCGCTGCTACTCTATTTCATTGTCGCGCTCCCCTATACGCTGTTTAGTTTGCGCGTAACCGGCCATCCATTAGCCAATACGTTTTACGCCAAAGTCGGTTCTGAATATTTCTTCAGCCTCAAAGCGCTTCGGCAAACGATGGCTTTCCATTGGAATGATAATCCGGTCAGTCTCATTCTGGTTGTGGTTGGTTTACGGCCGACCTGGAAACAAAGCCGTCTGACTGTATTATGGCTATTGGGGCTGTGGCTGTTAACACCAATTATTGTGGATGAGGTATGGCATCACGGCCGTTACACCATGCCTCTTATTCCTTTCCAGATGATTACGGCCGCAGTGGGTGTCCATTGGCTGTTACAAAAAATCAGCCGAAGCGCCCCCTCTCCCCCAAAAATCTACCGCGGACTGGCTCTAATCACAATAATCCTATTCCTCATCGTCAGCAAGAGACAGTTCCAGGATTGGGCATCCATACTTGGCCTAAACGTCAAAGAAGTGATAGAAATTGATGTCGCTCTGGGTGAATGGTTGGCGGAAAATACAGCGGCTGACGCCCTGATTGCGGTAGATGATATTGGCGCTATTACGTTTTTGTCTGAGCGGAAAATTGTAGATATGAACGGTCTTGTCTCCCCAGAAGTGTGGCCGGCTGTGCGCCAACCTGTGGGACTTTTACGGGACACAGAACTAACCAGAATATTGTCTCCACTGCAACCAGACTACATTGTGGCGTTTCCGTTGTGGCATTGGGAGATCAGTCAGAACACGGCCGTTGCCACACCCATCCACAAAGTAGAAACAGACTCCCACACCATCATCTTTCAACCGGAAGCGACTGTTTACAAAGCAACCTGGCCTTATATAACAGACGCACAACCACAAATCCGGCTGAATGCTCAATTAGGCGAAATGATCCGTTTGTTGGGGATTGATATGGATGTGGGGGATACGGCCGTAAATCTCACCCTCTATTGGCAAAGCATCCAGCCTGCCGCAGAAAACTACGATGTCTTTATTCATGTTGTAGACGAAGACGGCCGTATCGTAGCCCAGGTTGACCAAAAACCACTCAACGGTCTGACCCCCACCTCCATTTGGCAGCCGGGTGACACCGTTCGTCAGCTGCTCATTGTCCCCTTGCCGCCAGACCTGCCCGGTGGCGAATATCACATCATAGCCGGACTGTATTTGGTCGAAACAGGCCAACGTCTGCCCACAACCGGCCCAGACGCGCTGACCGACACGATTTTGTTAAGGTCATTCAACGTAGATTGACAGATCTTTTGGGCAGGATGTGCTGCAAGAAGCGACGGATGAATTCCAAAGATGCGAGCGCATACAATTGCCGCTGCTTTGAACCAAACGGCCGTACCCGAAACGACACCCCATCCTCGGAACAAGAAACCGGACGGCGATGTGAAAGCGCCATCCGAAAAACATAAGCAGCCAAATACTTCAAAACCCGTTTACCCTGTCCGCTTGCGGTGGGGTATCATTACTCTGCAAGACTAATAAATGAAGGATGCCATCGGTGCATAATATTTATATTTGCTAATAAGTTCAATACCAGTGCAAGTATTGTGAGGTGGGGACTACCTACTGTTTCGCGGCTTAAATAAAACAATAGTAAGTGGACCATTGTCGT
>JAAEOP010000134.1 GCA_024223125.1 Chloroflexota bacterium
AAAATATCAGCCGCCTGCCCCAAATCAAGACCTTGCTGGTGAGCGGCAATTAAGGCAGCCACAGCATTGTAAACATTATGGAGTCCCGGCACGGCCAACGAAACCTCGGTTGTCGATTGATCGCCGGAAGAAGGGGTATTTATTTTGAAATCATGCCCGCCGCGCCGGTTGGGCTGCAAATCAACAATTCGCCAGTCATTCTCGGCCTGTAAACCATAGGTCACTACTCTGGCTTTTGTATTGCGGACGACATCTCCCACGCCGGGCGCATCCCCACAGCCGATAATCAAACCATCGTCCGGGACGAGTTGAACAAAGTCTGTAAAGGCACTATGTAAATCATCAAACGTGGGAAATATATCGGGATGATCCCACTCGACAATGGTAATCACGGCTACTTTGGGCCGGAGACCAAGAAACATGTGGTCATACTCGTCAGCTTCAATAACAAAGGCAGGGCCCTGGCCGGCGGCCGCGTTGGTGTTCATTTGGGGGATGAAGCCACCGACGATGTAAGTCGGGTCTTGACCGGCTTCTTGCAGCACAAAGGCGGTCATCGCGGTGGTGGTAGTTTTACCATGCGTCCCGGCAATAGCAATGCCTGTTTGATGCTGCATCATTTGCCCCAGCCAGTCCGCCCGCTTGGCAACGGTCAACCCCCGACGCTGGGCCTCGACCAATTCCGGGTTATCCGGCGCAATGGCCGACGACACCACCACGACATCCAGATCATCAGCCAGATTCCCGGCCTGATGACCGATGAAAACACTGGCTCCTAACTCAATTAACCGCGCCGTTGCCGACGAAGCCTGAATATCGGAGCCGGAGATGTGATATCCTTGTTGTAAAAGAACTGTAGCAATGGCAGATAATCCAGCGCCGCCAATGCCAATTAGGTGAATGTTTGTCATAACTGATTTTAATTATCTAACTTTAGATCATCCAATATTCGTCACTTCTACCTTAACCGGCTGTTGGACATTCGGTGGGGGTGGCGCTCTTTTAGCAAAGCTTGTATACCCGTATGGAGGAATGTACTCCAGCTTTTTACCTTGGCCGGTTGGCGATGTTATTATTGCCACCCTACTCTTCAAAACTGCGAATAAAAGTATAAGGCCAACCCCAATAATTAGCCAGGGAATAAAGCTATCCAGGATGGTAAAACTGGGTAAATTCACCGCTTGAATGGAAAGCGTGGGTGAAGCCGTGCCAAAGGAACTGGTGCCGGCCACGGCCACGCTTGCATCAGATGGTGCATTACCTGGCAAAGCTCGTCCATCCAGATATTCTCTAACCAGGCTAAGGGTAAGAAATCCATTTAAAGCCCCTAGTAATACTCCAAGGATTCGCCCCATCGGATTAACGGTGTAAAATTTTCCCTTTTTACGGGTATTGGATCCCGGTAAGACAAGTCGTGAAAACAGGGCTGCTGACCCTAACAGCAAAATCAAAATCATGATCCAGGTTCCGGCACTCGTGGCATCAAGCTGGAAGGGCCCTTGTGTGGGTGTCACACTAAAAACTCGAACAACCAGCTCCCAGATTGTGGCAATTATCGTATTAACAACGTCAATGACCGTCTGGGCCCATTCAGGCCGCCGAAGCAACATTACCAACCCAGCCAAAACCAGCATGGTAACGGCCTCTTTCCACCAGCCTCTAAAAAAACCTACAATCGCAAAGAAGCCAATAATAAGATAAGTTAGGAGCATCCAATCAATGTTCATAGTTTTTACCCTTTGAAGCTTATCGGGTTAGTTGGGAATTTGTTATCCCTGATTTAGACAGTAAACCACGGATTATTGAAGTAATTACGGTGCCAAGGAGATATTTGCGTAAAAATTACTTCGAGATTGCGCCTGGGACATTTTTTTGCATAATCAACCTAGTGAAGCAATATTTATGTCAACTTTTGGGTGTGCGAAGTCGTCGCTATAATTTTGAAAATTGGATTCAACACCAATAATTTGACATAAACACACAAAAAGTTGACATAAGCAGGCAAAAATGGCTATTTTACCCCACCGTAATTACTCTGTTAATCCGTGTAAACAGTAAATTGCAAGTGTCTTTCAGAAACCCGGTTATACCTTGTCTTGAAGAATTAGAGAATGTATCTCCTATTAGATACGCACTTTCTAGGTTGATACAAGATACCCATCATATTCCCTACTCTGGTGGAACCTGTTTTGGTCCCGCTACCAAAGGTAGTGTCTAATAAAATACATATACGTTATAGTATCTTTTTCCTTTTTCGTTTCGATATTCGTCTGTCTATAACCAAATGGCACTTTATCACCTTGCAGGCCTTTGGTGCTCAATACCGCCACGAGCAATAACAAGGCAATTGCAATAACAGCCCAGGGAAGAAAACTATCTATCAAAGCAAAGTCAGCCACATCTATAGCTTGAATAGATACTCCCGATGAAACAGTCCCAATTCTGCCACTACCGGCCATCGCTATTTCAGTAGCCGGCGCATTACTGGCGGGCAAGTTCCGGCCATCCACATACTCTCTGAACAGGTTGATGACAAGAAAGCCATTTAGAGCCCCCAACAGTCCTCCCAACAACGCCCCCAATGGAGTAACAGCATAGGCATTATAAGAGGCACTTCTGCCACGTTTATTGGGCAAACTAGACCGGCTAATTAACGCAGCTAGCACAATAAACACGATGAGAACAAAAATCCAGGTGTTCCGACTGCTGCCATCAATCTGCGTCTCGCGGCTGCCAGGGGTAAAGCCGAAGAGCGGATCAAAGAAATCTGTCTTTAAGGAGTTGAGTAGGTCAACAATCCATTGGGTAATCTCTGGTGTATTCAATAAAAAAATAAGAACACCCAGGAAAAAAGTAATTATTGCCTCTTTCCACCAGCCCTTAAAGAAGCCGGAGATGGCAAAAAAAGCAATAAAGATATATGTAACAAGCGTCCAATTAACATCCATCAGTTTCTCGCTTTCAAGCTCGGCAAAAATTGAACAAGTGGTATTTCTGGTATTATTATGCTTACCAATCTATACAATCAATTATCTTTTTTCTTCGTTAGATCAATCTTTTCATAACCCTTTGGTGCTTTACGCTCTACTCTTCTAAATCCATCTTTGTCTTTCACCACACCGACTCTGCTTTTCAGAGCCACCAATAGAATGAAGACCCCAAATGCCATCAATATCCAGGGAAGGAAACTGTCCAGAATGGTAAAGTTTGGCACCTCTGTAGCTTTAACATATGCTCCCGACGAGATGGTACCAGCAGCACCATCAGCGGCCAACGCCGCTGGAGAGAAGCCGGAAGCAAGGGGCAGGTTACGGCCGGTCATATAAGCCCCAATCAAGCTAATAACCAAAAATCCATTCATGGCACCAATCAAGCCACCTAGTATGCTTCCCCCAAACGTAACATCATATCTACTATATTTGTTATTTGCCTTTTTCAGCTCCCTGTACCAATGGGGCAGCCCAAAGCGACCAATTAAAGCAGCTATTCCCACAACAAGCAGCAAAATAATAAACCACGTGCCGCCATCGCTGGCATCGAGCTGAATTGCGCCGTTCACGGTTTCAATGCCTAAATTGGTTTCGAGAAAATTTGCTATCGTGGCGTTGATGGAATCAGGTATAATATCTGCGATT
>JAAEOP010000135.1 GCA_024223125.1 Chloroflexota bacterium
GGGATTGTCTTTGTTGACCCAATTCATTGAGGATTATCTTTTGAATGCGGACAATATGACTCCTGAAGAGGTTCGCAGAATGATAAACTCGAATTATTTATGAGTAACTCATAAATAATCCAAAGATTTTCGTAAATTTAGACACTAGAGTTTTCGTGTATAGATTATTACATGTGGGAAGATCCGTCCCATTTTCCAGAGAAAAGTGAAAATATAGGCAGATTGTGCCGTTGTTTTGCTAGTTCACGGCCGTGACAATCCTCCTCTTATATTAATCGCATAGTCAAGTTGTTCTGGCGCGGGGCTGTGTGTGGTGACGATGCACGCGGCGCAGCAGGTAACAGCTACGGTGGTGAGTTGCTTATGCTAGGGACGGCGGTGACGTTAACGGCCGTGTCCTGAACCGATTCTACTTTAACGGCTGGGGCGGTGCTTGTGCGGGAACTGTGGGGTTAGTGTGTCAGGTGACGGTGGTGGGAGGTACGGTTGTTACGGCCGACTTCACCCTTGATGACCCCGGCCCGATTAGATACACGTTGTTCCTGCCGATTATTCAAAAACCATAACGGACAAACTGAAAACCGCGCTAGAGTTAGCGCAGTTTTTTTGATCAGGGGGACAGATGTTACAATACGGCCGTTATGCAACAATTAACCTTACTCCTCAACATCGTTGACATTCAAACTGAGTCATCTCCTCTCGCCCAGGATTCATTTTCCCACGAAAATGTTTGTGATGAAACGGCTCGTCTACAATTGGAAGATCGTTACGTTCACTTGTTGCAAGAAACCGATTTGTTTAATCGTCAGATTATTAGTTTTCAGGCCAATAAAACAGAAACGTTGCATAGCTAGATCAAGTATCGTGAAGGGTTCTCCGCCCAACTCGTGGAGATATTGCTTTCCGAATTTGGCGTTGAGCTAGACCAGACTATCTTTGATCCCTTTGCTGGTTCGGGCACAACTTTGTTAACGGCCAGGATGTTGGGCCTTGAAGCTACAGGTATTGAACTACTGCCCCATTGTCATGTAGCCTGGGCAGGCAAGTCGTTGGTTTTTGATTATGATCTGGATGAACTGGTCCAACTTCGCCGTTTGATCCAGACCGAGTTGCCACCACCCACAAACGAACCATTTCCCCACTTAAGGATTACGGAAACGGCTTTTCCTGAAAAGCAAGAACGTGATCTGATGGCCTACACTCATTGGTTTGAATCGCTCGATATTAGTATCAACAGTAAGATTTTAAGCCACATGATCTTGATGAGTTTATTGGAGGATGTCAGTTATACTCGTAAAGATGGGCAATATCTGCGGTGGGACGGCCGTGCCCCCAAGATCATCGCCCGCAACCAGATTCGCCGCCAGCAAGGGAAAAAGCCTTTTCGGGGGATAAACAAGGGGGAACTGCCCAGTGTAAAAAGTGCCTTCCTCGACCGCTTGAACAAGATTATTAGAGACATTGCCAATTTACAAAAAAAACTGCCACCGGCCAGTCAGCAAAGACTTATAGAAGGAAATATTTTATATTCATTACCCTCGCTGGAACCCCAACAATTCGATGCTGTCATCACCTCGCCTCCATACGCTAACCGGTATGATTACACCAGGACATACGCTTTAGAGCTGGCTTACTTAAACGTTGGCGATAAGATATTTGACCTACGGCAATCCATGCTCTCTTGTACAGTGGAGAACAAACCCAAGCTCGAAGAGCTAGAACTATTTTATAATCGGCTGGGTCGCCAATCTGAATTTGCTCGGATTTCCCAAATCATTGCCAATAATGAAGCTCTCCACGAAATTAACCAGGCGTTATGCACACGTAATAAACGGGGAGACATTAACAATAAAGGCGTTTTGGGGATGATTGAGCAATATTTCAGTGAACTCACTTTTGTTTTTGCCGAATTGTTCTGCACCTGCCGCCAGGGAGCGTATAATGCTATTGTGAACGACAATGTGCGTTATGCCGGCGAGGTAATCCCTGTTGATTTGCTCAGTACAAACCTGGCGGAGATGATTGGGTTTGAACCCATCAAGGTTTATGTACTGCCGCAGCGCAAAGGCAACAGCAGCCAACAAATGGGTAAATTTGGTCGTTGCGCCCTGCGTAAAAGTATTACAATCTGGAAAAAACCCTGAACTTATGAACTACAAAACACATCTTAATTCCGCTGACTCTCTTGTTACCCCCTATGCCGAAACACGAGCCGGTTTTATTGCTATGGCTTTGGAAAAGAATCGCAAGGCAACGCCTTTTGTTGAAGAAGCTAAAGCGCTGCGCGTTCTCGCTGCTCAGGCTGCTAGTCCCGGTGAACTTTTGGGAATGGATGAGATACAGTCGTCCCTTCTTACGGCCGCAGATATTTCTAACAAAGCAGCCAATCATCTGAGTGATGAAGATAAAACAGAAGCCATAAAGGGACTAATTGATAAATTTCTTGAACCGGTGAGCGAAGATTTTCTGGACGAGTTAATCTACCGGTTCTTACTAATCCGGGGTGATAGTTTAGGCGGTAGTATGCGGAATCTGACCGTACCCATCGTCAAGAAGAATGTGGATTTATGCTTGTTCAAGGCAACAACAACAGATTTGAAGCTAGGCCGCAACAAATTCTCCTGCCATTACCAACCCGAGACATATCTGGCATTAGGTGAATTAAAAGGTGGCATTGCTCCTGCTGGAGCGGATGAACATTGGAAAACAGCCAACTCAGCTTTACAAAAAATCAGAACCGCGTTTGCGACCGAGGAGCTTTTACCAATGACTTTATTCATTGGTGCGGCCATCGAGTCGGCAATGGCGGTAGAGATTTACCAGCAGCTTGAAAACAATCATTTGAGCAATGCAGCCAATCTAACAAATGATGAACAGTTATTCTCAATTTGCCGTTGGATGTTGGTAACGGCCGGAGGAATGCGCCTGGATTACCTGATTACCCACACGGCCGAAGCGCATATAGGTGTTATCGGCGGCAATGCGTTGTATGCAGCGGTGGGAGCGGCCGTTTGGGATGAGCAAGTTGGCTTGTGGGCGCGCATTGGCGACAATTACCCACTTACCCAATTACAAACCTTAACTGGGACAAACATTCGTACAGATGGCCTGATTCGCATACCTGGCCGGCAAGACCACCGCACTTTTTTTGCTTACGATGCAGTCGGCAACCGGGATGATACTAATCCGACCGCACATTTTGCCCGCATTGGGCGGCTCCTGCCAGAAGCGTTGGCTGATTATGTTCATTCTACGCCGATGCAGGATGAACCGCATGTGTACCATCCTTTAGCGCTGCGCCCTTCGGATTGGCCGGATGTGTATGATGGGGTTGCGGCCGTACACCTTTCCCCTCTCTCTTTAGCCACCCATTTGCATGTTCCGACACTGTTGCGTCAGCGAGGCGTGCGCCAGATTACGCTGGACCCCGGCGAGCGGTACATGGTTCCTGAATGGGAACACTTTATCCGCCAACTATTGCCGCAATTGGATGCGTTTTTGCCTAGCAGTATGGAAATTCGTTCCTTGTTTGGGGAGGGAGTGGATTTGGGAGAAACGGCCGTCGCCCTCTGCCAATGGGGGGCGCCAATTGTTGTTATAAAGGATGGGGCTAATGGGGCGCTGGTTTGTTTGGGGGAAAGTGTTACCCGTTTGCCAGCGTATCATGGGGAGGGGGACGGCCGTGTAACAGACGTAACTGGCGCAGGAGACAGTTTTTGCGGCGGTTTTATGGTTGGTCTGTCCCAAACAAACAATCCCATACAAGCAACCCACATGGGACTTATCTCTGCCTCGTTAGTGATTGAGGGGTATGGGGCAAAGTATGCGCTTTCACGAATGGGGGAGGCGCAAAGGAGATTGGGTAATTACATAATTACCCAATCTCTCAATTACCCAATTAAGCAGCGGCTACTTCTACATCTTCCGGTTCTTTTTCTTCGGGAGCCGGTTCAACGCGGACGACGCGGATGGTGCAATCTGTCACCAGAGCGGCAATGAGAGCCACGGCTGCCCACCAACCCAGGAAAAAGATACCTACGACGCCGACAGCCAACGGAATCTTAAAGTGAATGTCGTGTTTTTCGTTGATGATTTCGATGTGACGCACGGCCGTTTCCTTCACCAGGTTCTTTACCGTACCTAACAACTCTTCACCGGCAACCACAAACTCTTCAGTCCATTCAGTCCCGTTGCCTTCTTTTACTGTTTCTTCTTCTGTTGTTTCATCTTCGTCTACGTAAATTTTTTCTTCATCACTCATGTTAAATTTCTCCTTGTAAATTGAACTGTCAGTTCGATTCGCAAACTGATGTCATACCCGCGAAGGCAGGAATGACGTAAATAGTTACAGATTAGATTATAAAGTTTTTGCTTCACGCCGGTTTTGGGCCAGCATATACACGCCATAGCCAATTAAAGCCACAGCAAACAAGGGAATAAAACGCCCCCAAATAAGTATCTCAAAGAACACAGCAAACCCGCCAAACAGAAAAACCATAACACGGATGAAGCGACGGCCGCTTTCATGTACAGAATGGTCTGGCTCAAATCGGTACATATACATGATACCTGCTGCCACAGCAGCCCCCAGCAGTGGCCAACTGTACGCCCATGCTTCAAAATGGTTGGTCAGGTTCATCAAGAATAATAGAGCGCCAACAGCTACAAACAACGCCCCTGGTACAGCCAGAAAATCAACCGTGCTGTGGTGTTCCGGGGTAGAATTGTAAGCGGGCCACAGCAACATCAACCCAGGGACAATAATAAACCCCGGCCATAAAATATCCATTAGATGAAAACTAAATAGATTGGCTACCAACAACAAAATACCACTGCCGATAATGAGATAGGCCGGCCAGGCATGTTTCCGGGCCAACTTGTGATTCTCTTCTACTTTATAAACAGTTTCTTCAGACATAAAATGCTCTCCTTTTCACTGCCGGAAACACCATACCTATGATGTACCCGGCACTGCTCTGAGAAAGTAAAGTTGCCAGCCAATACGCAGCCACGGCCGTGAAGTTGCAGCCAAAGAGAGGTTTCATCTTTTTGGGAAGGAAGAACCGCTACACACTTTTTAGAGGTAACCATTCACTCCCCAAGGTGCCCGGCACTTATAAACGAGTGTGCTACTCCAGTAGACTTGGTAATGAAGTGCCGGGCACCTGAATGGTTACTTTTAGAGAGACAAGCATGATCCCTTAGCCAAACACATACCTATATATCCGTCGGGTGACGGGCTGGTGGGCGATGCGTTCCATGATGAAAAGGGGAATTACCAGGGCACAGACAAAAAACAGAGGGTAAATGATAAGAGGAACCTGGGCTAATCCAGGTACAAAGCTGCTAATGGCAAATAGCAATATTTCCAGGACGATGAGATGAACCAGGTATAGACCATATGCCCGCCGGCCGATTTTCTCAAATTGTCGTACTTTAGGAATTGAAGTGCGTTGGATTACTGGTAAGACAAACATGAAGGGAAGAGGTAAAATTATGTGAATCCAGGATGTAATGTCACTCGAAAAGATGCGCAGGATACTTACAATAAAGAGAACGGCCGTGACCATTATAAAAACCAATCTGAACCGTGTTAGATACGGCCGTAACCGAGCATTGTGCAAACTAAATAGAAAGCCCATCGGAAAATAAATACCCCATACCTTCATCGTGTTCCGCAAAACCGGAAGCGCTAGAAAGCGTGTCCAATCTGCTGGTACTTCTACAGAACTCATATCTGTTCCCAGGATGATTAACAAAAATAGTTGGTAAAAACCAATTGCCAATAGCAAGAGACCACCATAACGTCGCCCAATCTTTACCAGAAGAGGGGATAGCACATAATAAAAAATGATGAGGGGTACGAAATGATAGGGGAAACCGACCATTACATTTTTGATGTAGCCGGAGACGGAGAATATGCCCCCTCTGATAAAAACCAGATCAAGATAGGCGATAAATGTCCACAACAGGTAAGGCAGCAGAATATGGCGCAAGCTGCTCCATATAAATTTTGGCGACAAAGACGCTTTGCCACGAGAAGCATAGGCCACAAACGCTCCCGAAATAAAGAGAAAAGTGGGCACAGCATATACCCCAAATGCTTTAAGTATATTTAGAAAAACAAGAAGCGCTCCTGTTACTGGAGATAGTTCCAAACCATAGACAATGGCATGGTTAAGAACAACTAGCACAATTGCCAGGCCGGCCATGGCCCCATATTGTCTGTTCATAAATCAATACCCAATGGCGGGGTGCGTAAATAAGTTGTTGTACGGTCTTTTTGAGTCAGATCATTATAGACACGTTGTACTTGTTCTGCGGTTAATTCCATTTCATTGGCAACTTCTACGGCCGCGACCCCATTCTCCAGACCATACCAGATTAAATCCATCGTTTCAAAAGGTAGGCGGAAAAAGAATTCTTCTTGCGTACTGCCGGCGCTGTATGTGTCTGATGTGGGTGAGCGCGTACAAATTTCTGTGGGAATATCCAAATAATCGGCCAGCTGGTAAATCTGGGATTTGTAAAGATGCCCAATGGGTTTGACGTCCAATGCCCCATCCCCAAATTTTACAAAAAAGCCCTGGTCATGTTCATTTTTTTGCGGTGTGCCGATGACGGCATAATCGTGTAGTTCGGCATGGTAGTAGAGCATGGCTGCTCGGCTGCGTTGTTTAAAGTTGGTGGCGGCTACGATTTGTTGGAACTGCAACGGCCGTAAACGTTTTGTCTGTTCTTCCCCTTCCGGGCTGATAATGGTAGCGCTAAATACATTGAGCGTCTGTTTGTCTAACAAACTGGCTGGCAGGCTGATTTTTAATTTATAGGTGCTGTCATATTCAGGGAAGATCTCCTTGACCGCTTCATCTCGACGTTGGTAGGCGCCAAAACCCAGCAGCGGGGCAGTCATATCTTCCACGATAGGTTCCACGCCAAACTGACGGCACACTTCTCGTGCCAGCCGCGCCGAGTCTGGGCTGGAATCCATTTCCGGCAGTAGCAGAGTGGTCAACCGCTTTGCGCCCAGAGCCGGCACCGCCAGCGCCAACACAACGGCCGAATCCACCCCGCCACTGACGCCAATGACACCACCCCGCTTTTTAAGAACCTGAAACACAGTCTGCCGCAGCCACTCCACAATGCGAGCAACCTCCGCTTCCGGGTCTAATTTGAGTACATTACGATGGAAATTAGAATTCGTCATTACTGTTTCCTTTTTGTGGAGAGGTCATCGGTTGCCGGTTATCCATCGTCCGTCATCAAAATACCGATCACCCGTTTATCAATTATTTTAACATTATCGTGTAGGTTGCTAATAGGCCGCGCTGGCTGAAAGTCGGTGATGAACTGTCGGTGGATCAGATGTGTAGACAATAATCCGGCCAGCGCCATATTGTCTGTTTCTCCCAGACGGCCGAAACGCTCAATTTTTTTGATTAGCTGACTAATGGCCAGGGGGTTGAAATATCCGGCGGCGGCAACTTTTTCTGGCGATAGCAGTTCGCTTACCCAATCTAATGGCTGTCCCCCCGGAAAAAAACTATTGTGAATGGGGGCGCGATACGGCCGTTTGGGACGGTTCCAAATCGCCTCCGGCAGCAAATCCCGCATGGCTCGTTTCAGGATATGTTTTTCATCCAGGCCGCGTATTTTGTAATGGGGTGGCAGTTGGGCGGCAAACTCAATCAGGCGATGATCCAGAAACGGGAACCGGCCTTCCACCGAATGAGCCATCCCCATCCGGTCCCCCTGTGAACTGAGTAAATATTCAGCCATAAACACAGTGATTTCCAGATATTGTGCCTGTGCCAACGAACTCCAGCTATCAAAATCATCCGGCCACTCTAACTGATCAACCGGCGATTGCTCTGGAATCTGAGCGTACAGTTCTGGTGCAAAAAACCGTTTGCTGCGGCTCGTGTTCCGCCAGCGAATGGTATGAGAATAATCGTATGCAGCCACATTTGCCAACCCTTGCCCAAAAAACTTTTGCAGGTAGGCATCATTGCCCTGCCTCAGCTCGCCAATGTAAGGGTATAGTTTTGTTAGCAGCGACGGCCGCCACGCTGATTCCGGATCTCGCGCCCAAAAACGACGAATCTTGGCTTCCTTGAAAATATTGTACCCGCCTAAAAACTCATCCGCTCCCTCGCCGGTTAACACCACCTTAAAGCCCAGGTCGTGAACTAATTTAGAAAGCAGGAATAGGGGCGCCGGCGCGGTACGCATGAGAGGCGTCTCACTGTGCCAGATTACTTCCGGAAAGGTACGGCCAACATCTTCAGACGTACAGGTGATTTGATGATGGTGTGTTCCCAGACGGTGTACCATCTCCTGCTGATATTCACTTTCGTCAAATACCTCATCAGCAAAGGCGATGGAAAATGTTTCTAGCCGGTTATCGGTGTAATGGTGGACGAGAGCTGCCGTAGCCGAAGAATCAAGCCCGCCGCTGAGATAAGCGCCGACGGGCACATCAGCCCGCAGGCGAATTTTGGTCGCGTCAACCAATCGTTCCCGCAGTTCGTCGGCCGCTTCATCCAGAGAATGGTCGGCCATAAATTGTTTCTGGGCGGCTTCTTCCGAAAAAGTCGGTTGCCAATAGGCATCTATGTCCACATTTCCATCTGGGCCAACTTGCATAAGGTGGCCGGGAGGTAAGGTGTAAATATTCTTGAAAATGGTGCGGGGCTGGATAGGACTCCAAAAAGTGAAGATTTGGTCGAGGGTGAAAGGATCAAGCTGTGGTGTTACTCGTGGATCAACTAGAAGGGATTTTATTTCTGAGGCAAACAAAAGGGCGCCATTTTGAATGGTGTAATATAACGGCCGTATCCCCACCCGATCTCGCGCTAACAAAAGCGTCCGTTGGTGTTCATCCCAAATGGCAAAAGCAAATTGACCATTCAAGTAATTTACGCAGTCTGGACCATACGTTTCATAGAGGTGGATGATGACTTCGGTGTCTGAGTTTGTTTGCAGGGTGTGGCCTATTTGTTGCAGATGCGGCCGTAGCTCCACATAATTATAAATCTCCCCATTAAACACAATCCAAATTGAGCCATCCTCATTACAAAGCGGTTGCTGCCCGCCGTCCAGATCAATAATACTCAGGCGAGCATTCCCCAACCCCACACCCGAATGAGCATCTTGAAAAAGATACAGACCAAACTCATCTGGGCCGCGATGGCGCACAGCCCCCAACATCCCTCGTAAATGGTCAGGATTGATTGGTGGATTGGGGCATAAATTTAATGTACCAATAATGCCGCACATGATTCAATATAACTGGCAAGATTATCTACGCTGTCAAAATTTTCGGGCACAATTTTATCATCAGGTATTTGAAGGTTGTAGGTTTCCTCTACAAAAAAAACAAGTTCCATCACGCCCAGCGAATCTACAACACCTGCTTCTAAAAAGGATTCATTATCAGCTAAACTAAAACTGCCATTGCGGCTAAATAAGAAATTTTCGGCCACGTACTGCTTAATTTGTTCTTTGATTTTCATACTTCTATATCCTTACATTAATTCAGCTCACAAATTGTTCTCGGAGATGTCTTTTCAAAACTTTACCTCGTTCACTAACGGGTAATTGGTCAACCACCCGGATACGTCTGGGCAGCATATGGTGCGGCATACATTGCCGGCACTGTTTAAGAATATCGTCTGGCGACAAACCTGAATCATGACGCAGCATGGCAAAAACATGAATCGCTTCGCCACTTTCCAGGTCGGGTACGCCTACGGCCGCGGCGCTAACCACATCTGGAATTGTCAAAACATATTCCTCAATCTGTTGGCTGCTAACACGATAGCCAAACTGCTTAATAAAATCGCTTTTGCGATCTACAATAGTGATGTACCCATCTCCATCTATTGTCGCCAGATCACCTGTCCAGAGAGCGCCATTAACAAATCGTTGCCGGGTGGCTTCTGGATTGCGCCAATAACCTAACGTTACATTGTCTCCTCTAGCCACAATCTCTCCTACTACGCCTGGAGACACAGGCGTACCATTCTCATCCACTACAGTTAAAGTTACACCCGGTATCCCCCGGCCAATGGAATCTATCTTACTATCCAGTAATGATGGGGGTAAATAAGAGAGCCGGGCCGTAGCTTCGGTTTGCCCGTACATTGTAAACAGTTGTGCCTGGGGCATCGCTTCTCTTAGCTCTTCTATAAGAATGAGAGGTAGCTTACCGCCGGCCTGTTGTAACTTGGTTAGGGCTGGAAATTGACGGTGGGTAAATGTGGATTTCCGCAGAAGTATCTGGTAGGTAAAGGGGACGCCGGCAAACCCTGTACATGCTGTTTCTTCCATTCTGTCTAAGACAGTTTCTGGATATGCAAAGCGGTTACTTATGACCAACGATGCGCCAGCCCGTAAATGGGTATGGAGTAGCGAGAGGCCAAAGCAGTAGAAAAAGGGCAATATGACCATGATGCGCTCGTCGGCCGTCAGGTTCATATAGTTGATGATGGAATCGGTGTTAGCCTGAATATTACCATGTGAGACGCTTACCAGTTTGGGGTCAGAGGTGGTTCCAGAAGTTAACATCAGGGCGGCTAATGTATTATTGTCTGGCAGAGGATAAACAAAATTGCTGCCATTGGTCCTTGATTTAATTTCCGTTTGATTGGTGAGTATCTCAGCGGAAATGAAAGGCATTCCCTGGGATAAAAGGGGTTGTAATCGGCGTCGAGAAATGTGATCGGCACACACGGCCGTACATTCTACAAGCTGAATGAGGTCACTTGTTTTTTGAGGGGAGGACAAGGATAGGGTAGGCAGAGGTACGGCCACAGCGCCAATTTGCAATATCGCCAGATAAGAGGCAGCCCAAAAGATGGAATTGTTGCCTATAAGACCGACCCGCTGCCCTGGTTTTACACTGGTTTGGAGGAGTTCATGGGCGATGCAGTTTACGGCCGTGTGTAGTTCCCCATACGTGCATTGGGCATCTCTCGTCATGAGAGCTACATTGTGGTCATGACCATTTTGTAGAAGGTATTGTGTGCTGTTTTGTGGAGATATACTCTCTTTCACCAGTTTTTCTCGAATATCTGATTCTATGACCAAGAGTTTTTCAAAAACGACTCAGCACATTAGGGGATTGGAGACTGAAACCTCTCCAATTTCCGATAAAAATAAAGGACTAAAAACGAACGATCCCTATTATTGTTAAAGTATGACCTATATTTCTTGCTAATTTTGTTAAGGAAAATCCATATGGCACACCATCATTAATAACTGAAGTAACCATTCAGGTGCCCGGCACTTTATTACCAAGTCTACGTGAGTAGCACACTCGTTTGTAGGTGCCGGGTACCTTGGGGGAGTGAATGGTTACAAACTGAAAATAGAAGGCGGCAACATCTGCGAAGTCGGCTTTCGCTGACTGATCTTCTCATCAATATAACAACCGACGCCGGTCAGTTTTGCAAAGGTAGGCGCGGTTTCAACCGCCAGCCAAAGGTGGCTTTGTCCCTCCTACATCATCTCTGCGGCAAAGCGGCGCATGGCTTGTAGATGCTGTGCGGCCGTATCCAGCCCCGCGTTCATCGTGTTCAAACTCATGTGTGTGGCCCCCACTGCCTGCCAACCCTGAATCGTGTGTTGCCAATCATCAGGGGCACCTTTGTTGTAATGCAGCCGCCATTCAATACCGATGTCTGAACGGCTGCGCCCGACCTCTGCCAAAAACCGGTCTAACTTAGCCAGTAATTCCTGGGCCTGGTCAGCACGATGGTAGCCAGGGAGCCAACCCTGCCCTACACGAGCAATACGGCGCAAGACGGCATCGGCGTGGCCTCCCATCCACAGAGGAATTGGTTTTGCTGGCCGGGGGTTTAACCCGGCGTCGGGGATGTGGTGCCATTTACCCTGGTACGTAATCAGATCGCGTGTCCACAGCAGGTTGAGCAGTTCGATTTGCTCATCAATGCGCTGACCTCGTTGGTGAAAATCCTGACCAAGCGCGGTGAATTCAACCTTGTTCCAACCCACGCCAAGACCCAGACGAAAACGGCCGCCGCTAAGAATATCTAAAGTAGTGGCTTGTTTGGCGACGACGGCCGTTTCACGCAGAGGCAGTACCAAAATACCTGTGGCAAATTCTAATGATTTTGTAAATGCGGCCATGTAACTATACATGACGAACGGATCGTGGAAGGGGTCACGATATGTATAGGGGCCGTGCCAGCCGCCTGGTCGTTCGGGATTAGCCCCCAGAACGTGTTCGTAACTGCTAATGTGTGCGTATCCCAGCGCTTCGGCCGTTTGAGCGTAATCACGAATGGCTGCGGGATCATTACCAAATTCAGTTTGGGGATAGACTAGACCTATTTTCATTTTATTCGCTTCCTCAGAGCAGTAACCAGTTTTCAGTTTGCTCTTAATAGCCAACAGTCAACGGTTTTCTGTCTACCGTTTACTGTATCGGCGGTATGAAATCATACCCTAAACTATATGAGGATTTTTCCTGTTTGTCAGGCTTTTTCAAAGAGTCTGGTATAATTCTTGGTGAATAATTGCAACAATCGGGGACATGAATTAAAAATATCCGCTTGATAGCAAGGAGAAATTGAAATGGCTGGATTAGGTATACCTGAATTACTGATTATTCTTGCCGTGGTGATTGTTTTGTTCGGTGTCGGCCGTATTAGCAAAATTGGCGGCGAATTGGGCAAAGGCATTAAAGCTTTCCGTGAAGGCGTGCAGGAAGGTAAGGAAAAAGACCCCGAAAATACCGAGAATAATGAAGAAGTTGAGGCTGAAGCCAAATCAAATATTGGGTAGTTTAGTAATTGAGTAACTAGGTAATTACTCAATTACTTAGTTACCAGTTGGCGCTTTATGGACAGTTTTTTTGGCATCGGAATGCCAGAGCTTATTCTTATCCTGGTGATTGCCGGGATAGTGATGGGGCCAGAACGAATAGGGCGGGTGGCGCGTTGGCTGGGCAAAACAACGGCCCAATTGCAAGCGATTTCCCGTGGTTTTGTGCAGCAATTGCAAAATGAAATTGACGGCATTGACGATGGGGCGGCGCTGAAGGACGCCATGAGTGAAGTGCAGTCACTGCGACATGAACTGGAATCTTTACGCACAGAATTTACGATGACAACCAAAGCGGCCGTAGACGAAGGCACACAGGCTGTAGAGGATATTCAGCATTCCATTCAACCACCGATATTGACCCCGGTTAAAGATGACGGGCAAACGGCCGTGTCTGCTAACTATGCTACGGCTGCCAATAATCAATCCACATCTACCCCAGATTTACCCCAACTCCTTAATGTGCCCGACGATCCTGAATAATGACAGACTCCAACCAGATTAACGAACAACCGGAAACGGCCGAACACAGCCAAGCCCACATGACCTTGTTAAGTCACCTCGATGTATTGCGGGTTCGTCTGACATATGCGGTTGTGGCCCTGCTTGTATGTACTGTCATCGGTTTTGCCGTTGCCCAACCGTTGCTCGCTTACCTGATGCAGCCTTATGTAGCTAGTGTGCCCGAAGAAGCGGCCGCGCTGCAAACATTGCGGCCTACAGAAGGCATTGAAACCTATTTCAAGGTAGCCCTCCTGTTCGGCGCTGTTTTGTCAATGCCAGTTATGTTGTATCAAATCTGGTTATTTATTGAGCCGGGGCTAACCAAGAAAGAAAAGCGATATATTTTTATCTTTATACCGGGGTCGCTGCTGCTCTTTTTGTTAGGTATTTCGTTTGCCTGGTTTATTCTCATACCAGCGGCGATTAATTTCCTGGCCAACTTTATGCAAGATGTTTTCCGCACCGAGTGGACGGGACAAGATTATATTAGTTTTGTGGTGCGAATGTTGTTTTGGATGGGGGTCAGTTTTCAGATGCCGATCATTGTGTATGTGTTGGCTCGTGTGGGCATAATTACAGCCCAGGCGCTGCGCGAACAGTGGCGTTATGCAGTGGTTATTATTGCTGTGTTGGCGGCTGTTATCACCCCTTCAATTGATCCTATTACAATGTTGTTGACGATGGCCCCTCTTCTCGTCTTATATGTGTTTAGTGTTTTTCTGGCCCGGCTTGGTCAGCGGCAGTTTGAACGTTCGATGGCTGTAGATGCTGATCCGGCCGCTTGAGTTTGTAGTACCTGGTGAAGAGTCCACTGAAAAAACACGGTTTCTTGCTAGATTTCAGATTAGCCACTCGACTAGAGAAATTGGGTTTTTTGGCTAAAACGACCTTTTTTCAGTAGAGTCTGGTGAACAATATGAAGAAACTTATTACCTCCAAACAGCAAGACCCAATAATTGATTTGTACCAGCAGCAAATGAAAGAAGCAGCAGAAAAGCCCTGGCTAGCCAGCCTGATGCTGCAACGAGCCAAGCGGCTGTTTGAACGATTTGCCATGTACTATAAGCAGTTGGCAAATTTATCCCGCCAAACACAACACAGATTGCAAAAGAAGCTATCCTTGTCACTAGCAGGGGTGGCCTTGCTCTTGGCGCTGAGTCATGCGCCGCGTGTCCATGCCAGTACGATTTCTGTCGATGGCGTTACGTGTACCTTAAATGAGGCTATCCAGTCAGCCAATACTGATACGGCCGTGGGAGGCTGTACCGCTGGCAGTGGCTCAGACATTCTTGATTTGCAAAATAGCATTGTATTATCAGTAGACACAACGCAAGTTTACAGCATTATAACGATAGAAGGCAATGGATACACGATAGATGGAAATGATAATCATATTTTCCCAATAACTTCAGGTGGACAGTTAACTATCAATGAGGCTACATTGACGGGCAGTTCTAAAAGTCGAGGTGGTGCAATCCATAATGACCGCAGCATGGTGACGCTGAACTACAGCACGGTTAGCGGTAATTCAGCCGTGCTCGCCGGTGGTGGCATCTATAGTTATGATGGCACCGTGACGCTGAACCACAGCACTATCAATGGTAATTTGGTTAGTCATTCCAGCGTGGGAGATGGTGGTGGTATCAGCATATATGAGGGTACGCTAATGCTGAACAACAGCACAGTCAGCGGTAATTCGGCCAATGACGAAGGTGGTGGTATCTACATACGCAACGGTGCGCTGACGCTGAACAACAGCACAGTCAGTGGGAATACAGCCTATAACGGTGGCGGTATTTATAGTTATTCTGTGTATGCAAACCCCGTAACGCTAAACAACAGCACAGTCAGCGGAAATTATGCCTCAAATGACGGTGGCGGAATTTATGCCTACTACGGCATGATAACATTAAACCGCAGTGTGATCTCTGGTAACAATGCTGCTAATAATGGGGACGAGATATATGACAAGTCTGGGCACCTAACTGGAAATAACTACAACGTGATTGGGTATGATGGTTTAGCCCGTACCTATGGCTTTACGCCTACGACCGCTCCCTATGGGACAGATGTCATTCCGGCAGGGCCTCTTAACACTGTTTTGGAGGGCCTGGCCGACAATGACGGCCCTACGTTGACCCATGCGTTAGCGGACGTCAGTCCAGCTATTGACCTCATCCTCACTTCCAATAACGCCTGTGACCCTGGAGTGTCAACCGATCAACGGGGCGCCGTTCGTGCCGATGGTGTTAATCGGGGTGGCTCAGACTGCGATGCCGGAGCCTTTGAATATGCTTCTGATCAGACACCAACGGCCGTTACCCTTGAATCCCTCTCGGCCAGCACTACCACTCCAACTGGTGTTGCTGTGCTTACGGGTCTGTTGGCCAGCTTAGGTGTAGGAGGGCTGCTTCGGCGCAGGCGGGCGCAGTGACCGGCTAAAAACGGCCGGCTGTTTTTATAAATAGATCGCAATTGGAGTTTGAAGAAAAAACTATGCGTCATTTACGACTGTTAAATATCATATTGATCATTACTACAGTACGTTCGCTGAAATTTTGCGAATAAAATCAAATTTGGTATACCCACCCATTAACGATAGCCGGTCAAGGGATGCTGGCTGTGGAGCGCGGATTTGAGGTTTAGTGGGCTGATTGCGATTCATAAATTAGATCGGTAATCAATCGGGTCGCTGAATCGCTTAATGAACCTGAGATACCGTTTAGACGTTTACCGATTTAATTTCTTCAGGTTCATAAGCCTACACTACGAACAAATCCTTAAGAGTCGTAGCTTTCATGGACAACAATGTCATCGTCCCAGGAAGAGGGTGTTTCTGGTGTTTGGGTCTGAGCCTGCGTCCCCAAAATGTAAGCGGCAAAGACACCGCCAACCAGCCCAAAGAGATGGGTTTGCCAGGAGATGCCATCAGCGCGGGGTAAGATGCCCCAAATCAACCCCCCGTAGAAGAAAAAAACAAGGATGGACACGACAATGGATTGGCAGCTTCTTTCAAAGTAGGCCATTGTCAGCAACATACCGAAGTAACCAAAGATGAGGCCGCTGGCGCCAATGTGAACGGAAGCGGTTGGCCCAATGATCCAGGTTCCCAAGCCGCTGATGAGCATGATCACGGCCGTTGCCATGAAAAACTCCTTCAATCCCCGAGAGACAATAATCAGCCCGCCCAAAATGAGAACGGGCAGTGTGTTAGCCATCAAGTGCCCAAAGCCGCCATGCAAAAAGGGAGCGGTTACAATGCCCCATAAGCCGTTGAGTGTACGCGGCCGTATGCCATACGCATCTAGCGACCCACTAAAGATGATCCAATCGGCAATTTCAATCAGCCAGATGACAACGATAAAACCGCCCAACACCATAAGCGGTAATTTGATTTGCTGCCAGATGGTATCTACCTGTGAATTTGATTGCATTGTGCTGTCTCCTTAGATAAAGCGGTTGGTTGATGGTGGTTAGTGGATAGTACAAGCCATCAACCACTAACTACTTTGTATATCCCGCCATACGAAAAATGGGACACGGCCGTTGCAGTCTACAACTTTTCGCGGCGCAAAGCGACTAGAAATGCCCCGCCCAACGCCAATAATCCCACTACAAACAGTAGTGAGCCAAAAACGAATGGTTGGAGAGATCTGAATTGTTGAACTGTGTTTGGGCGCGGGGTGGGCACGGCCGTACCCGGCAAGACATTGGCTGCAATACTTTCAGCTGTTGGGTTTTGGGGCGGCAGCAGGGGCGTGGGGGGTATATTGGCGTTATTGGTGGGTGTGGTCACGGCCGTCGCTGTAGCTGTAGATGTAGGCAGCGGGGTGGGCGTGGGTGTGTTAGGCGGCCGTATCAACAGCACATCTCTCACTAGAATCAGTGAATTTTCATCCATATTATTAAACGCCAGCAGCTCATCCAAAGAGAGATTGTAAGTCAGAGCAATTTCCCACAACGTTTGCCCGCTTTGCACAAGGTGGGTGGTGATGGGTGTAGGTGTAGGCGGCGGCGCTTCGCCAGGGGCAAGACGTACTTTAATTTCCTGCCCTGGCTGCAAAAAAGAATTCTCCGTCAGATTATTAAACCACATCACATCCCCAATTTTCACATCATAAGTAACGGCAATGCTCCACAGCGATTCACCTTCGCGCACAAAATGGGTTGTGGGAGGGGTAGGCGTAGGCGGCGGCGGAACCCCTTCTGGCAGACGGATAATGATTTCATCCCCCGGTTGTACAAAGGAATCAGCCAGTAGCCCGTTAAACAACAGCAAATCAGACAAGGGCACATCATAATGGGCAGCCAATGACCAGAGCGCCTGCCCATCTTGCACCACATGCACGAGTGAGCCATCTTCGCCCGGTTTCGCCAGGGTGATGGGGATAATGAATAAGGGTTCTGGGTTTGTGGTGACGATGGGCGGCTGAATGGGTGCATTGGATGGCTGACCGACGACTAATACAAAGTAGTTAATCTCGCCATCAGTTGCAAAAGCAGTGCCTGCTTCGGTGTACTGGGTGGTGATGAGGGTGTTGTAATGCACCGGGCTGTTGACCCACCAGGTTAACCCTTTGGGGGCGGTTAAGCCGGTTCCGCCGACGATGTTTTCGTTGACACGGCCGTTGTACCCGGCCGCATTGGCCCGGCTTTGCGGCGTAGATCCATTGAATCCTACATGGCTGCTAAAAACTTGATATTGGACCATGTAGTTGGCCTGATTTTGCGCCGCTGAAGCTAGCGCGCTGTTATAACTGAGCGGGGGCAGGCCGTTGTTAATACGGAATTGGTTAACTTGCTGCATTATTTCAGAGGCAGATTGCGCTTCTGTTACGGGTGGTTTGGCTCCCACGAATAACAGCAAGCAAACGGCCGTTGCTATCATCATTCGTTTCATCATAGGCAGGAACTATAACCAAAACGGCCGTGCCCACCAAACAAGGTTATGACTTTTTCATAATCGTTCCTCTAACTTGCCACAGAGAAAACCCTAAAGACCCGAAAAATCTGTAAACATTCAGGCGCCCGGCACTTCATTACCAAGTTTACTGGAGTAGCACACTCGTTTATAAGTGCCGGGCACCTTGGGGGAGTGAATGGTTACAAAAATCTCTGTGTTCTCTATGCGCTCTGTAGCTATCTGATGAGAATGATCAGTTTGACCATGACAACAACTTCAAATTTTGGCTAATTGCCGTTACAATAAGGGTCGTAGGAGTGCTAGAAAGTTAATCTTGGTTGTGTCCTTGTTTCCAGGTAAGCGTTTCATCATCCTGCTTACGCCGTCCCCATTGTTTAACCTGCATCAATTTATTGTTTATGTGCCTAGTAACAAGCCCCACGACCCAGCAGAGGCAGTGTAGATGTTAAACGAACAAGTTAATCAGGTTAATGATCAGCAAGTTAATGGTCAGATTCTTTCCATTCCCATTCCCGAAGAAATGATTCCTGATGGTTTCAATTTGCGCCATAAGCTGCGCGGCCATCACAATATTATTTATGAACTAGCCTGGTCGCCCAACGGCCGTACCCTGGCTTCCGCTTCGGCCGACCGCACCACCCGACTCTGGTCTTTGCAAACAGACCGGCTGCGGCAAGACCCCATCGGCCATGCTGATTATGTGTTTTGTTTAGCCTGGTCGCCCGACGGCCGTCTCCTGGCCACCGGTTCCAATGATGAAACCATCCGCCTGACAGACCCAGATAGTGGCAAACCAGTGCGCGTTTTGATGGGACACACCGGCCCCATTTATAGTTTGGCCTGGTCGCCCGACGGCCGTTACCTAGCTTCCGGTTCTTTTGACCACACTGTTCGCATTTGGGATAGTGAACATAATTGGGAGCCGACAGCGCTGTCCGGGCATTACGACTGGATTATGAGCGTGGCCTGGTCGCCCGATGGGCATATTGTGGCCGCTGCCTCCCGTGACAAAACCATCTCCTTTTGGGATGTGCGTCACAACAAGCTATTCCGCAAACTCACTGGCCATCATGACATCATCAATTCAGTCGCCTGGTCGCCCGACGGCCGTTATCTGGCTTCCGCCTCCGATGACCAGACCATCCGCATTTGGAACGTGCGTACCGGAAGGATGCAAAATGTCTTGGAAGGGCATACTGATCTGGTTCTATCTGTCCGCTTTTCCCCCGATGGTAACTTTCTGGCCTCCAAATCCCGTGATGATAGTGTAGGCTTGTGGCGCTGCGATACCTGGGAACTGGTAGCCAGCTTGCCAGAGCCGATGAAATCTGATTTTAATGCCGGACTGGCCTTTCATCCCGACATGCCTCTGTTGGCAACATTGGGCAAAGGGGACCGCAACATCCGCATCTGGCATCTGGATGACCTTGCTTTGTTGGGGGCCGATTTTACGACGGAAACGTGGCATTATCGCAACGCCAAAGTGGTGCTGGTAGGTGATTCGGGAGTTGGTAAATCGGGATTGGGGTTGGTGCTGTCGGGACGGCCGTGGGTGAAAACAGGCTCTACACATGGCTGTAAAGTGTGGACGTTTGCCAATGAAGATGTGACACTGCCAGACGGCCGTCAGGAAACTCGTGAAACCTTACTGTGGGATTTAGCCGGACAGCCCGGTTACCGTTTGACCAACCAGCTCCATCTCAACGAAGTGGCCGTAGCTCTGGTCGTTTTTGACACCAGCAATGATCTGGAGCCGTTGGCTGGTGTGCGCCATTGGGATCGAGCCTTGCGGCAGGCGGCCCGCCGTCAGGGAGATACCGCTCTACCGATGACCAAATATCTGGTGGCGGCCCGTTCCGATTTGGGGGGTGTTTCTGTATGGCACAGTCGCTTACGCAGCATTGTGCGCGAGATGGGCTTTGACGGTTACTTTGAAACCAGCGCCAAAGAAGGATGGCAGATTAAAGAACTTTTGGCTGCGATTCACAAGGATATTGATTGGGAGTCATTGCCGCATGTCAGTTCCAACGAGCTATTTCAGACCATCAAACAATTCTTA
>JAAEOP010000136.1 GCA_024223125.1 Chloroflexota bacterium
ATCTCGCCCTCGGCAATCTTGGCCCCAATCTGTTGATCGCTCCCCAGAGGGCCACTTTGCAGCTTCATCACCTCAATATTCAACGTTTGTTCCAACAGTTTGCCGGTGGTCCCGGTGCCAATAACGATGTGTTGAGCCAGCACGTCTCGATTGAATTTAGCCCATTCCAACAGATCCTTTTTCTTGTGATCGTGGGCCACAAGCGCAATCCGTTTCCGCTCGCCAAGGCGTAATATGTTGTATTCCATTTTGAGTCTCTCCTCAAACGATGAATTTGATTCAATCCAACGTATTGGCATTATTCAAGTCTTCAGAAGCTTGCTTCAACCGGGCCTTTAGCGACACTTCGGCTTCTCTAAGCCAGATTCTGGGATCGTAATATTTCTTATTCGGCACGTCGTCACCTTCGGGGTTGCCAGGTTGAGGTAACAAAACGGTTGTGTTGGTCGAAATAAAAGCCGCCCTTGGGTTCAAGCCTCCTTTCCCCGAGGGCGTTTACCCCTCGAGGGGAGGATCACCAAAAGACGGAAGATATGAATTCTCTTTACTTCGGAGAGAGGGTAATTCAGTTACTGGATGCACCGGCCACATTGGTTCCTGACAGGAACGTCTCAACTCTGTCTGGGCACTGACGGCGAAGAATCCCAGCGGCCCAGGCGGCCACCCAACGTTTCGTGGGTGACAATGGCCCCGGCTTCCTCCAGTCTCTGAATAGCTTTGTCAACCCACACCAGCTCAACGTAGGCGATTATGACTGAACTGCCGGCCGGCATACTGTCTCTCACCTCTTTGATCATCTCCTCGGAGACGCCGTAATCAGCCAATTTGGCGGTGGCCCCACCCGTGGCCGCTCCGGCTGCTGCCCCGGCGATGGCCCCAATTGGCCCGCCTAACAAGCCAATCACCGCCCCGCTGATAGCGCCAAACACCGCCCCGTGCTTGGCGTCGACATCGTAGATGTCTTGCGTGGTAACCTTGCCGTCGCTGTCTTTAACGATGACGGCGGCATTCTGCAATTGCAGTGAGCCGCCTTTGGCCAGCTCTCTGGTGCGTTGTAACGTAATCTGTGCCTGCTCTTCACTATTTTCAAAAACCGCGATAAATAACTCAACGCTCATGGTGTGTTCCTTTCTATAATATTTTGATTAACATTTTGTTTTTTTATGCCAACCCATAGCCAAACGGAAACAGAGGGTCATCATTGCTACAGGTTAGGGCCGCATGGGGGATTTGTTCCATTGAACGGGGCCAGGTGTAGGGCAGCTTGCCGGTAAAGGGATAATCGCCAAACAGCACATCGGCGAGGCCCTGACCTTCGGTGCCGGGCAGCCAAGCGGCGACAAAGGCATCGCACCGGGCCAGTTGGTCGGTGATGATTAACGGGCGTCCAGAGTAGAGGATTACCACCAACTTTTGGCAGTGAGGTCGGACCCTCTCAATCAAGGCGATGTCAGCTTCAGGAAGGTGCAAATCGGCGCGGTCGCCTTCGCCTTCGGCGTAGGGTTGTTCGCTCAACACCACCAGCCCCACCTCGGCGGGGCTGATATCCGCAGAAAAGTCACCATTGACATCATAGTGCAGGTGAGAGGCCTCCGACAATGTGTGTTTGATGGCGTCCAGCAGGGTCGTCCCCGGCGTGATGGGCCCCGGCTGCCCTTGCCATTCGATGGTCCAGCCGCCGCACTGCAAGCCGATGTCGTTGGCGGCCTGGCCGGCCA
>JAAEOP010000137.1 GCA_024223125.1 Chloroflexota bacterium
GACATTATTTCCAGCGGCGAGTTGCGTGTGGTAGCTGATGGTATGTATGGCTCTGGTCGAGGGGCAATGGGGGAAGTGTTGGCTCGCGGCCGTTCCCACGTACACAACATCCGCCATGAAATGAATCCCGGTTTTGGCGGCATCCATCCCGAACCTATAACCCGACATTTGGGCCTGCTCATGTCCACTATTCAAGCCGGTCATTGGGATGTGGGTCTGGCCACCGATGGCGATGCCGACCGCATTGGCGCCGTAGACGCCAAAGGGAATTTTGTAGACCCGCACCGTATTTTTGCCCTGGTGCTGCGTTATCTGCTGGAAAAGCGCGGGCTGCGGGGCAAGGTAGTTCGCTCCGTTTCTACTACCCGCATGTTAGACCGTATCGCTGCCCAATACGACCTGGAACTAATAGAAACTCCAGTTGGTTTTAACCATATTGCCGATTTGATGATTGCCAATGGCGTGGTAATGGGGGGCGAAGAATCGGGGGGCATGAGCATTAAAGGTCATATCCCTGAAGGGGATGGAGTGTTGATGGGTTTGCTGATTTTGGAAGTGATGGCTGCTGCCCAACAACCTTTGCATATACTGGTGGAAGATTTGCTAGACCAATATGGCCCCGCCCAATATAAACGAACAGATATTAAGTTAAGCCGGCCGGTTGAAAAAAAGGAAATGGTGCAACATTTGCTGAACAATGCGCCTAATGAAATTAGCGGCGTGGCGGTGGATGATGTGCAAACAGTGGATGGGGTTAAATATTATCTGAATGATGGCAGTTGGTTGTTGATACGGCCGTCGGGCACAGAACCTGTTCTTCGTGTTTATGCAGAAGGGCCAGATGACGGCCGTGTAAAAGCCCTACTCAATTTCGGCGAACGCATCGCCAATTTGTAGAGCAAACTAACAGTTTGTTCTACATGGCAAACTTAGTGATGATGCGGGCGGTGTGTTTGGTTCCCTTGATGAAGTTTTCCAGGCGCATATTTTCATTGGGGGCGTGGGCGTTGCTGCCAGGGTAGCCAACACCCGCCGCTACCAATGGTAACCCTAATGTATGAATAAAGGGATAGTTTGGGCCGCTGCCACCAATCATGGGCATGACCACAGGTTCCTGGCCGTACACGTCTACAGCCGTTTCATTAGCAATTTGCACAAAAGGATCATCCGGATCAACTTTGGCTGGCCGTCCACCCCCCAACAGCTTGACATCTACATCATGAAATCCCTGAACGTCCAGATGTGCCCGCAGTTTGCTTACCATTTCCTCTGGCGTTTGTTGGGGAACCAGACGAAAATCTATCTTGGCGCTGGCTTTGGCCGGTAGTACTGTTTTAGCGCCCGCTCCCTGGTAACCAGAAGTGAGGCCGCAAATGGTGCAGGTGGGCTGGAACACGGCCGTTTCTCGCCAGGCTAGTCCCCCCTCTAACCCCAGCAAAAAGCTGTCC
>JAAEOP010000138.1 GCA_024223125.1 Chloroflexota bacterium
CGTTTTCTACGGGCCAAAGACGATGCGCATGCGGGGCTATCCTGCGGAACAGAAGTGTAATGCTGCGTTGGATGACGCCGCCATTCTCAAGCGATTTTGGGAAGCGTCTGAACAATTGACTGGCGTACATTACTTGTAGGATAGGTAATTAACCACAATGTTACAAAAAAATTTGAACGCTCATTCCCTCACCTTCGTGAGGGCAAGCGCCGCGCAGGCGGGAATCCAAAAGATGGATGCCTGCCTGCGCAGGTATGACAGGTTGTGAGTTTTTTATGAAATCGCGTATTAACATAGTGAGGATGGAGCATTCGTTCCCCCCACAAGAACAGAGCCGCAAATACGCGTATTCGTAATCGTTTCTTTGCGATTTTCGACAATGACAACAATTACGATCACGAGATGCTGGAAAGTTGTTCAGTCTAGCGTAGACTTGTTTGAGATGGAAAACGGCCGTTTCCTCCCTCACGCTTCCCTATCTCCAACCCATACTCAAACGAAAACTGCGGCTTGATTTACGGCCGTTTCTCCTACAACACATCCGCCCCTTACCCTAAGATCACATTTGAATCAACGACCAAAATAAAGCGATAGCAAACATACCGACGAAACCAGCAATCATCATCGCCAATGTTTTTGAGTAACCAGGCGGCGAGATATGCCCCTCTTCATCCAACGATTTAATTATCGGAAACAGTCGCCAGAAGAATGATAAAATCGACGCGATCATGGCCACAACCGTAAGTAGTTGTGTCGATTCCCCCGCCGTTAGCAGGATGACGATAAGCAGGGCGATAAAAATCAACTTGGTTCCGGCCACCCAAAACACCAAATAGCGAACAAACTGGTGCATTTCCGGGTCGGATTTCGATTTTTTCCAAGCGTTAAACACGCCTAATCCATTTCCCATTTGCGAACCGGGATTGAAATATAAAGTCAGTACGTTTAAGCTTTCCAGCAGGATGAACAGGATGATGGCGATGGATAAAATAGTCATTTTTAGTTCTTTTGCATTTGCTATTTGGTTAGGTAGACCGCCGATTATCTAAACCGCCATACTGAAAAACATCGGACTGAAATAAGGAATCAACCAGATAACCCATACGGCAACGCTGAATTTGTGAAAATTCTGGATAGCATTCTCATCTTTTTTGAGTAATACGCCCAATGCCCATACGGCGTGGATGAACATGAGCAGGATCGCAATTAGCCCCGATATGCCGTGAACATCAAACGTCATCCCGCCGACAAATTCAAACATCAGGCCAGTCCCCCAAGTGTCACAAATCAACCCCAATCCAAAGAAAACCAATTGCCACCATTTAAGTCGCCCTTGAATGCGTTCTCCCCAGACCCCAATGGTATAAAATAGTAAAGCGGCTCCCATGATAATACTAGCTGCTGGATTCATAATACGCTCCTGATATGACTCGCTAAGAAAAAGATGTTGTGTGTTGTTTTCTCATTAATTTGTGATTGTGATCGCTTTGCCAATCATCCTGTTTTGTTCCACTTCTTTGAGGATCAAGTCGGCAACATCGGCGCGGGGAATCTTGGATGTCTTTGCGAGGATGTTTTCGCCAACTTCATAAACGCCAGTTCGGGGCGTATCGGTCAAGCCGCTGGGACGAACAATCGTCCAATCTAGCCCGCTTTCTTTTACAGCAGCTTCTTGTGCTTCGTGGTCTGCGCGAGCGCTTTTTAACAAGGTGGCAAAGAAGAATTTGTTAAACAGAGACAATGTGTCCCAGCTTTCGCCGACGCCCATTGCAGTTGCAATTATGAGCCGTTTAACATCGTTCTTCTGCATGCCCTTAATGATATTGATTGTGCCTGTGGTGCGGATAGTTGTTTTCTTCAAATCATTTCCCGCGCCCAAAGCGCAAATGACAGCATCTTGCCCCCGTATCGCTTGGGCGACGCTGGCCGGGTCAAAAACATCGCCAACAACGAACGTTAAACGGTCATCTTCAATTGTCAGTCGAGCCGGGTCGCGCACAAAAGCAGTAACGATGTGCCCCTGTTCAAGGGACTGTTTTACAAGCTCGATACCTGTTTTGCCTGTTGCGCCAAATATGGCTAATTTCATTTGATTTTTCTCCCTCATTTATGGGGTGATTAGTAATGGGAAACCTGTATCCCCACATGAAGTTACTCTTCTTGGTGAATCGAGGTTAACAGTTGGAGAGCTTCTGAGATTTGATCCAACTGCTCCTCACTCAGTTTATCGGGAATATGATTGATCCAATCTTGTCGCGCTTGGATGCTCTGCTTAACAAAA